>JASLBS010000260.1 GCA_030146405.1 Arthrobacter sp.
GCGACGTTCTGGGCCTGCACGAAAGTGGCGGGGGAGACCCCGGCGTCCTGTAGTGCGCGGCCGACGGTGCGCTGGATGCTGGACGCCGCCCCGAAGGCGATCAACGGTTCGTCCTTCAGCTCTGCCCACTGCACCGTATCCCTCGTCGAGTATCGGTGCTCGGGGTGCATCGCGAGGAAGAAGCGATCCGTGGCAATGGGACGACATACGTACTCCGAACTCTCCACCGGGTCGGCGGTGAGTGCGAGATCGGCTCGTCCCAGGCGCAGGTCCTCGCTCACCTGGTCGCTCAGGTTGTCCTCGACGTGCAGCACCACATCGGGGTGCAAGTGCTGGTACCGGCGAATGACGGGCGGGAGCAGGGTGGCCGCCAGTGAGGGCAGGGTGGCGATGGTGATACTGCCCCGGGTGCCGGAGAGATACCCCTGGATGTGTTCCAGACCGGTGTCCACGTGCTCGATCACCGAGCGGGCGACCGCGGCGACCGCGGCGCCGTCCGTGGTCAGGACCACGTGCCGCGTACTGCGCTGGAACAAGGGCGTGCGCAACCGACGTTCCGCCTCGAGGACCGTACGACTCAGGGACGACTGGGCGACCCCCAGATGCACCGCAGCCAGCGTGAAGCTGTGATGATCGGCGACCGCCACGATCGCCCGTAGATGATGAACTCCCAGATTTATGTTCATAATGCATAAGCCTAGCGATGATTGAGCTTTGACTGCATAAGTGATGTGTATCACGCTTGTGGGAACTTCTTGAAAGGGGCTCTCATGCTCGCGTGGACCGGTTTCCTCACCATCGGGGTGATTCTGGCGCTTCTGCTCTCCAACCGGGTCGCAGCAGTAGTGGCCCTGGCCGGCGTTCCCATCGTTTTCGCCCTCGTCGCCGGGTTCGGTCCGGCGGAGATCAGCGAGTTCGTGGCCGACGGTCTCGGGGGCGTCGTCGGGGTGACCGTGATGTTCATCTTCGCGATCACCTACTTCGGGGTGATGCGTGATGCTGGTCTGTTCGATCCTGTGATCCGCCGCATCATCCGGTGGGCGGGCAATGCCCCGGTCACCGTATGCCTGGCAACGACGGCGTTGGCGATGGCGGCCCACCTCGACGGTGCGGGAGCCACCACCTTCCTCATCACGATCCCGGCCATGATCCCGCTCTTCGACCGCCTGGGAATGCGGCGGTTGACGTTGAGTGTGTGCGTGGGCCTGGGTGCAGGGACCATGAACCTGCTGCCGTGGGGTGGTCCCACCGCTCGTGCCGCCGCCACCGCCGGGGTGCCCGCGAACGACCTGTGGGTGCCGCTCATCCCGGCGCAGATCGCCGGGATGATCGCCGCCCTGGGAATCGCATGGTTCCTGGGAAAGCGGGAGCAACGGCGTATCGGCCGGATCAGTCCGGCGACGTCGGGTCATGATGCCGATTCGCCTGCCGGTTCCGGCGCACACACCCTAGAGGACGGTGCTTCGTCAGCGGTGCCTGGTGGCACCTTGACCGAGGCCTCCCCGAACACCACCACCGAAGCGCTGTCCGACGAGGAGCAAGCACTGCGCCGCCCACGCCTGCTGTGGTTCAACACAATTCTGACGGTGGCTGTACTGACGGTCCTGATCGCCGGCCTCGCGCGACCGGAACTGATCTTCCTCGCCGGTGTCGTGATCGCCCTCGTGGTGAACTACCCAGGACTCAAACGCCAGACCGCACGCATCGAGGCCCATGCCACCGGTGCGATGCTCATGGCCACCACCCTGCTGGCAGCCGGGGCGTTCCTCGGGATCCTCGAAGGCTCCGGGATGATCACCGCCATGGCCGACGCAGCCACTTCCGTCATCCCCGCAACGGCAGCCCCCGGGCTCCCCCTGATCGTGGGCGTGCTCGGTGTGCCGTTGAGTTTGCTGTTCGGCCCGGACGCGTACTACTTCGGGGTGCTACCCGTCCTCAACGCCCTCGGCGAGCAGTACGGCGTTTCCCCCATCGAGATCACCCAAGCCTCGATGCTCGGACAGGAGACCGTGGGCTTCCCGATCAGCCCACTCACCGGATCCTTCTACCTCCTCGTCGGACTCGCCGGCGTGGACATCGGCAAACACATCAAAGCCCTCTTCGGCTGGGCTTGGCTGGTGAGCCTGATCATGCTGGCCGTTGCCTTGTTGACCGGCGCCATCGTAGTAGGAGCCACATCATGAGTCCCACCACGGACCGCACCATCCGGCTCGGTGCCGGAGCCGGTTTCGCCGGTGACAGGATCGACCCAGCAGTCGAACTCGCCCGCTCCGCTGACCTGGACTACCTGATCTTCGAGGTTCTCGGCGAACGAACCATCGCCGCCGCCAATGCACGCCGCCTCACCGGTTCGGACGAGGGATACGACCCACTACTCCGACGACGGCTGGAAGCCACCCTCCCGGCATGCCGGCAGAACGGAACCACCATTGTGACCAACGGGGGAGCAGCCAACCCCGAGGCCGCTGGCAAGCTCGCCGTGCAAATCGCCCAAGCTAACGGGTTCACCGGAACACGCGTCGGAGTCATCACCGGAGACGACGTACTCGAGGCCGTGCGACAGGTCGATCCGATCCTCTGGGAAACAGGTCGCCCGCTGTCGGATGAATCGGACGAACTGGTCTCCGCCAACGCCTACCTCGGGGCGGCCCCCGTGGTGGAAGCTCTGGCAGAGGGCGCCGACGTCGTCATCGCCGGACGCCTGGCCGACCCCGCCCTCTACCTCGGCCCCATCGCCCATGAACACGGCTGGGACTTGGCCGGGGACCCGGTCCTCCTCGGACAAGGAACAGTCGTGGGACACCTACTCGAATGCGCAGGGCAACTCACCGGAGGCTACT
>JASLBS010000269.1 GCA_030146405.1 Arthrobacter sp.
CACGCCGTCGATCCACGGGCACACCGACCAGTGCCAGGGGAAGCCGGGGCCGGGAAGCCCGAGGCGCACGGGTGCGGAGGTCGGGACGCCCAGCTCGGCGGTGAGGGCGGGCAGCCATCGTTGCTCCGCGACCATGAGGGAATCGGCCACCTGTCGCCGCGGCAGGCGCACCACGAGGTCCTCCCCCAGCCGGAACAGCGTGTTGTCCCACCCGGAACCGGCGAGCCGCACGGGAAGGTGCGCCAGGTCCGGGTGCTGCCCCGTGAGGAGGGAGACGACGAGGGAGGGTACAACGTCGATCTCCGCCCTCGGCAGAACCGCCATCGCACCCTCCCCGGACGTCTCGGTCAGCCCTCGACGCCGAGGCGCTGCAGGATGAGCTCGCGCACGCGGCCGGCGTCGGCCTGCCCGCGGGTGGCCTTCATGACACCGCCCACGATCGCGCCGACGGCCTGGACCTTGCCGCCGCGGATCTTGTCCGCGACGTCGGGCTGGGCCGCGAGGGCGCCGTCGATCGCCTCGAGCAACGGGCCGTCGTCGGACACGACGGCGAGGCCGCGCTTCTCCACGACCTCCGCGGGCGTGCCCTCACCGGCGAGGACGCCGTCGAGCACGTCCCGGGAGAGCTTGTCGTTGATCTTGCCGGACTCGATCAGCCCGTTGAGCTCCACGATCAACTCGGGGCTCACGCCGAGCTCGGCGGGTTCGACGTCGGCGAGCTTGGCACGGCGCGAGATCTCGCCCATCCACCACTTGCGGGCAACGGACGCACTGACGCCGGCGGCGATGGTGTCCTCGATGGAGGACATCACGCCCGCGTTGACGACGTCGCGGAACTCGGCGTCGGAGTAACCCCAGTCGGCCTGCAGGCGCTTGCGGCGCTCGGCGGGTGGCTCGGGCAGCTCGGCGCGGAGCTTCTCGATCCAGGCCTCGTTGGTGACCACCGGGACGAGGTCCGGCTCCGGGAAGTAGCGGTAGTCGTCGGCATCGGACTTGGGCCGGCCCGACGTCGTCGAACGCGTGTCCTCGTGCCAGTGGCGCGTCTCCTGGAGGATCGGCGTGCCGGAGTCCAGCACGGCGGCGTGCCGCTGGATCTCGTAGCGGACGGCGTGCTCGACGGCACGCAGGGAGTTCACGTTCTTGGTCTCGGTGCGCGTGCCGAACGTCGAGCGGCCGTACGGGCGCAGGGAGACGTTGGCGTCGCAGCGCACGTTGCCGCGCTCCATGCGGGCGTCCGAGACCCCGAGGTTCTTCACGATCTCACGGATCGCGGCCACGTAGGCCTTCGCGAGTTCGGGTGCACGTGAGCCGGCGCCCTGGATCGGCTTGGTGACGATCTCGATCAGGGGCACGCCGGCACGGTTGTAGTCCACGAGGGAGAACTCCGCGCCCTGGATCCGGCCGGTCGAGCCACCCATGTGGGTGAGCTTGCCGGCGTCCTCCTCCATGTGAGCGCGCTCGATCTCCACCGTGAACACGGTGCCGTCGGCGAGCTCGATGTCGATGGAGCCGTCGTAGGCGATCGGGTCCTCGAACTGGGAGGTCTGGAAGTTCTTGGGGGTGTCCGGGTAGAAGTAGTTCTTCCGCGCGAAGTAGCACTTCTCGGCGATCTTGCAGCCCAGTGCCAGGCCGATCTTGATCGCGGACTCCACCGCGACGCCGTTGACCACGGGCAGTACGCCGGGCAGCCCGAGGTCCACCGGGGACACGTTGGTGTTGGGGACGTCACCGAAGGCATTGGGCGCGGCGGAGAACATCTTGGTCTTCGTGTTGAGTTCCACATGGACCTCGAACCCGAGCACCGGATCGTACTTTTCCATGGCCTCGTCGAAGGAGAGGACCTCGTCGGTTACAGCGCTCATTTCTTCCCACCTGCGATCTTCGTGATGTCCGGGGCCTGGGCCAGCAGCGGGCCGCCCCACGTCTCTTCGAGCAGTGATTCCAGGACGGCGCCCACCCGGTAGAGGCGGGCGTCCTGCCGGGCCGGGGCCAGGAGCTGGATGCCCACGGGCAGTCCGTCCTCGTCCGCGAGTCCGCCGGGCAGCGACAGTCCGGGGACCCCGGCCAGGTTCGCCGGGATGGTGGCGACGTCGTTCAGGTACATGGCCAGCGGGTCGTCGAGCTTCTCCCCCAGCTTGAACGCCGTGGTCGGCGCGGTCGGCGAGATCAGCACGTCGGCCTGCTCGAACGCGGCCGTGAAGTCACGCTGGATGAGCGTGCGTACCTTCTGGGCCGACCCGTAGTAGGCGTCGTAGTACCCGGCGCTCAGCGCGTAGGTGCCCAGGATGATGCGGCGCTTGACCTCGTCACCGAAGCCGGCCGCGCGGGTCGCTCCCATCACGCGCTCGATCGTCGGGGCGCCGTCCGGCACCACGCGCAGGCCGAAGCGCACGCCGTCGTACTTGGCGAGGTTGCTGGAGGCCTCGGAGGGCATGATCAGGTAGTAGGCGCCGAGCGCGTACTGGAAGTTGGGGCAGGAGACCTCCACGATCTCGGCGCCCGCCGAGCGCAGCAGCTCCAGCGATTCGGAGAAGCGCGTGAGGACGCCGGCCTGGTAGCCCTCGCCCTGCAGCTCCTTGATGACGCCGATGCGCATGCCCTCGACCTGCCCGAGGCGGGCGGCGGCCACGAGCGCGCCCACGGGGTCGGTCAGCGATGTCGAGTCGTGCGGATCGTGCCCGCCGATCACCTCGTGCAGCAGCGCGCTGTCCAGCACGGTGCGGGAGACGGGGCCGATCTGGTCGAGGGAGGACGCCATGGCGATGGCACCGTAGCGGGAGACGCCGCCGTAGGTGGGCTTCACACCCACGGTGCCGGTGACGGCGCCGGGCTGGCGGATGGAACCACCGGTGTCCGTCCCGAGGGCCAGCGGCGCCTCGAAGGCGGCGACGGCGGCGGCGGAACCGCCACCGGAGCCGCCGGGGATGCGGTCGAGGTCCCAGGGGTTGCGCGTGGGCCCGTAGGCCGAGTGCTCGGTGGAGGAACCCATGGCGAACTCGTCGAGGTTGGTCTTCCCGAGGATCGGCATCTTCGCGGCACGGAGCTTCCTCACCACGGTGGCGTCGTACGGGCTCTGCCAGCCCTCGAGGATCTTCGAGCCGGCGGTGGTGGGCTGACCCCGTGTGACGATCAGGTCCTTGACCGCGATGGGTACGCCGGCCAGCGGGTGGAGCGTATCGCCGTCCGCGCGGGCCTTGTCCACCTCGGCGGCCACGAGGAGCGCTTCCTGCGTGTTGACGTGGAGGAAGGCGTGGACGGCGTCATCCACGGCATCGATGCGGTCGAGGTGTGCCTGCGTCACCTCGACGGCGGAGACCTCACTGGACGCGAGCTTCTGTGCCAGGGCGTCGGCTGAGAGATGGATCAGTTCGGTCATGGTTACTCCCCGTCCAGGATCGCAGGGACCCGAAAGCGTCCGTCGGCGTTGTCAGGGGCGTTGAGGAGCGCCTCCTCGTTGCTGAGGGTCTCCCCCACCACGTCCTCGCGGAACACGTTGCTCAGCGGGATCGGGTGGCTGGTCGCGGGGACGTCGTCGCCCGCCGCCTCGCTGACGCTCTTGATGGAATCGACGATCACGGCGAGCTCCCCGGCCATGCGGGCCAGCTCGTCGTCGTTCATGTCGATGTGGGCGAGCCGCGCAAGGTGCGCGACGTCGTCCCGGTTGATCTCGGCCATGGATCTCCCCTGGAAGTCGGACGTGGGTGTCTGCGACCAGTCTAGTGCGGGCCCGGGCGGGTGCGGCGTCGGCGGGTTCGTCCGGCAGGGGCACGACGGTGGCCTGGCAGATGGCCCTGCCGCGGCGGGTACGAGGGCGGCCAGGCACATGCGCTCCGGCACGGCGGGTACGAGGGCGGTCCGGCACGACGGCGGCGCCGAGCGGTGCCCTACGCGCCGGCGTGCGCCCTTGTCACAACGGCAGGCGGAAGACCCAGAGCAGGATGTCCTCGTTCGGCACGTACCAGTCCCGCTCGGGAACCCGGAGGAAGCCCATCGACTCGTACAACCGGTGCGCCCGCACCATGTCCGAGCCGCTGGTGAGACTGACCGCCTCGATGCCGGGCAGGGTGCGGGCGTGATCGATGATGCGCTCCACCATCACCCGGCCCACTCCGGCGCGCTGTACGGCGGGATCCACCGCGAGCATCCGGAATTCTAGCTCGCCCTCCACAGCGATGTCGGTGTACCGCTGGCCGGCGAAGGTCAGGGCCACCGACCCCACCACGAGGCCGTCGCGCTCCGCCACCCAGATCTCGGCGTGCTGTGCGCGGTGCTCCACGTCGGACAGCACGGCCATGTAGGGATGCGACTCGTCGGTGAAGTAACCCGCCGCGAGATAGGCGTCCCGGGTGATCCGGCGGACGTCGTCGTAGTCCTCGTACCGGACGGGGCGGATGGTGATGTCGGGAGGGATCGACGTGCTGCCGGTCGGTGCTGTGCTCACCGGCTCATCCTGTCACGGCCCGGTACACATCGATCCCGGCGCGACGATCCCGCATACGCGCGCGTGGAGGGGGCGATTCCCGCGTGCCTTCGGTAGATTGGCACGTGTGGATGACTCCCAGAACCAGATGACCTCGATCGTGTACACCAGCACGGCCCTGCATCCCTTCAGCGACGAAGATCTCGGGCAACTCCTCGTGACCAGCCGCGCGAACAACGCCCGTACGGGGCTGACCGGCATGCTGCTCTACCGCAGCGGTCGTTTCCTGCAGGTGCTCGAGGGCCCCGAGGACTCCCTGAAGGAGCGGATGGCGATCATCGGCGCGGACTCGCGGCACGCCGGTGTGCGGGTGCTCCTGCGTGAGCCGATCGCCGAGCGGCAGTTCCCGGACTGGACCATGGGGCACGAACCCTTCAGCGCTTCCCTCGCGAAGGACATCCCCGGGTACCGCAGCACCTTCGAGGACGAGGATCCCGCAGACACGATCCAGGCCCTGCGGGAACTGATCCGCTGGTTCCAGGAGCGCGCCATCCCCCTGCGGTGATACCTGCACCGGCAACCACCGGAGCGGATCACTCCCCGGCCGGGACCCGCCGGTAGCCGGTGCCGTCCGGGTAGCGCTCCACCAGTCCCGCATCGACGAGCGCCCGGCGCAGGGTCGGGACGTCGCGCGTGACGGTGGCGAGCAGGCGGTTGACCTCCGGCTCGGTGATCTCGCCGTCCGCCGGCAGCAACCGTTCCGCGAGGTGGTCGAGCAGCCCGGCGCGGTCCGCACCGGTACGCGGCAGGCCCTCGATGCGTCCTTCCCGGAAGAAGCGGTCCACGCCCTTGGGGGTGGCAGGCGCCGAGGTGGCGAGCACGTCCTTGAAGAGGTGCCCGTCGACGGCGTGGTCCTGCGTGAGGAGCCCGGCGTCCACGAGGCGCTGCACCTCCTTGGGCGAGGCGTCGAGGGGCTCCCCGAGAACGGCTCGTGCGTAGATTTCGCGGGACCGGGCACCGGCGAGCGTGGAGAGGATCTTCTGCCAGGACGGGGAATTCATGCGGGCCCCGCGTCCGGCCGGCCCTCGAGCGCGGCGACGAGTTCCGCCGGGCCTGCCGCCAGCGCACTGGCGAGCCGCTCCGCCTCGGTGGGTCCGCCGTCGAGCATGGGGCGAAGGTCCGGGCGGTGGACGACGGCGCCCGCCTCCTCGGCGATCAGGGCACCGGCCGCGAAGTCGTGTTCGTTCAGGCCCCGCTCCAGGTAGGCGTCGAGGGCGCCGTCCGCCACCAGGCAGAGGTCCAGCGCGGCCGACCCGAGCCGGCGGACGTCACCGTAGCCGCCGATCACCGCTCCGAGCTCCTCGAGCTGCGCGGACCGCGTCTGCGGGTCGTAGGAGAATCCCGTGCCGAGCAGTCGTCCGCGGTCCGCCGTGGGTCCGGTGAGCCGCCGCACGGCGCCGTCCTCGCTCAGCCAGGCACCCCCGCCACGCGAGGCCCAGTAGATCCTGCGCAGCGCCGGCGCATGGACGACGCCGGCCAGCCAGGTTCCCTGCGCATCGGCCACCGCCACGGAGGTTCCGTAGTAGACGATGTTGCGGATGAAGTTGGTGGTTCCGTCGAGGGGATCGATGGACCAGCGCAGGCGGGGGCCGGCAGATCCGGAGGCGCCCTCGTCGGGCACCGTGGTGCCGAGTTCCTCGCCCGTGATCGTGTCCTGCGGACGCGCTCCGGTGAGCACTGCGCGCACCGCCCGCTCCGCCGCGACGTCGAACGCCGTCACCCAGTCGCTGTCCGAACTCTTGCTCGTGGCCTCGAGCGCCGAGGCATCCCGCCCGGCAAGGACTGCTGCACCCGCGGCTGCAGCGCAGAGTGCGAGCTCCAAGAGGATCTCGGGTGAAACCTGCTCGCCGGCAGTACCGGCGTGTTCGGTGTCGACGCTCATGATGCCTCCCCCGATGGGGCCTCGGATGGGGCCCCGGTCGATCCTTCGGGTATGTCCGTCTCCACGGCAGCGTCTTCGTCCGGCTCGTCCGGCTCGTCCGGCTCGTCCGCGGGCGCCGGACCGTTCTGCAGCAGCGCCGTGAAACCCTCCTCGTCCAGGACGGGGATGCCGAGAGCCTCGGCCTTCTCCAGTTTGGTGCCGGCGTTCTCCCCGGCCACGACGTAGCTCGTGTTCTTCGAGACCGAGCCCGCCGCCTTCCCACCCCGCGTGATGATGGCCTCCTTCGCCTCGTCGCGGTTGTACTGCTGCAGGGATCCGGTCACCACCACCGTCAGGCCCTCGAGGGTGCGCGGCGTGCTCTCGTCCACCTCGTCCTCCATCCGGACACCCGCCGCGGCCCACCGCTCCACGATCTCGCAGTGCCAGTCCTCGGCGAACCACTCGCGCAACGCCACCGCGATCGTGGGACCGACGCCGTCCACGTTCGCGAGTTCCTCCTCGCCGGCAGCGCGGATGCGGTCCATGGAGCCGAAGGCCGTGGCGAGGGCGCGCGACGCCGTCGGACCCACGTGCCGGATGGACAGTGCCACCAGCACACGCCACAGCGGCTGCTTCTTCGCCTTCTCGAGCTCGGTGAACAGCTTGCGGGTGGTGACGCTCGGCTCGGACGGTTTCTTGGCCGTGCCCCTCGAGTAGAAGTAGGGGACGAGCTCGCGCCCCGTGACCACGCCCTTCACCTTCTTGTCCCGCTCGATGCGCACGTCCGCGAGCTTTTCCGGCGTCAGGTCGAAGATCTCGGCCTCGGTGGTGATCGGCGGCACCTCGGGTTCGGCCGGCTGGGTGAGGGCGATCGCCGCCTCCCAGCCGAGTGCCTCGATGTCGAAGGCACCACGTCCGGCGAGATGGAACACGCGCTCGCGGAGTTGCGACGGGCAGGAACGCGCGTTGGGGCAGCGGATGTCCACGTCCCCCTCCTTGGCCGGCTGCAGCGCAGTTCCGCAGGACGGGCACTCGGTGGGCATGACGAACTCGCGGACCTTGTCCGGATCCCGGAGGGCCATCACCGGCCCCACGATCTCCGGGATCACGTCACCGGCCTTCCTCAGCACCACGGTGTCACCGATCAGCACACCCTTGGCCTTCACCACGTCCTGGTTGTGGAGGGTGGCCATGCTCACCGTGGAGCCGGCCACCTTCACCGGCTCCATGAGCCCGAAGGGCGTCACACGGCCGGTCCTGCCGACGTTCACGAGGATGTCGAGGAGCTTGGTGTTCACTTCCTCGGGCGGGTACTTGTACGCCACGGACCAGCGCGGCACCCGTGAGGTGTGCCCGAGGGCGCGCTGGAGGGCGAAGCTGTCCACCTTGACCACGATCCCGTCGATCTCGTGGAGAAGGTCGTGCCGGTGGCTCCCGTAGTACTCGATGAAGTCCAGTACCTCGCCCTGCGTCCTCAGCACCCTGTAGTAGGGCGACGTCGGCAGGCCCCACGCCGTCAGGAGCTCGTAGGTGCCGGACTGCGTCCCGGCGGCCAGGCCCGTCCGGGCACCGATGCCGTGGACGTACATGTCCAGCGGGCGCTCGGCCGTTCTGGCCGGGTCCTTCTGGCGGAGCGAACCGGCGGCGGCGTTGCGCGGGTTCGCGAACGGTGCCTTGCCCGCGGCCACCATGCGCTCGTTCAGCTGGCCGAACTCCTTGGTGGGGAAGAAGACCTCACCGCGGATCTCCACCTCCTCCGGGTGGTCGCTGCCTGCGAGGTGCCGCGGGATCGAGGCGATGGTGAGGACGTTGTGCGTGATGTCCTCCCCCGTGATGCCGTCACCCCGTGTCGCGGCGCGCACCAGTTCACCGTTGCGGTACAGCAGATTGACGGCGAGGCCGTCGATCTTGAGTTCCGTCAGCCACTCGATGGTGGCGCCGGG
>JASLBS010000271.1 GCA_030146405.1 Arthrobacter sp.
GAACTCGCCCTGCGCAGGGCCGACCTCGTGTCCCGGGTCGTCCTCATCGGAGCGGCCGTCGACGCGCGGCGGCGGACGGTCCCCCAGCAGGCCCTCGCCCTGGGTCTCAACTCCATCCTCGAGAAGCCGCGCCTGAACCTCGTCCAGGCCGCGGACGTCCTGCGCTGCGGACCCCGCTGGTACCTGGCGGAGCTCGGCGTCGCCATGGCGTACCGCCTCGAGGACCGACTGCCCCTGGTGGTGCACCCCGTTCTCGTCCTGAGGGGCTCACGCGACCTCGTGTCGGGTACGCGCTGGTCACGCAGCCTCGCCGACTCCTGCCGGAACGGTTCCCTGGTCGTGGTGGCTGGACGACCGCATGCCGTCCACCACAGCTCACCGGCGCTGGTCGCCGAGCACATCGTCTCGTTCACCGCCGATCCGATCGTCCGGAGCGCGGCATGAGCACCGACCCAGGACCATCGCATCCCACCGCATCGACAGGAAAGGCCCCACCCGTGAATGCACCCCGCAGGTTCGACACCATCACGATCATCTTCAATCCCAACAGCACGGGAAACGCCCCCCGGCTTGCCGAGGAACTCCACGGGAACCTGGTGTCCGCACTGCCGGAGGGGAGGATCACCCTGCAGCCCACGGAGTACGCCGGGCATGCGACGGACCTCGCCCGGACGGCGGCAGTTGCCGGCAATGCACTGGTGGTCTCCGTCAGCGGTGACGGAGGGTACAACGAGGTGGTCAACGGAGTCATGGCCAGTGGCAGCGAGGACGCCGTGTGCGCAGTGCTGGCCGCCGGCAACGCCAACGACCACAGCCGGGTGACGGGCCGCAAGCCCCTGGCCGAGGCAATCGTCGAAGGCACGGTGCGCCGGATCGATCTGCTGCGGATCAGCACGGACGAGGGAGGTGCAGAGCCGACCTATGCCCACTCGTACATCGGCTTCGGGTTGACCCCGGTCATGGCGATCGACCTGGAGAAGGGCAGCAAGGGTGCCATCAAGGAGATGTTCTCCGTGGTCCGCACGTTCTCCAAGTTCAAGCCCTTCGAGATCCGCCAGAGCGACGGTGAACTCCGGGAGTTCGACAGCCTGGTGTTCGCGAACATCTCGCAGATGGCCAAGTACGCGACGCTCAGCGAGGCCGGTGACCACCCCGCAGACGGCCAGTTCGAGGTCATCACCTTCCCCCACATGGCGAAGTGGCGGATCCTGCTCACCGCCCTGCGTGCCACGACCAAGGGCTTGGGCGATCAACCGAGCTACTCCCGTTACACCTTCTCGACCCTGAAGCCGATGCCGTACCAGATCGACGGCGAAGTGGCATCGGTCGACGCCGGCACGGCCATCACCATCGACAGCGTGCCCCTGGCCCTGGGGATCCTGGGCTGAGCGCGGCGGCTCAGACCCGCAGGGAGCCCTCCGGAGAGCCCGCGGACGGACCGCGCTTCTGCGGCGTGGCACCGAGGGCCCGCACCGCCTTGTCGCGACCGCTTGCCTTCGCGGTGTACAGTGCCTGGTCCGCGGCGGCGATCGCCGCATCGAGGTCGTAGCCGGATGCTTCCAGGGCGGCGATACCGTAGCTGACGGTGGGCATCTGCACGCCGTCGGGTGCAGACGCCACCCGGAGGGCCATGCTCACGCTGCGGGCGATGTCCTCACTGCGGGAGACGGAGGCGCCGGGCAGGAGGAGGATGAACTCCTCGCCGCCGTAGCGTCCCACCAGGTCGGTCGTCCGGACCGTCTCCGTACAGGCCTGGGCGAAGGTTCGCAGAGCTGCGTCCCCCGCCGCGTGCCCGTGCCGGTCATTGACCGCCTTGAAGTGGTCGAGATCGGCGAGGATGAGCGATCCGGGCTGTTGTGTCCGGGCCAGCCGATCGATCTGCGCGCCGGCGAGGTCCAGGAAGCCCGAGCGGTTCAGCAGGCCGGTCAGGGCATCGTTGTCGGCCCGGGTACGCAGGTCCGTGACGATCTGTTCCGCGCTGAGGGCGGATGCACTGAAGGCGACGACGACGAGCAGCAGCATGGTGAGCAGCGTGGTGATCTCCGACCCGAAGTAGGTGGTGAAGACCAGGCCGTCCTCACCGCCGGCCACGAAGGCCAGGCACCGGGCCAGGTACAGGGCCGCCAGGAAACCGGCGGCAACCGCCAGCGGTCTCTGCATCCGGCTGTAGCTGACCGGCAGCCGCCACAGCTCCCAGGACGCGAGGCCGATCGTCAGTGACATCAGGCCGAGGAACACGGCACCACCGGCCCAGGTGTTCGTCGCCGGAGAATCGATCAGCGATGCAAGGAGCGTGACGAGCGGCGCCGCCGCGAGCTGCAGCCAGGCCGGCCGGCTCGTCCGCAGTGAGCGGGCTCCCGCCCAGACGCTCACCGTCCCCATCACGAGAAGCGCATTGGCCGACGGATTCGCCCACACCTGATGCGCGGTGCCGTCGAACAGGTAACCACAGGTACCGACGCAGAACAGAGCGATCGCGGCGCACCACCACGCACTGTAGGCGGACCGGGTCTGCCGGTAGGAAACGGTGTAGAACAGCACGAAGAGAGTCACCGCGATCGCACCGAAGGCTACCCGCAGTGTCGCGATGTCCAGGGTCATTGTCGTTCCTGCCGTCTCGTCCATGGAGCTGGCCCCTGTGCTCCCACTGCGAAGCCACGGACCGTGCCTCTCCCGGGGGGAGGACCTCCTGCACAGTATGGCGCAGGTCGCCGACCGCGCGCCGGTCGGCGACCCGTTCCTGTAGAAACCCTGATCGAGTCCTGCCCTAGCCTGCGGTGAGGCTGAGCACCAGGGACCCGTGGGGAGGGACCAGGGCCGAACCCGCCGCCAGGTCTGTGCCGTCCACCGTGGCCAGCAGGATCTCCGCGCCGGCGCCTGCCAGCGGCACCGTCGCCGCGGCGTCGCCGAGGTTCAGCACCACCGCCGTCCTACCCCGACGGATGACGATCCATCGGGACTCCTCGTCGTAGTCCACCGCGATGCTGCCGAAGTCCGGATCCCGCAACTCCGGCCGTGAACGGCGCAGGCGGATCAGCTCGCGGTACGTGGCGAGGAGGTCGGCGTGATGGCCTGTCCCTGTCTCGTCCCAGTCCAGCTTCGCCGAGGCGAACGTCGCGGGATCCTGAGGATTCGGCACGTCCTCCGGCCGCCACCCCATGCGCTCGAACTCCCTGAGCCGCCCCTCCGCGGTGGCCTTGCCCAGTTCCGGCTCGGGGTGCGAGGTGAAGAAGGGCCACGGGGTCGACGCCCCGAACTCCTCACCCATGAAGAGCATCGGGGTGAAGGGGCCGAGGATGTTCAGCACGGCCGCCTGCGCGAGCTGCGCCGGGTCGAGCGTGGCGCTGATGCGGTCGCCCGCTGCCCGGTTGCCGATCTGGTCGTGGTTCTGCGTCGCGACGACCAACTGCAGCGGGGACACCCGTGACGGGTCGATCTCCCGGCCGTGGTGCCGTTCCCGGAAGGTCGAATAGGTCCCGTTGTGGAAGAAGCCCTGCTCGAGGACCTTGGCCAGTGCCCCGACGGAGTTGAAGTCGAGGTAGTACCCCTCCGTCTCACCCGTGAGGTTGACGTGCACCGCGTGGTGGAAGTCGTCGCTCCACTGTCCGGCGAGCCCGTAGCCTCCGACGTCGCGACCCTGGATGAGGCGCGGGTTGTTGAGATCCGACTCGGCGATGAGGAAGAGCGGCTTGCCCAGCTCCGCTGCGCACTCGTCGGTGCGGGCGGCGAACTCCTCGAGGATGTGGACCGCGCGCTCATCATGGAGGGCGTGTACCGCGTCGAGGCGCAGACCGTCGACGTGGTAATCCCTGAACCACATCAGCAGGTTGTCGACGATGTACTCGCGCACCTCGTCCGACTGTGGTCCGTCGAGGTTGAGCGAGTCCCCCCAGGTGTTGGACATCCCTTCGGTGAGGTAGGGGCCGAAGAGACCGAGATAGTTGCCGCTCGGGCCCAGGTGGTTGTGGACGACGTCCTGGATGACCCCCAGTCCCTTCTGGTGGGCGGCGTCGACGAAGCGCTGGTACGCGGCAGGACCACCGTAGGTCTCCTGGACGGCGTACCAGAGGACGCCGTCGTAGCCCCAGTTATGGGTGCCGTTGAATGCGTTGACGGGCAGCAGTTCGACGTACTGCACGCCGAGGTCCACGAGGTAGTCGAGCTTGCCGATCGCGGCGTCGAGCGTCCCCTCGGGGGTGAAGGTACCGAGGTGCATCTCGTAGATGACCCCGCCGTTCAGGCCCGGCGACTCCCACGAGCCGTCCTGCCAGGCGTGGGTTGCGGGGTCGAACGTCCGGGAGAGTTCGTGGACGCCGTCGGGCTGGCGTCGCGAGCGGGGATCGGGGACGGGCGTCTCGGACCCGTTCACGAGGTAGCCGTAGGACACCTCCGACGACGACGGTACCTCCGCGGGGTGCCACCACCCGCCATCCCCCTGGGTCATCGGGTACCGGGCGCCGTCCGCCACGAGGATGAGGGACTCGGCGCGGGGCGCCCAGACATCGAACGGTGAACTCATGATGCGTCCTCCTGGACCAGTAGGGCTGCGGGGAAGGTGGCGAAGATGTCGGCCGCGGCAACGGTTCCGCCGCTCACCGATGCGCCGGTGAGCGTGCAGGTGTAGCGACCTGCCGGGAGTTCGACGGTGGTGTCTCCCCAGCCGCGCTCCGCGAGGCCGTAGGGCAGGCGGGTGATGAGGGTGATCGCGCCGCCACGGTCGAATCCGAAGACGTTCTCCGCTGCAGGACCCGCGGCGGTGATGGCCGTGTACCCGGTGAACAGCTCGGGGCGGTCCCTGCGGAGCTTGAGGGCGCGTGTCACGACCAGCAGCTTCGCGTGCGCATCAGCCCCGACGGGCGGTAGCGCCCCGAACGCGAGGTCGGTCAGCACCTGCCTGCGGGCGTCGTAGTCGACCTCCCGTCGGTTGTCCGGGTCCACGAGGGAGGTGTCCCAGAACTCCGTACCCTGGTACACGTCGGGCACTCCGGGCATGGTCAGCTGCAGCAGCTTCAGGCCGAGGGAGTTGGACCACCCGGCGGCCCGGATGCGCTCGACCAGCGCCGTGATGACGGACGAGACGGCGTCGTCGTCGAACGCCGCGTCCACTGCGGCGTGCATAGCACGCTCGAAGTCCTCGTTCGGGGCGGTCCAGTGCGTACTGAGATCGGCCTCGCGTGAGGCCTTCTCGGCGTACGCATGCGCGCGTTCGCGGCTGAGGGGCCACGCACCCAGGAGCGACTGCCAGAGCAGGGGCGCGAAGGTGGGGTCCTTGATCGGCGCGAGTTCCTCGAGCCGGGCGAGCACGGCCGTCCACTCGTCGGCAAGCTCGGAGAGGACGGAGATGCGGGTCCGCGTGTCCTCGCTGCGCTTAGTGTCGTGCGTGCTCAGCGTCGTCATGGCCAACGGGCTGTCGGTCTGGCGCTCCAGCAGGCGACGGTGCAGTTCGAGCGGACCGATCGAGAAGATCGAAGGATCCGCACCGACCTCGTTCAGCGAGACCAGGCGTGAGAACCGGTAGAAGGCGGTGTCCTCCACCCCCTTCGCCATGACCATCCCTGAGGTCTGCTGGAAACGCCGGGCGAGCTCGGTGAGCTCTCCCGTCCCGTCGAGGAACGGATTCAGCAGCGGGTGGAGGGCGGAGATGGTGTCGGTCAGGTCGGGACGGCGGACGTGCGCATCACGGACCGCCTCGGCGAGGTACTCCGCGCCGCCCGGGAGGTAGCTGCGATACACGGGGAAGCACGTCAGCAACTCGGCGATGGCGTCCGCCGCCGCATCGGCGTCGAGCCCGGCCTCCTCGGGCACCAGCCGCGCCAGCCGCAGCACCTCGGAGCGGAGGATGCCGTCCGCGATACCGCGCTTGGTGCCGTGGATCATCTCGTGGAACGGATCGACGGGCACCGAGGCCGTGAGGACGTGCTCACCCGCGGGGTCCGTGAACAACCGATCGATGTCGGCCAGGGCGTCGTAGCCGGTGGTTCCCTCCGTGTCCCAGTCCGTGGGGAGCTTCTCCCCCGGCTCGAGGATCTTCTCGACGAGTACGTAGGCGCCTCCCGTGAGCTTACGGAGGTCCTCGAGGTAGGCCTTCGGGTCCGCGAGACCGTCCGGATGGTCGATACGCAGCCCGTCGACCAGGCCCGCGTCGAACCACCGCTTCACTTCGCTGTGGCTCTCCTCGAAGACCCACGGGACCTCGACGCGCAGGCCCGCGAGCGAGTTGACGCCGAAGAACCGCCGATAGTTCAGTTCCGCGTCCGCGCGGCGCCAGTTCACCAGTTCGTAGTGCTGCCGATCGTGCACCTCGGCGCCCGTGTCACCGGGGTGGGCCGTGCCCTCCGCGATGGGGTACCGGTTGTCGTAGTAGCGCAGTTCCCCGTCCACCACGGCGAGCTGGGCGAGTTCGTCGTCGCCGTCACCGAGCACCGGGATCCGCAGGCGACCGCCGGCGGCGTCCCAGTCGACGTCGAACGCCTCCGCCATCCGCGAGCCGCGGCCCTCCTTCAGGAGCTGCCACCACCAGGCGTTGTCGGCCGGGGTCTCGATCCCCATGTGGTTGGGGACGATGTCGACGAGCACACCCATGCCCGCTGCCCGGGCGGCCTCGCTGAGCGCGGCGAGGCCGTCCGGACCGCCCCGGTCCGGGTCCACGGCGGTCGGGTCGGTCACGTCGTAGCCGTGACCGGAGCCCTTCTCCGCCGTGAGGATCGGCGACAGGTACACCCAGTCCACCCCGAGGTCGTGCAGGTACGGCACCAGGGCCGCGGCCCGATGCAGGTCGAACTCGCTCCGGATCTGCAGCCGGTACGTCGATGTCGGTGTCAACACGGTGGGGGTCCTCCTGGGACGGTGGGAGTGGGTGTACCTGTCGGGCGGTGGTGCTACGCGGTGCCGGTCTTGGAGGTGACCTCGTTGGCGAGGATCGCCAGGGACGCCGCGACCGAGTGGTCGAGATCCTCGACCTCGGAGTGGGCGCGGAGGACGACCATGGACTTCCCCTCGACGGTCACCACGGCACCGGCCGGGATGGCCTCCGAGTCGGCGTACTTCCCGGCGGTGTCGATCACCTCGTCCCAGGACGTGCCGTACTCGTCCGCAGGGATCGTGAAGTCGACGGCCTCGTCGTGTGCGTTGAAGTACAGCAGGAAGTTCGCGTCCACGATCCGCTGGCCACGGGCATCGCGGCCCTGGATCCCCTGGCCGTTGAGGAATACCCCGATCGAACGGCCGAAGCCGCTGTCCCAGTCCTCCGGAGCCATGAGTTCACCGGCGGTGTCCAGCCAGACGATGTCCGGCAGCGCCTCGCCCTCGCCACGACGGACGGGACGTCCGTCGAAGAACCGCCGACGGCGGAAGGTCGGGTGCTCCGAACGGAGCCGGTTGACCGCAGCCGTGAACTCGAGCAGGGGCTGGTCCATCTTGTCCCAGTGCACCCAGCTGATCTCGGAGTCCTGGCAGTAGGTGTTGTTGTTGCCGTCCTGGGTGCGGCCCAGTTCGTCACCGTGCAGCAGCATGGGCACACCCTGCGAGAGCAGGAGCGTCGCGATGAAGTTGCGCTGCTGCCGGACACGGATCGCCAGCACCTCGGGATCATCGGTAGGGCCTTCGACCCCGCCGTTCCAGGAGCGGTTGTGCGATTCGCCGTCGTTGTTGTCCTCGCCGTTGGCTTCGTTGTGCTTCTCGTTGTAGGACACGAGGTCGCGCAGCGTGAAGCCGTCATGGGCGGTGACGAAGTTGATGGACGCGACCGGGCGGCGCATCGAGTGCTCGTAGAGGTCCGCCGAGCCCGTCAGGCGTGAAGCGAACTCGCCGATGCTGGAGTGCTCGCCGCGCCAGAAGTCGCGCACCGTGTCGCGGTACTTGCCGTTCCACTCGGTCCACTGCGGCGGGAAGTTACCCACCTGGTATCCGCCGGGGCCCACGTCCCACGGCTCGGCGATGAGCTTGACCTGCGAGACCACGGGATCCTGCTGCACGAGTTCGAAGAAGGCGGACAGGCGGTCGACCTCATAGAATTCACGCGCGAGCGCGGAGGCGAGGTCGAAGCGGAAGCCGTCGACGTGCATCTCGGTGACCCAGTAGCGCAACGAATCCATGAGCAACTGCAGGGAGTGGGGGTTACCCACGTTCAGCGAGTTGCCCGTTCCCGTGGTGTCCATGTAGTACTGCTTGTCGTCCTCCACCAGCCGGTAGTAGGACGCGTTGTCGATGCCGCGCATCGAGAGCGTCGGGCCCATGTGGTTGCCCTCGGCCGTGTGGTTGTAGACGACGTCGAGGATGACCTCGATGCCCGCGAGGTGCAGCTCGCGCACCATCGCCTTGAACTCCTGGACCTGCTCACCCTGGTCACCCGTGGAGTTGTACTTGTTGTGCGGCGCGAAGAAGCCGATGGTGTTGTAACCCCAGTAGTTCGACAGGCCCTTCTCCTGCAGCGTGCTGTCGTTGACGAACTGGTGCACGGGCATGAGCTCGATCGCCGTCACGCCCAGCTTCTGCAGGTGGGCGATCACCGACGGGTGGGCGATACCGGCATAGGTGCCGCGCTGGTCCTCGGGGATGTCCGGGTGCAGCTGGGTCAGGCCCTTGACGTGCGCCTCGTAGATCACGGACTGGTGGTAGGGGGTCCGCGGCATGCGGTCGCCGTCCCAGTTGAAGAAGGGATTGACGACGACGGCGAGCATCATGTGTGCCGCCGAGTCCTCGTTGTTTACGGAGTCCGGGTCGCCGAAGTTGTAGCCGAACAGTGCCTGGTCCCAGTCGAGGTCTCCCGAGATCGCTTTCGCGTAGGGGTCCAGGAGGAGTTTGTTCGGGTTGCACCGGTGTCCCTCGGCGGGGTTGTTCGGACCGTGGACCCGGTAGCCGTACTTCTGACCGGGGTTCACATGCGGCAGGTAGCCGTGCCACACGTAGCCGTCGACCTCCTTGAGTTCCACGCAGGTCTCGGTGCCGTCGTCGTCGAACAGGCAGAGGACGACGGAGTCCGCGACCTCGCTGTACAGCGCGAAGTTCGTTCCCGTGCCGTCATAGGTCGCTCCCAGGGGATACGCGTCGCCGGGCCATAGTTCCATGAGGTTCTCCTTGATGTCTTCTGCCGCGGCCGCCTCCACAGGCGACAGCGGTGATGCTCGCAGGCGTCGGGGCCAGTTGCCCCGGGTGCTTGCTCAATACATAGCGCATTCAGCTGTCCGTCAGGTAAATCAGGTCCTTCACATCGCTAGGCGACGCTCCTGGAGGAGGTCTGCGATAACGGCTCCGATGTCCGTGGGCAGATCCGCGACCACGACGGGTCCCCGGCCGGCTGCACGCCGACCGGCGCGGCCATGGATGAGTGCCGCAGCAGCAGCGGTGGCAGCCCACAGGTCCTCCTCCGCGACGCCGATCCGCCCCGCTGCGTCGTCGTCCTCGGCCAGCGTGGCCACCAGGGCGCCGAGAATCCCGGAGAGGGTGTCACCGGATCCCGCGGTGGCGAGCCACGGTGTTGCATCCGCCTGCAGGAACAGGGCTCCGGACGGCGCTGCGATGACGGTCGTGAAGCCCTTGAGCAGCACGGTGGCGCCGGTCAGCTCGGCGGCTCTCAGCGCGAACCGCGCGGGTTCGGCCTCGATCTCTGCCCGCTCGGCCGGTACTCCGCGCTCGGCCAGGAGCCGGCGCAGCTCGCCGGCGTGCGGGGTCAGGATGACCTGCGGCCCGAGCCGCTCCGGCAGTTCCGCGAGGGCCCCGGCATCGACGACGGCGGGACGTCCCGAGGCCATCGCGGCGAGTGCGCGCTCCCGCTGGTCGTCGTCGTCGACCGCACCGGGACCGACCAGCCACGCCTGCGAGCGGGCGTCGGCGAGGGATCCGGTGGAGGCGACGGCTTCGGGGTGCCGCTGGTGGATCAGGGCGGCGACGGCAGTCGGCCCGAGGTAGCGCACCATACCCACGCCGGTGGCGAGCGCGGCACCCACCGCGAGCACCGCCGCGCCGGGGTAGCGGGCGGACCCGGCGGCCACGCCGAGGACTCCGCGGGAGTACTTGTGGTCGTGCGCTCCGGGCACGCGGAGCAGCGCAGCGGCGTCGGCGTCCAGCAGGCGACGGGCCACAGGAGTGAAGCGGGAGAGATCGAGACCGATGTCCACGACGTCGAGTTCACCGGCGACGACGGCGCCCTGACCGATGAGCAGTCCGGCCTTGGCAGCACCGAAGGTGACCGTCGCGTCCGCGGACAGGACCGGGCCGTCGACGAGCCCCGAGTCCACGCCGAGCCCGCTCGGCAGGTCGCAGGCTACGACGATGGTCGACCGCCTGTGCCGCGGCCCTGCGGCCGCCTCGAAGGCCCGGACGAACTCCGCGGATGCCCCACGGAGCCCGCCGCGGGAGCCCGTCCCGAGTATCCCGTCGATGAGGACGTCGGAAGCGGCGGCGTGCGCTGCGAGGTCGGCAGGGTCGGCGTCGTCGAGCCGGACGGGGGTGCCGCCGGCGGCGACGAACCCGGCGAGCGACGCGGCATGGACCCGATCGGAGGTGAGGACCGCCGTCGTGCTCACACCCCTGCGCAGGAGTCGCGCGCCGGCGTACAACGCATCTGCACCGTTGTTGCCGCTGCCGGCCAGGACGACGGCGGTGGCCCCGTAGGTTCCGCGCCCGGCGTCCCGCAGGAGGCCGAGGACGACGCCGAACAGGCCGTGGGCAGCCTTCTGCATCAGGGCGTCCCCCTGCCCGGCATCGAGGAGGGGTTCCTCCGCGGAGCGGACGTCACCAGCGGAGAAGGCTTTGAGCATATGTCCGAGCTTAGCGGTAAGCCGGCCGATAATCAGTACGGTTACTATTCCTTGCGGAACCGTCCGCTGCCCTCCGCCACCACCATGGCCGTGGCGAGACCACCGTCATGGCTGATGGACAGGTGCCAGGTCTCGACCCCGCGGGCGCGGGCGGCGAGGGCCACGGTCCCGTCGACGACCACGGACGGCGCGCCGGCCTCGTCCACCTCGATGGTGCAGTGCTGCCAGTTCATCCCGACGGGAGCGCCCAGCGCCTTGGCGACGGCCTCCTTCGCTGCGAACCGCGCCGCGAGCGATCGGAAGGTGAGCCCCCGCTCCGACGGTACGAAGAGACGCTGGACGAGGGCCGGTGTCCGTTCGAGTTGCCGCCGGAACCGTTCGAGGTCGACGACGTCGACACCGATGCCGATGATCATCGCCGCCGCACGCCCGACGCCGTCACGGGAAGCCGCGACGGCGCCCGGACGCCACTACTCAACCGTCACCGACTTCGCCAGGTTGCGTGGCTGGTCGACGTCGTAGCCCTTCGCGCTCGCAAGCGCGAGGGCGAAGATCTGCAGCGGGACGGTGGTCAGCAGGGGGGCGAGGAGCGTGGGCGACG
>JASLBS010000274.1 GCA_030146405.1 Arthrobacter sp.
CGGGTACATCGCCGTCTTCGGCTCGCTCGCGTACGGGCGGTTCAGCACCAAGGACGTCCTGAGCTAGGACGATCACGCCGTTCCGAGCGGGGTAGGCCTGACCGCTAGGTCGTTCGGCGGCGCCCGGTCCGGCCGAGGAGACCGGCCACCGCCGACTCCAACGCCCGTCTGTCAGGGTGTCAGTGTTCTCGCGTACCGGCTGGAGCCGCCCGGTGGTGTCACCGTCGCCGGCCACAGCGCATCGAGGGAGTGGAGTGCGTGCTGTCGAGCGATGGCGACGACGGCGGAGGCACAGATCGCGGCGTCGCTCCCGGCGTCGTGGTGCTTGAATTCTCCGAGCCCCAGGGCTCTCGCGACGTGCGGAAGCTTGTTCACCTCGAGATCCAGGAGGCGACGAACAAGATCGACCGAGCAGGAGAAGGTGTTGTCCGGCGCCGGCAGCCCTGACTCTGCACACGCGCCGTGGAGAACGGATCGATCGAAGGACGCGTTGTGGGCGACGAACCGATCATCTCCGGTGAATGCCATGATGCGCTGGAGACTCTCCCGCCATGTCGGAGCCATGCGCACGTCCGCGGGACGGATGCCGTGGACCTCGATGTTCCTCGGCACGAACTCGTGCACCCCTGGTGGAGGTTTGATGAGCCACGAGGCGGTGTCGACCACGACGCCGTTCCGCACCTTCGCGAGCCCTACCGCGCAGACGGAACCGCGCTTGCTGTTCGCCGTCTCGAAGTCGATCGCGGTGAAGTCGAGACCGTGCACTATTCCCCCCTGAGGCTTGCGCCGCTCGTCCTGCGGCTGTGGACAGCGTAGTCACTGTCGCACTGATACCGCGTCCGCCGCGCGGCCGGACCCTTGCCCGCGCTACACCTGCGGCGCCCGTTTCGCCCAGCCCGTCGCCTGCTCGAATGCATACGCCACCTGCAGCAGTTCGACGTCGCTCCCGTGCGGCATGGCCAGCTGCAAACCGACCGGCAGTCCGCCCTCGCTGAATCCCGCGGGCACCGAAACGGCAGGCAATCCGGTCGCGGACACCAGGCAGGCCGAGCGCATCCAGTCCAGATACGTCTCGAACTGCACACCGTTGACCGAGGTCGGATACCGCTCGGTCGCGTCGAACGGTAGCACCTGCGTGGCCGGACTCGCGAAGACGTCGTACTTCCCGAAGAACCGCCTCACGCTGGTATCCAGCCGGGTCCGTGCGAGCGCGGCGTCCACCAGGTCCTGCGCAGTCAACTGCAGCCCCTGCTCCACGTTCCAGTGGATCTCGGGCTTGATCGCGTCACCGTGCTTCTGCACCAGCTCCCCGAGACCGAGCACGAAGTCGAACGCGCGCGTCGCTCCGAACACCTGATCGGCATCGCGCAGGTCCGGAGCAGCCTCCTCGACGATGGCACCGAGGTCGGTGAACACCTGCAGCTGCCTCTCGAGGACCTGCAGCACTTCGCGGTCCACGGGGACGCCTAGCCCGAAATCGGAGGACCAACCGACCCGCAGCCCGGTGAGATCCCGCTGCAGGGACGCACCGAACGAACCCGCCACGGGGTAGGGATACGGGATGGCGGGGTCGACGCCGGCGATCGCCGTCATACCGAGGGCGATGTCCTCGACGTCGCGCGCCATCAGACCGTTGCGTGCGAGCCACGCCCAGGCGTTGCGCGTCGGCAGGGACGGGACGACGCCGATGGAGGGACGGTAACCGACCACGTTGCAGAACGACGCGGGAATCCGCAGCGAACCACCCATGTCGCTGCCGTCCCCGAGCGGCTGGATGCGGGCCGCGATCGACGCCGCCACTCCCCCGCTGCTGCCGCCGGCACTGCGGCCGGTGTCGTACGGATTCACGGTCGTACCGAACACCTCGTTGAAGGTGTGCGATCCGGCGGCGAACTCGGGCACGTTGGTCTTGCCGGTCGTGACGACGCCGGCTCCCTTCAGACGGGTGATGATCAGGTCATCGAAGGTCGGCACGAAGTCCTTGAACACCGACGAGCCCTGCGTGGTGCGCAGGCCCCTGGTGTTGTGGGTGTCCTTGTGCGTCATCGGCAGTCCGTGCAGCGGCGGAAGGTCGGCTCCCGACATCGTCACCTCGTCGGCCGCCTCCGCGAGTGCCGTAGCGCCCTCGCGGTCCTGCGTGATGACGGCGTTGATCGGACCATTGACGGCGTCGATGCGATCGAAATGGGCCTCGAGCGCTTCCCGGGCGGACACCTCACGACGGCGGATGGCACCGGTCAGCTCGACCGCGGACGATTCGGAGAGCGCCGCGCTCACGCCGTGGCCCCCACCTTGGACAGCAGCGCCGTCATGGCGGCACGCACCCCGGTGGTGAGCGTCGGTTCGATCGCGGGCGCGAAGTACGGCGAGTGGTTGCCCGCCACGGGCTCATCGCCGTCGAGCAGTTCCTGCGGGTGTCCGCCGAAGAACCAGTAGACGCTCGGCACGCCGATGGCCTCGGCCAGCAGGCCGAAGTCCTCACTGCCCATCACCGGCGGGGACTCGATGACGGCGTCCTCGCCGAGGACCTCGCCCAGTACCGCCATCAGGTCCTCCGTGGAGGAGGGATCGTTGTAGCACTGCGGGAAATTGGTGATCTCCTCGATCACCGGCTCGGGCGCCCCGGAAGCCGCGGCCTCGGCGCTGATGATGCGCCGCAGCGAACCGAGGACGCGCTCGCGCACGTCGACGTCGAAGGTCCGCACGTTGACCGTGAACTCCGCCGACGCCGGGATGATGTTCTCCTTCAGGCCGCCGTGGAAGGTCCCGATCGTGACGACGGCGGACTTCATGGGGTGCACCTCGCGCGAGACGATCGTCTGGATGCGGACCACCATGTGGGCCCCGAGCACGATGGGATCGATCGACTGCTCCGGCTGTGAGCCGTGCGCCTGCTTGCCGTGCACCGTGATCCTCCAGGAGTCGGCCATCGCCATGGCCGTTCCCTTGCTGATGTTCACGGTTCCGGCCAGTCCCGGCCAGACATGCTGCCCGTAGATGATCTCCGGCTTCGGCGCCTTGTCCCACAGTCCGTCCTCCACCATGGCCTCGGCACCCTCGCCGGTCTCCTCGCCGGGCTGGAAGATGAAGACGACCGTGCCCGCCCACGCCTCGCGGTTCTCGGTCAGCAGCTGCGCGGTAGTGAGACCCACGGTCATGTGGGTGTCGTGGCCGCAGCCGTGCATCACCGGGACATCGGTGCCGTCGGCCAGGGTCCCCACTGCGGTGCTCGCGTAGTCGAGCCCGGTGTCCTCGGCGATGGGCAGGCCGTCGGTGTCGGCGCGGTAGCCGATCACGGGACCCTCACCGTTGCGCAGGATCCCCACCACGCCGGTCCCACCGCACAGGAAGGTCTCGAGGCCGAGGCGGTTCAGCTTCTCGAGGATGAACGCGGCCGTGTGCGTCTCCTGCATGGACAGTTCCGGGTGGGCGTGCAGGTGTCGGTAGAGATCGTGCATGGTGGTGGTGTCGGCGTCGGAGAGATCGAAGACGGCGGTGTCGATGGTCATGGTGTCCTTTCGAGGTTCCTGGTGATCGAGATTAGTTGACGAGGGTGCCGGGTGTGGTGACCTTGGTCCGCGAACGCAGGAACCAGGCCAGGACGGCGGTGACCAGCACCACGATCCCGGTGGCGGGCCTCGCGAGCACCGGTACGGCCGGCACGAGGACGAACAGCACGAGTGCGGCGACGACGACGGCGATGACGGTGACGCGGGGCTGCTTCATGGTGACGATGAGCTGCACGAGGACCCCACCGATGATTGCCGGGAAGATGTAGAGGCGGGCCACGTCGATGACGTCGGCGGGGACGATGCTCACCAGCCAGGTACCGAGGATCCCGACGAAGAGGAGCATCGACACTACATGGACCATCGCCGCACCACAGATGGCCATGAGCGCTGCGAACTCACCACGTTTGGTCCCTGCCTTCGCGCCGATCGCGGCCTGGGCCACCAGCGCCGAGGGGAGGAGCTTGTTGGCGATGTTCCCGATCATGAAGGCCTGGTACATGGCCGCCGGGCCGAGCACCGGGTAATAGGTGATGGGTTCCACGATCCAGAGGACGAAGAACGCAGCCGCCACGGCCAGGTACGCCGTCCAGATCATGCCCGAGGTGATCCCGAGGTCCGTGGTGAGGACGAGGTAGAACGGGGCGGCGAGGGAGAAGACGAGGGCCGCGCCCATGGTGAGCTGACCCCACCGGGACGTGGTGCGGTCGAAGGCGGCGAGGGTGGCGGACGAGGTGGCGGCAGTATCTGCAGCAGACATG
>JASLBS010000034.1 GCA_030146405.1 Arthrobacter sp.
GCCTTCTACCTCGACTACGTCAACGTCAAGCCCGAGTACGTCAAGGCCTGGTGGAACCTCGTGAACTGGGCCGACGTCCAGACCCGCTTCACCGCAGCCACCACCGGCGCCAGCACCCTCATCACCCCCGGCCACTGACACGCCGGTGACCAGGGGAAGGGCCGCTCTCCAGCTGGAGAGCGGCCCTTCCCCTGTGCTGGGCTACTTGGCGAGGAACTCCAGCAGGTGCCGGTTCCATTCCTCGCGGTGCGACACCGTCAGGCCGTGGGGTGCTCCCTCGATCACCACGGTCTCGCTGGTGGGAATGGCCTCGCCCGTCCGCTTGCCGCTCACCTCGAAGGGCACGATCGTGTCCGAATCACCGTGCAGGACGAGCGTCGGGACGGTGATCTTCCCGAGGTCGTTCCGGAAATCCGTGGTTGCGAAGGCCGCCGTGCAGTCGAGCGTCCCCTTGGGGGACGCTGCGAGCGCGATCGACAGGTTGTAGGCGATCTGCTCATCGCTCACCATCGGTTTGTTCAACAGGGTCGGCTTCCCGGCCGTGAAGAACATTCTCAGGAACTCGTGGAGGAACGCCGGGCGGTCCCCGGTGATCCCGTTCGAGAACCAGTCCGCGAGGCCCTGGTCCACGCCGCCGTCGGGGTTGTTCTCGGACTTCCAGAGGTACGGCGTCACCGCGCTGGCGAAGACGAGCTTGGCGATGCGGTCCTGTCCGTAGGTGCCGACGTAGCGGGCCAACTCGCCACCGCCCATCGAGAAGCCCACGAGCACGACGTCATGCAGGTCCAGCTCCTCGAGGAGCGCCTTGAGATCCGCGGCGAAGGTGTCGTAGTCGTAACCGGACCACGGCTGCGAGGACTCACCGAACCCGCGCCGGTCGTAGGTGATGACGCGGTACCCTGCGGCAACGAGGGCGGGGACCTGGCCCTCCCACGAGCGGCCACTGAGGGGCCAACCATGGATCAGGACGATCGGCTTCCCGATCCCGTAGTCCTCGTAGTGGAGGTCCACCTGGGTGGTCGAATGGGCTGCAGGGATGGTGAGGAAGGGCATGATGTACCTTTCGCGCTCGGGTCGGGCCGGGAACCGGTCCGTGGGATCGCGTTCCTGACACGTGGCATTCACAAGTGGCACCACCACCGGATCGGATGTCGATCGGCAGCGCCGCTCCTATCTTGGGTAGCTCCCGCGGTACTTGTCCATGGGGCACCCCGTTCCGGCACCCCTGCTCGCACCTGTGCGACGTCGGACGGACGCGCGCCTGGAGTCCGACGGACCACCCGTCGGATAGTTGCCTCTTAGACCTACAACGTAGGATTGCTGTCGTCGAGCAAAGGAGGGGGACCTATGCGCGGAGGCCTGAAGCGGATCGGATCGTTCACCGCCGTCGGGACAGTGGCCTTCGTCGTCGACATCTCCCTCTTCAACATCCTGGCCTCCGGGTTCGACCTCGGGCCCATCACCTCGAAGGTCATCTCGGTGACAGCGGCCACCGCCATCTCCTGGCTCGGCAGTCGCTACTTCACGTTCCGTGAACTGGGTGGCCGGCCGAAGAGCGAGGAGGCGATCCTCTTCTTCCTGGTCAACCTCGTGGGACTCGGTATCGCGGCAGGCTGCCTGTTCGTGTCCCACTACCTCCTGGGTTTGACGAGCGCCCTGGCCAACAACATCTCGGCCAACGTGGTGGGAGTGCTCCTCGGGAACATCTTCCGATACGTTGCCTACCGGTTCTACGTCTTCCGCCCTGTGCAGGAAAACGTGTGACCGAACGCCGGCTCCGGGTCACGGGACGGACAACAGCATGAAGCCTGTCGTAATCCAGAGGAAACCTTGTGCCAGGAAGATGAAAAGAAGCTGGTCGGCCCCGTAGGATTGAAGCTGACATTGGCACGAGCAGGAGGACCACGCCGTCCCGCCTGCCGCCTCACAACGCCGTTCTGAAAAGACTTCGTCATGCGTGTTCCCGCTCCCCTCACAGCCTTGGTCCTCAGTGGCGGACTTCTGTTCGCGATCCCCGGAACCGCCTCGGCGCAGGAACCGGCGCCGTCCTCGCCGGTCGTGACGAACCCGGTGGACCCTGCCGCGCCGACACCGGAAGCTCCTGTGGATCCGGTGCCGGTTCCCCCGGTGCCCGTCGCCCCGATCGAACCACCGGCCGTGAGCGAGCCCGCGCAGCCGACACCGCCCCCGGCCACCGCACCGGGAGTGACCCCCGCGCCGTCCTCACCGCCGCCAGTGGTTCAGCCCACCCCGGTACGGACCACGGTCGTGGCCACCCCGGACGCCGTGGCCACGCCGTCCGCCGAGACACCGACGCCGGGTGCAACCGGACCGTCGGACATCTCCACCCCCCTCGCCCCGGCCGACACATCAGGTGATCAACCGGCCGTCCTCGATCGCGCCGTGGTGGGCGAGGCCATTCCCTCCACCCCCTCGCCGTCGGGCGGAGCGTCGCAGGTGGCCCCCGCAGGACCCACGGGATCCGGAACAGCCGAACCAGGTACCCGGTCCGAGGAGCCCGTGGCCCAGGCGGACGCGCGGGCGGGCGGGACGAGCTTCTCACTGCGCTATGTGGCTGCCGCCCTCCTGGGTGTCGTGGCACTCGGGCTCGCCGTCGCGATCGGAGCCGTCCTGCAGCCCCGCGGTGCGCGGCGCAGTCACTGATCACTCCAGCAGAAGCGGTCCTTCGCACGTACCGATCGACGATCCTCGGTACCACTACGATTCGCGGACGCCGTCGCACGAGGCAGCAAGTAGTTCAGTTCCCCACGAATAGTCGAGAGATCCGATACTCGTTTCAGGTAGCCATCTGACCATCCGCGAGTCCACGAGTCCACGAGTCCACGAACCGTTCAACCTCGAGTTCGGCCTCATGTGTTTCTGCCCGAGGGGATGCAGAAACACGACGTACAGTGCCACGCTCAGGGGTCTCGGCTAGCGTGGTTACCTCGCGGCCGAAATCACCCGGCAGTTCCCGTTCGGTCAGGGCCTCAGCTCCACCGACTTCGGGTACTCGAAGCTCACGGTGAACTCCTCGTGCAAGCCTATGAAGACCTGGGTCACCCTCACCGGCAACGTGCCCGTGTGCGTCGGCACCTCCTCCGGTGACACCGGGTTGCAGGGCTCGGTGGCTATCCGCCCGGACGGTACGCCTCCGCACTTCATGTACATGACGGGCGGGTCCGGGACTCGTCTCCCGGCTCCTTCCGTCTCTGCACTGGGGCCTGTGGAGCGACACCGTCCCGTGGGCCGGGTGAAGCTCTTCAGTAGAAACGTCCGTCGGCCTTCCCGCTTCCGCCGACGGGCCGTCGACCATCAGAGGAAGTCAGCCACCACCTCAACCGCTTCGCCGAGCACCTCGGAGTGCGTGGTCGCATGGACCGAGAGCCGGACGCGGTCCGCTCCGTGTTGCGTGGTGGTGATGCCGGCCGCGGTGAGCGCCCGGTGCGCCTCCGCTGCCCGGCCAGGGACGCCTGCCACCACGATGCCGGCCCGGCGTTCCCGCCCCCTTGGTGACAACACGGGAACACCGGCGTCATCGAGCTCATCGATCAACGCGCCGGCATGCGTCGCGACGATCCCCTGAAGAGCCTGCACCCCCACCGATTCCACCAGTTCGAGGGCCTCGGCGAATGATCCGCTCGCATAGGGGGAAAGTTCCGTGATGGAGAAACGCCGGGCGCCGGGGAGCGGCGCGTGCTCCTCGCCGTCGTACCGGTGCGCCTCGGTCACCCCGGTCCAGCCGGTGAGCAGCGGTTCGATCCGGTCGAGCCCGTGCTGCGACAAGGCGATCCCTGCGACACCCCAACCGCCGCGGACCCACTTCTGAGCTCCTGCGATCAGCGCGTCCGCGAGTGTCCATTCGAGGTCGGCAACACCGAAGCCCTGGATGCCGTCGACCACGAGCAACCGATCGGGCCCGATCACCTCACGGATACCGGGCAGGTCGGCGACGTACCCGGTGCGGAAGTCGACGGCGCTGACGCTCACCGCGACCGTGTCCTGGGTCAGTCCGTGCGCGACGACGTCGGGGGTCAACTGCGTGCCCGGCTCCCCGATCAGCTCGACCCGCGCGCGCCCGGCCTCACTGTTCCGTATCCAGGGGTAGTTGTTCGAGGGGAACTCCCCGGCGCCCACCAGCACTGTTCCGCCGGGGACTCCGAAAGCCACCTGGAACAGGCCCAGCGAAGTACTGGCCGTGAGCCCCACCTGATTCAGCGGGAATCCGCTCAAGCGTGAGAAGGCCTCCCGGGCGCGCAGCTGCTCGGCGAACAGAGTTCTGCCCGCATCAGGCTCGGCTTCACCCGCAACCTGCAGAAGGTGCGTCACGTGATCGCGGACCCTCTGCGACGGCGGACCGTAACTCGCAAAGTTCAGGTAACCGCGAGACTCGGAGAAGGAGGACTGGTAGCGCGCGAAGGCTTCCTCGGGCGTGGGGTCGGTCATGTCGGTCCTCCCGTCAGGGCATGCACTGACGACCACATGGACCGCTCCTTCCGAGAACTACCAGCACGGGGCACGGGAAGCGCTGGTACCGATCAGCGCCGCTTCTTCTTTCCCTTGACGAGGGCGTTGGGGCTGTTCCTCACGATGGTGGAGGAGTCCGCGCCCGTCGTCCGAGAACGGGAGGCAGGACTTGTTCCGGCGGTGGGCCTCCGAGCCTGCCCACCGAGCGCGCCGGGTGGCTGATCGCCCTCGAAGCTGGTGGAGATGCGCTCTTTCCGCACCTCTTCCCGGACCGTCGCCCGTCCGGTCATCGTGACGGTGTTCATCCGCACCCGCTCCACGGGGACCGCTTCCTTGCTGACAACCGCGAACTCCTCCCGCAGCACCACTTCCACCGACTGCTCCTGAAAAGGCACGTCCCCCTCGGGGCCCGGGGTCGTCGACGTGATCGGCTCGACCTCGATGTGAAGCTCCTCCTTGCCCAGCGATACCGTTGCCCTGGCTTCCTCGGTCACGATGTACTTCCGCATGCGCACCACGCCTGCTTCATACCGCTCCGTCCCGATCCGGAGGCGCTCCTCGGACCGAGTCATCCACGGCTCCCCGTCGTCATCGCGCTCTCCCTTCACAGGTGCGTCCGGCCGGTCCGATCCCTTTCGACTCATCAGGTGATAATGCGCATGGAGCGTGGACTCCTCCTCCGAACCGAGGTGGCCGTCACTTTCGATCGATGGAGCCTGCTTGATCAGGTCGTACGGATAAGCGACGACGAGGCGGCCGCCCTCCACCCTGGCACCCCTCAACGGCACGAAGGAATTCCTGGTACCGGACAGGCCGGTGTGGACCGTCACCCACGCCGGCTGATCGGTGGCCTCGGCCAGGTAAACCTCGCCGAGCGACCCCACCTCGTCCCCCTGGTCCGAGACCACCGCGCTGCGGTGGTCGAGCAGGGGCTTGAGTTCGTTCATCGTGAGCATGGGAATCCTGTCGCTGGAACCGCTCGCCATGGGTCGGCGATCTGTCGCCAGAGTAGGTCGGTCACCCACATGATGACAAGCAGACTTACTATCCATGGCCACGGCGTTGCCGCGTTGACACTGTGTGCGCGACTCTCGATGAGAGTGGTGGCGCGTGCAGTGCACCATGCGGCGTGTGACGAAACCGACCACCGAATTATTTTGAGTAACTCATAATAAAACCTAGGCTTGGTGTGTGTTCGTTCCCGCGATCACTGACCTTCGTGCCGCGAGGCCGACGTGCTCGAGACCCAAGGACCCACCATGACCCTCATCGATCGACCCCGCCCAGCCCACCGGTACAGCAGCGTCATCGCAGATCCCACTCGACCTGCAGCGCCGGCACCCCTGGGCGGCCGGTACGTGACCGCCCGCTCCGCTCGGCCCGCGACGGAGGGCACGTACGTGACCCGGAGTGCATCCGTGGCCACCACACCCCTCACCCGCGGATCGTACGTCACCACGTCGGCGCCGGCCGCACCGAGCACAGGCAGCTACGTCTCCGGCGTCTGAGACCGTCTCCACGGCATCGTCCCGTGGCCTCGGATCGCCCGACGTACTAGCCTGCAGCGAGCTCCGCCAGTAGCTGGTCTGACCTGCTCTGCGCCTCGAGATCCCACGCCCCACCGCTGACCAGCAGCTCATCGGCGCCGGTGCGCAGCTGCAGCTTCCCCAATTGGTGCTCCACCTCGGCGGGTGTCCCGAACACCGACGTCGCGAGTGAGCCCTCCACCAGCTCCTCCTCCCGAGCCGTCAACGGCTCCTTCCCTTTCCCCTCGAGGGGAGGGAAGTAGCCCCTGGTCCGGGAGACCGCGAGCGCATGGGCCTCCGGCAGGAGCAGGGCGCGTGCCGCCGCCGTCGTCCCTGCAACCGCCACATTGAGTGACACGGTCACGTGCGGCTCGTCCCACCACGACGACGGACGGAAGGCTTCGCGGTACCGGTCGAGTGCCGGGTTGCCGTCGCTGAAGAGAGCCGGGCCGCCGAGTACCACGGCGAGTCCTGCCCGAGCGGCGATCTCCAGGCCCTGTCCGGTGGCGAGGACGAAGACCGGGGTCCGGGTGACGTCCTGCGGGCGGGCGGTGATCGGGGCGTCGCCTGCGAGGAAGGCGAGGAGTTCCGCGAGGTCCTCCTCGAAGCGTGCGGCGTCCTCCTTCCCCGCGCACAGGGCTGCGCGGACCGCCTGCGTGAAGCCGAGTGAGCGGCCGACTCCGAGGTCGAACCGGCCGTCGAACAGCGCAGCAAGGGTGGCAGCCTGCTCGGCCACCACCAGGGGCTGATGGTTGGGCAGCATGATGCCGCCCGTTCCCACGCGGATGGAGGTGGTGCGGGACGCGATCGCCGCAGCGAGGACCGCCGGGGCCGAACCCGCGATGCCGGGGACCCCGTGGTGCTCCGCCACCCAGAATCGCCGGTAACCGAGCCGCTCCGCGCGCTCGGCGCGGTCGATGACCTGGCGCAGGGTGTCCGCCTCCGAGGCTCCGGCGCGGGACTGGGCACGGTCGAGGATGGACAGGCCGGCGGAAGGAAGGGGCATACCTGGAGAACCGGGCGCAGGGCGGTGTCATTCCACCCGCGCCGTGGCCTGATCCGATAATGACGGTGGCAGCGGTGAGGATGGGATGTCGCCGCCGGACCTGCTCCAGGCCCGGGGCCGTCCCACCGGAAGGACTCCCCCCATCATGATGGGTGCTCACCATGCTGCCTGCGGCGCTGCCGCCTGGGTCGCCGCCACCACCCAGATCACGGTGGGCCTCGGCGCGCTGACCGCCGTGGTCCCCTTCCTGCCGGACTCCATCACCCTCGGTCTCCGACTGCTCGAGGTGAGCCCGGTCGGCGTCGTCACGGGAGTGCTCGTCACGGCGGGAGCCGCGCTCCTGCCCGACGCCGATCATCACAACGCCACGATCGCGCACTCACTGCCGCCACTGTCCAATCTGCTGTGCGCGGGGGTCGGCGCCATCTCCGGCGGGCATCGGAAGGGAACCCACTCGCTGCTCGGCGTCGTCGCCTTCGTGGCCGTCGCGTTCGTCGCCGGGCTCTGGACGATGGACACCGAGGAGTTCGGCACCATCTATCCGGGCGCCGGCCTGCTGACGGTGCTCCTCGTCTCCTTCGCCGCGAAAGCCCTGAAGATCATCCCGGACCGCCTGAGGAAGTCACCGTGGGTGGTGGGGCTGACCGCCGGCGCCTTCGTCACTGCTTTCGCCCCCGAGGAACAGTTCTGGTTCCCACTGGCCATGGGCATCGGCGTGGTGGTGCACATCCTCGGGGACATGCTGACCACGGGCGGCTGCAATCCCGTCTATCCGCTGCGGCTGAGGCGCCCGCGGAGCCTCACGAGGTTCCCGGTGATCACCCAGGTGTGGCGGCCGAACGGCAACATCGCCGTTCCTGTCCTCGGAAACGCAGGCTCCGCCCGCGAATGGTGCCTGCTGGTCCCGATCTCCCTCTACGCCATCGCCGGGATGGTCCTGGCCATCTCGACGATCGACGACGGCGGCACCACCCTGACCCGCCTCCCCGGGTTCGGCTGATCATCCCCGCCCACTGCGCTGCACGGCGGAGCCGAACCCACCTCGGGCCGCTGGCGACGGCGGTGCCCGCGCTTCGTCGTCAGATCAGCAGGGCGCGCTCAGCAGCCGTCCGGGCCGCAGACCGGGCCGTCCGCGGACGGCGTCAGGGACACCAGCGGGTTCGCTTCCTGCCAGGCCCGATCGAGCGCCTGCCGGAAGAGTTCCACCGGTTGGGCACCCGAGATGCCGTACGTGCGGTCCACCACGAAGAACGGTACGCCCTGCACGCCCAGCGTCCGGGCCTCCTCGATGTCGCGGCGCACGTCGTCGGCGAAACGGTCACCGGCCACGGTCTCCCGGACCTCGGCTTCGTCGAGGCCTATGCCGGTCCCGAGGGAGGCAAGAACCTCGACGTCGGAGGTGTCCAGGCCCTGCTCGAAGTGGGCGGACATGATGGCTTCCTTCGCGGCGTCACCCCGGCCCGCGGACTTCGCGAGGTGGAGGAACCGGTGCGCGGTGAAGCTGTTCCCCACCACGATGCGGTCGAAGTCGAAGTGCAGCCCCTCCCCCTCGGCCTGCCGGGCCAGGTGCTGCCACATCTCGCGGAGCTGCTCGGGGGCTATCCCCTTGCGCTCGGAGAGGTACTGCTCCTCCGTGCCCTCGTAGTGGTCCGGGAGGCCGGGATCGAGCTGGTAGCTCTTCCAGGTGACGTCCACGCTGTCGCGGTGGGGGAAGTCCGCGAGAGCCTTCTCGAAGCGGCGCTTGCCCACGTAGCACCAGGGGCACTTCACATCGGACCAAATCTCTATCTGCATGCCCTGCACAACCCCGCCGGGCTCTGGCCCTATTCCCGCAGGAACCAGGCCCGGGCGCCGCTGCTATCTGCGGTTGAGGAGACCGCGGAGGATCTTTCCCACTCCGCCGGATCCACCGGCGGGTGCGCCGCCGCTCCGGGTGGTGTTCGTGCGACCGCCCGTGGGGCGTCGGCCGGTGGTGGGGGTCGTGCCGGTGCCCGACCTGCCCAGGTAGCGCCCGGCTGCGTTCTTGACCATGTTGCTGATGCCCATGACGATCTCCTTCGATCTCCGCCTCTGCACCCCGGAACATCAGGGTGCTTGGCAGTCTACGTCCAGATGAAGTGCCCGGCCAGGAAATGGACCTGGTGCCCGGGTGGTGACCCCGGGCGTACGGTGGATGGATGAGCGTGCCGACAGATGCCAGGGTCACCTTCGACAACCGTTTTGCGCGGGACCTGCCTGAAATGGCTGCCGCGTGGAAGGCGGACGACGCCCCGGATCCGCACCTCCTCGCTCTCGATGAGGTGCTCGCCGCCGAACTCGGCTTCGATCCGGCGTTCCTCCGGTCCCCCGAGGGTGTCGCCCTGCTGCTCGGCACGTCGGTTCCCGAGGGGGCAGCGCCCGTGGCCCAGGCCTACTCCGGCCACCAGTTCGGCAGCTTCAATCCCCGGCTCGGTGACGGCCGGGCGCTCCTGCTGGGTGAGATCACCGACTCCGAGGGCCGTCTGCGCGATCTTCATCTGAAGGGCTCCGGCCGCACACCTTTCGCCCGCGGTGGTGACGGCCTCGCCGCCGTCGGACCCATGCTGCGCGAGTACGTGATGAGTACGGCGATGCAGGCGCTGAGCGTTCCGACCACGCGATCGCTGGCCGTCGTCGCCACCGGCCGGCAGGTGCGCCGGGAGACCATGCTCCCCGGTGCAGTACTGGCGCGCGTGGCGAGCAGCCACCTGCGAGTGGGAAGCTTCCAGTACGCGGCGGCCAGCGGGAACCCGGATCTCCTGAAGCGACTCGCGGACCACGCGATCAGCCGGCACTACCCGGCTGCGGCGTCCGCGGAGCGCCCGTACCTCGCGCTGTTCGCGTCCGTGGTGTCCGCACAGGCCTCACTCGTAGCCCGGTGGATGCGCATAGGGTTCGTGCACGGCGTCATGAACACGGACAACGTGACCATCTCCGGGGAGACCATCGACTACGGGCCCTGCGCCTTCATGGACGTCTTCGACCACGCCACCGTGTACAGCTCGATCGATCACGGTGGCCGCTATGCCTACGCGAACCAGCCGATCGTCGCGGAATGGAACCTCGCACGCCTCGCCGAAACACTCCTGCCGCTCATCCACGACGACCAGGAGCAGGGCATCGCCCTCGCTGTCGCCGCGCTCGAGGATTTCCGCCCGCAGTACAGCGGCGCCTGGCTCGCTGGGATGAGGGTGAAGCTGGGACTGTCGGACGACGTCGACGAGGAGACCGCGTCATCGCTCGCCAACGATGTGCTGGCCCTCCTGCAGGAGAACCACGTGGACTACACGTCCTTCTTCCGGGGTCTCAGCTCCGTGGTTCGCGGCGACGCGCGTCCCGCACGTGACAGGGTGCTGGATGTCGCCGCCTTCGACGCCTGGGCGGAACGCTGGCTCGCCCTGGGCCCGGATGCCGATGCCATGGACGGGGTCAACCCCGTCTACATTCCGCGGAACCACCTCGTCGAGGAGGCCCTCGATGCCGCCACCGCGGGGGACCTCGCTCCCCTGGACCAGTTGCTCGACGTCGTCGCCGGGCCCTACGAGGAACGCCCGGGCCTGGAACGCTACGCCACCGGAGCACCCGATGATTTCGGGGCGTACACGACGTACTGCGGCACCTGAGGGCGTAGACCTGTCGGCACTTCAGCGGCGACGCAATGGGCGTCCGTTATCCGCTAGTACTGAGCACGGAACTGCCCGGTCGACGTCGTCGACCGGGCAGTTCCGTGTGCGCAGAAGGCTGGTCAGTACTTGTAGGACTGTCCGCCATCGATCGGGAGTACTGCCGCATTGACGTAGGACGCGTCGTCGGAGAGGAGGAACGCCACGACGGAAGCGATCTCGGAAGCCTCGCCGTAACGCTTGGTCGGGTTGACCTGGATGAACTCCTCGGCGGCTTTACGAGGATTCTCGGCGTCAATCTGCTTCATGGAGTTCTCCACCATGGGAGTCCAGATGGCACCGGGGGCGATCGCGTTGACGCGAATATTATGCTGACCGTACTCGACGGCCGAGTTGCGGGTCAGGCCCACCACGCCGTGCTTGGCTGCGGCATACCCGGATTGGTTCCCGACGCCACGGATGCCGCCCACGCTGGCCGTGTTGACCACCATGCCGGAGCCCTGCTCCCTCATGACCTTGAGGACCCTCTCGAGGCCGAGGAAGACACCTCTCAGGTTGATCGAGACGACCCTGTCGAACTCCTCGGCGGTGAAGTCCTCGGTCAGGTTCTGCCGGCCTTCGATTCCGGCATTGTTGAAGAATCCGTCGATCCGGCCGAAACGCTCGACGGTCGCGGCGACGTACGCATCGACGTCGGCCTCCTTGGACACGTCCGCCAGGGTAGTGAGTACCTCGGCCTCCGGTGCGGCCTCCAGGACCGCAGCCTTCGTGGCATCGAGACCGGGCTCGGAGATGTCGACGAGGGCGAGCTTCGCGCCCTCGGATGCGAGGCGGACGGCAGCGGCGCGACCGAGGCCGGAACCTCCGCCCGTAATGAGAACAACGCGGTCGGTGAATCGGGTGGTGCTGGACATATGGGTTCTTCTCCTACAACAGCTGGGAAGGGCTCATGGTCCTGGAAACAACGAGTCCATATTCATGCGTTCGCATGAAACCACTTTCACGCTACACCCGACTCATCCCTGGATGCACGTGCCGACACCGTCCTCCGAAGCGTCTTCGCTGCGGGTGAACGGGGTCACCGGACGCCGGCCCGTCGACGACGGTCGTTCCCCGAGCGGAGGTCCCGGTTCAAACGGCGGTCACCGTGGTACAGGATGGATGCCCAGTCGGCTTCCTCGGGCGTCTTCTGGATCACCCTGGACACCTCCACCTTCTTGACCCGCGGCTTCACGTACAGCCAGTTCAGGACGCCGAGCCACATGTCCACCAGCGAGTTCGTGATGCCGATGTAGGCGCGGATCGCTCCGGCCGCCAGCGTGGCGTTCAGCGCGGCGAAGGCGGCATTACCCCAGTTCTGCTCGGATATGTCCCGTGCCAGGGTGAGCAGGGAGAAGAGCACGATCGCGTACGGGATCACCACGTAGAGCCCGGGTGCGGCCGTGCGGTCCTTGACCTTCGGGGTGCGGACGAAGGGGATCTTGTCCCCCGTGAACGCCTGCTGGATCGATTTCAGCACACCGGCGAGGTTGACCGGCAGCAGTACCAGGTTGAAACCGTAGATCCGGAAGATGTCGGAGAAGCGGTGGCCGCAGTCGCGAAGGTCGCTGCCCATCGCCAGGAAGTAGGGTGCGGCCGCGAGGAACACGACAGGGCTGAGAAGCCTGCTGTCGTAGGGGTAGGCGAGGAGGAACAGCAGCCCGAAGCTCGCCCAGGCGATCGACGCCATGTAGTTCACGCGCAGCAGCACCTCTCGGATGAGGACCTGCTCGCGCAGGTGCCGCCGACGGGTGAGCTGCACCCAGAGCTTCGGCAGGATCAGCAACCCTCCGTTGGCCCACCGCCGGCGCTGCACCACGAGCGAGCCGAAGTCCGGTGGTGTGGCGCTGTAGCTGAGGCGTTCCGGATAGTTCATCAGGGTCCATCCGTGGGTACCGAGGTCCACGCTGGACTCGGTGTCCTCGATGACCGTGCGGTCCTGGATGTAGGTCTTCACCTCGAAGCCGCCCACGTTCTCCACCTCGACGATGTCCTCCACCGCCCGCTTCCGGATCACGGCGTTCGCGCCCACCCAGAACGTGGCGCCGTAGTAGGACATGCCCTGGTGCAGGATGTGCTGGATGTCCGTCGTCGCGCCCGCCACCCGCTCGATACGCGTGGGAGCTCCCCGGAAGGAGGAGTACGGCGTCTGCGTGACCGCGATGCGCTCGTTCCCGGGCGACTCGAGGAGGTAGACGAGACGCACGCAGTAGTCCCGCAACAGCAGGGAGTCCGCGTCGAGGGTGAGCAGATAGGTGGAGTCGGGGACGTCCAGGACGTCGTCGTCCTCGGTTGGCGCACCATCCGGGAGTGGCCGCAGCACCGTGCCGGTGGCCACCTCCTCCCTCTTCCACCGCCGTCCCATCAGCGAGATGTAGGCGTTGAGGTTCATGGCCTTGTTCGCCTCGTGGGAGAGCGAGGCATAGGCCTTCCGCTCGAAGGTCTCGAGACGGGTGTTGAAGATCCGCACCAACCGCACGTACAGCTCCCGGACGCGCTCCGGCTCGGGGCACTGCGTCTGCGCGAGGGCCGCCTTCAGCGCGTACATCGTGAGGCGCAACTCCCGCGCCAGTCCCATGATCACCAGGTCCACGAAGAACTCGTCCACGTGGTCCTCCACCTTCTCGGCATCGGCCATGTCCTCGAGCCAGACAGCGGCGGATTCGTAGGCGGCGATGAGGGGAGGGAGTTCGTCACAGTCCGCAGTGCCGTCGGTGGATCCGGCGAGGCGCCGCTCGAAGGCCGCGAGCGCGGTGGCGGCTCGGGCGGAGGGCTCGAGGAGCGCCGATTCGATCTCGAAGCTCAGCGCCCGCGTGGCGTCGAGGCGCTCCTTGACCACCGGGTCCTTGGGATGCGGTGGATCGTCGAGCAGGAGCACCACGCGGATGTTCGGGAACTCCTGGAGCGCGGCGGACCACAGCGTGGCGCGGACGACGGCGGGTTCCTCCGCGTAGGAGGGCACCAGCACGGTGATGCCCTCCTCATGATGGGCGAAGTGCCGGTCCAGCTCTCCCCGCGGTACGCGCGTGTGGTCGCGGAACCGGTACAGCGCACCCTGGCGTGCCAGCAGGTACATGAACGCGGAGAAGGTGAGGAACGTGACCACGATCAGGTACGACGTCGCCTCCACCTGGAACCGGAAGCCTGCGTTGGGGTTGTCGGCGAACTGCCGCACGATCGTGGTGATGATGTAGGTGACCCAGGCGAGCACGGTGGTGACGATCGCGAGCCGCCCGAGGGCGATCTTCCGCGACGAGGGCGCCGGGTGCACGATCGACAGCGGCTCCGATCGCCGCTCGGCGCCCCACTGCCGACGGCGGCCCGCCGTGGTCTCCGGCACAGTGGGCTGCCGGACAGCAGCCGTGGCCGGCTTCGGTCCCGATCGTTTCTTGGACGGCGCTCCGTGCTCAGGCTGCCCAGGAGCGGCGATTCCCGGAGTGCGCCGGAAGGACGACGCGGTGGTGCGGTGTTTCGACATGGCTACCCAGCAGTTGGCGGAACGATCCTGGCCGGACTCATCCCACACGAGACCCGGTGTCATCCCCCACTATCGGCACCCGGGGTACCGCCCGTTAGGCGTCGCGGACGGGGTTGCGCCAGTACCATTGAGCTTCAAGCAGCTTCTGCGGTCTCAAGCGCATCAGCTCCGCTGCTTCCACGACGAATCTGGGGTTCCACGTGTCTGCACGCTTTCCTGGCCGGAAGCTGTCCTTCCTCCGGCTCTCCCTCCTCACCGCCGTCGTCTGTGCACTGGGTTACGGAAGCCTCTTCGGCTGGAACCGGTACGAGGACGCCCGGGCCGCTGAGAGCACCGGGGCGTTCTTCGCCGGCTACGTGGACGTCACCGCCACCCCGTCCTACGCCTTCGAGGACCCGTCGGCCCAGACGGGTGGGAGCGTGATGCTGTCCTTCATCGTCGCCGATGCCGAGCAGCCCTGCGTGCCGTCCTGGGGCACCTACTACACGCTCGATCAGGCCGAGTCCGCGCTGGACCTGGACCGGCGGGTGGCGCGACTGAAGCAGGACGGAGGCGAGGTCACCGTGTCCTTCGGGGGCCTGCTCAATGATGAACTGGCCACCGCGTGCACGGATCCCAGCGCGTTGAAGGACGCCTACGCCGCCGTCGTCGACCGCTACGAACTGGCCGCCGTGGACCTGGACATCGAGGGTGAGAACCTCAAGGACGTGACGTCCGGGGAGCGCCGCGCGGAGGCCCTCGCCGACCTCCAGGCCGAGCGCTCCCGCACGGACCGGCCGCTGAACGTCTGGCTCACCCTGCCGGTGGCTCCCACCGGACTCACGGCGGACGGCACCACGGCCGTGGCGCAGTTCCTCGAAGCCGGCGTCGATCTGGCCGGCGTGAACGTCATGACCATGGACTACGGCGGAAGCCGGACCGAGGGCATGAGCATGCTCACCGCGTCGCAGAACGCGGCCGACGCCACACACCGGCAGCTTCAGGTGCTGTACCAGCGGGCGGGCCAGGACATCGGTCCGCAGGCCGCGTGGCGGAAGATCGGCCTCACGCCGATGATCGGGCAGAACGACGTCAAGGGAGAGGTGTTCACCCTCGACGACGCCGCGGCCTTCAACGTGTTCGCCCAGGAACGCGGTGCCGGCCGGATGTCCATGTGGTCCCTCAACCGGGACGCCACCTGCAGCCAGAACTACGCGGACACCACCGTGGTGTCAGATTCGTGCAGCGGCATCGACCAGGAAGGCCTTGCGTTCGCGCCGGTCCTCGGCGCTGACTTCGAGGGACGCGCCGCCACCCTGTCCGACGAGTCGATGGTCGAGGAGACCCCGGAAGCTCTCGTGGAGGACGATCCCGAGACGAGCCCCTACCCCATCTGGTCCGACGTCGGGACGTACCGCACGGAGGACCGCGTGGTCTGGAACGGCAACGTGTACGTGGCGAAGTACTGGACCCAGGGGGACGTCCCGGACAATCCCGTCCTGCAGGCCGAGGAGACCCCGTGGACCCTTCTCGGGCCGGTGCTGCCGAACGAGCGGCCCGTCCCGGCCGTCACCGCACCCCCCGGGCTCTACCCCGACTGGGACTCGGAGACGGTGTACGAGCGGGGTGATCGGATCCTCGTGGACGGACGCGTGTACGAGGCCAAGTGGTGGAGCCAGCGCGACAGCCCGGAGGCCGCGGTCCAGGGCTCGGACGCCTCACCTTGGCTGAAGCTCGACGACGCCGCGATGCTGAGGCTCCTCGGGGAGGAACCGGAACAATCCTGACGGCACTCACGACGACGCCGGCCCCCGTCGATCTCGTCAGCCCCGCAACACCTCGGTGAGGAATCCGGTGGCCTCGGCGAGGAACTCCTGCGTGAAGACATGCCCGCCCGGGTGCCAGCTGGAGCGGTACCGATCGGCGTCGTCCTCGAAGAGGTGCTGCAACAGCGCATCGGCGTCCCGCATGCCGTCGCTCGGGAAGAGCGCGTCCTCCGCTGCGAACTGCACGAGGAACCGGGCTCGCTCCGCCACCCCGGCGACCTCCGGCCACTCGAACGCCGGAGCGAGCCCCGGAGTGTTCAGTAACCAGGAGTGCTGCTCGAGGTAGCTCGGGAACAGGGACCGGAAGGTGGTCATCATGCAGGCCACCACGCAGGCGCGGATGTCCGGGGCGAGGGCCGCGAGCGTCAGCGCCCTTCCGCCGCCGCCGGAGAAACCGCCGGTACCGATCCGGTCCGCGTCCACCCCCGGGATGCTGCGCAACACGGCGAGCGCGGCGAGATCGTCATGGGCCACCATCCCCGCGAAGCTGGTTCCGAGCATCCCCGCCGTCTTGGCGATCGTGTTCTCGTGGAAGGCCGCCGCCGCGTTGTAGATGGTCTCGGTATCGGGGTTCAGCCCGTCCGCTTCCCACAGGGCCCTGTGCGAGGAGAGCCAGTCGGCGGTGCGGGCGGGTGGGGAGTCGAGCTCGAAGCGCCGGCTCCCCCAGCCGAAGGGATCGTGGACCAGGACGGCGAATCCCGAGCGGGCCAGCTCGTTCGCCACGGCCTTGCCCTCGTAGAGATCCGCCTGGTACTTCCGCACGGAAGGAGTTGTCTCCGCACCACGGTCCACCAACCGCTCGGCGCCGAGGAACTTGTTACCGCCGTGGCAGTGCAGCCAGAGCACGCCGGGCAGTCCGCCGTCGTGCTGTTCCGGCTCCGCGGACCAAGCGGAGGTGGGCGGACCGAAGGGCAACTGCCACCTCAGCTCCCTCAGCCGCACACCGTCGATGACGCGCTCCGACAGCACGGACCACCGCGGTGGAACGGTCTGCGCGGGAACCCCGAGCATCGCGGCGAGACGGTCGGCCCGCACATCATCGCTGCGGTGCCGTGGCCGGCTGCAGAAGTCGGGCCAGTCCTCGTATCCGGCGATGGCGGAGGAGAGCGTCATTCCTGAACTCTACGATGAGCGGTGCGCAGCACCACCGTGGTCCGGACCCGGACAGTATGCTGGCCCGCAGAGCCCCTACATCGAAAGCCCGAGGAACATGCGAGAGAGCAACGGCAGGATCCGCTTCGCGATCGTCGGCACGGGCTGGCGGAGCCTTTTCTACCACCGCATCGCCCGCGCACTGCCGGAGAGGTTCGAGGTGTGCGGTGTTGTGGCGCGGAGTGCGGATTCCGCCCGGAGGATCGGCGACGCCTGGGGCGTCCCCACGTTCCGTTCGCTCCCCGAGCTCCTGGAGTCCGCAGCCCCGGACTTCGTGGTGGTATCGGTGAGCAAAGCGGTGGCCCCGGGCGTCATCGAGGAAGCCGCCGCACTGGGCCTTCCAGTGCTCGCCGAGACACCACCCGCGCCCGACGTCGACGGCTTGCTGCGGCTGCTCCGCCTGGTGGACGACGGCGCGATCATCCAGGTGGCCGAGCAGTACCACCTCTCCCCCCTGCTCCAGGCGCAGCTGACGATCGCCGCCTCGGGCAAACTGGGCACCATCAGCCAGGCCCTCGTGGCCCAGTGCCACGACTACCACGGCGTGAGCATCCTGCGGCGTGCCCTGGAGGCCGGTTTCGATAGCCCCACCATCACGGCGTCGTCCTTCGACTACCCGCTGGTGAAAGGCCCGAGCCGGGAAGGCGAGCCGCAGGCGGAGCGATCGGTCACGGCGCACCAGATCACGGCCCGCCTCGACTTCGGTGACCGGCTCGGCACGTACGACTTCGCCTCCGATCAGTACTTCTCGTGGATCCGCGCCAACCGGCTGCTCATCCGAGGGGACAGGGGTGAGATCAAGGACACGGAGGTCCGCTACCTGCAGGACTTCCGAACTCCGATGTTCCACGAGATCCGTCGGGTCAGCGCGGGCGAAGGTGGGAACCTGGAGGGCCAGTTCCTCCGCGGCCTCACCGCCGGTGACGACTGGGTGTACCGGAACGGGTTCCTACCCGCTCGGCTCAACGATGACGAACTCGCCATCGCGCTGTGCCTCCAGCGGATGAGCGAGCACATCGACGGCGGTCCGGAGCTCTACGGCCTGGCCGATGCGGCTCAGGACACCTACCTCGGCCTGCTCATCCACCAGGCGGCCGAGACCGGCGAGGAGATCAGGGCCGAGCAGCAACCCTGGGCCCGCTAGGGCAGCTGCCGGCCCTGCAGACACCGATGACGGGGGGATCTAGGCGGTTCTCGGTGAGGCGGTGACGACGACGTTCTTGCCCCAGGGATCCTCGGTATAGCAGCTGATGAGGACCACACGATGCGGGACGATGTCCCAGATGTCGCTGTCCTTCAGGGTGTCCTTGTCGTGGGTGATGACCGAGTCCACCACGTACGCGATGTCCCCCGATGCGGTGGTGAGGGTGAATTCGGTACCGGTGAGTGCCTCGTCACTGAGGCGGTTGAACGGGGCATCCTTACCGTCCCAGCTATGGCCCACGATGTAGGTGGTGTCCTCCGAGTCGGATCCCGGGAAACCGTAGGGCGTCAGCCAGTAGGCGTTGAGGGTGAGTGGGGGAACCAGCTGCTGGGATTCGAGCTCGGCGTCACTCAACGTCAGGGAAAGAATCTCCATGTCGATGGCCGCTGCCGGGAAGTCCAGTGCAGTGGGTTGCAATGCCGCCGTCGCGGTGTTCGCCTCCTCCGCGGCGTCTGAGGCGGGCGCCGTGTCCGGCGCTGCTGGGGAGGAATCCGGCACCGGCGGGGACGGGACGCCAGTCGGAGCGATCGCGGGCGATTCGCTTCGGGTTGGGGTAGGAGAGTCGGTGCTGGTCGTTCCACTCGTCGAGTTGGGAGAAGCGACAGCCGGGAGGCTACTGGATGAATCTACTGCCGGCGAACCGTCGGACTGGGCCAACGGCATGACGGCGATGGTCACCGCGATCCCTGCAGCGCCGAGGACCGAAAGTGAGCGCCATCGATGACGTCGGGGGTCGGGATGTGACACGGAAACTTCTGTATCTCTCAGAGAGGGTGAGGTTTCTGGCTGTCGGGGTTGCTGGTCCATGGTGATGTCCTGCACTGCTGAGAGGAAACTAGTAGGTCATGGAGTGGTCCGGCCCCGTCCCGCAGATCGGGGCTGCGGAACGGGGCCGGAAACTTCACTGAACGAGTGCCCCCAGGGTAAAGGGGCAGATGCTGCTAGTCCTCGATCTTGAGCGATCGGCGCGCCCAGACGCCAGCTGCGGCGAGCAGACCGAAACCGACGGCGAGCATCCCACCGAGCGGAAGTCCGCTCCCGGAGGTTCCCTCCACTGCGGTGCCGGTCTGCACGTTGATGCCGCGGTTGGTTCCGGCCGTGGGCACAACGGTTTTCACTCCGGTGCCACTGACACCCGGGATGATTCCCCCGCCGACACCCTGGACAACTCCACCATTGACGCCCGGGACAACTCCACCACCAATTCCGGTGTTGTCGTCGCCGATAATGATTCCGACGTTGCCGTCACCATCGATCTCGATGTCGATGTCGATCGTGGTGCCTCCTGCGCAGGCAATGAGTGCCGCATCGAACAGGTCCTCGATCGCGCTGAAATCGACAGTGATCGCGTCGGCGTCGATCCGGATCTCGTTGGCTGCCGCGATAGCCAGCTCGAGACGGACGTTCGCAGCGATGATCGCTTCGAGGTTGGCTGCTGCTCTCAGTGCAGCCCGGGCTTCGTCGACTCCATCGGCAGCTGCTGCCAGTGCAGCCACAGCGGCATCGAGGCCGGCTCGTGCGTCATCGACGAGGAGCTGCCCTTCTGCCGCTACGACGATGGCTGCGGCGAGGTTCGCACGGAGGACGTCCAGGTCGATACCGGCCTCGACCTCCACCTGTGCCGCGAGGGCCGCGTCGATCTCTTCCTGCAAGACATCGAGATCGATCTCGGCGATCGCTGCAGCCTGAGCGTCGAGGGCGTTGTCGCGGATGAGCTCCAGGTCAACAAGAGCTTCCGCTGCGGCGTTCCGGTCCTCCAGAATGTCATCGAGGATGATGCCGAGGTTGATGACCAGTTGCGCGTTGGCTGCCGCTTCGGCTTCAGCCTCGTCGAGGATGAGCTGCAGTCCGGCGATGAGGGCGACGCCTGCAGCCTGATCGGTTGCAGCGTCGTCGAAGATCGCCCGCAGTTCAGCAACCAGTTCCAGGCCCGCTGCCTGGTCTTCCTCTGCATCGCTGAGGACGACTCCGAGGTCGATGATGGCCTGAGCGTTGGCGACTACTGCGGCTTCGGCGTCATCGCGGACGACTCCGAGGTCGATGATGGCCTGAGCGTTGAGGGCTGCTGCGGTCTGGGCAGCGGTGAGGGCTGTCTGTGCTGCAACGAATCTCTCCTGACCGGTAGCCAGGGCTGGGTTCGCAAGGTTCAACGCGATCTGCAGCCCGTTCGCGAAGCTCTGGGCGTCGTTCCGGGCAAGGACAGCCGCGTCGACGTTCTCCTGCAGCGTGCCAAGGTTGATGGTCGCCTCAGCGGCAAGCAGAGCGCTCGTTGCTGCGGCGAGGTTGGCTCGTGCATCGACAACAACCGCGATCTCTCCGGTAAGCAGGACATCCAACGCTGCCCGCAGGTTGATCAGGTCCGTCGTCGCGGCAGCGTTGTTGGCGACAGCGATGTCCAGCGCTGCCTGAGCCTCGATAGCGTCTGCAGGATCGGGGGACAGAAGAGCCAGCGCGAGCGCGGCCTGCGCGTTCGTGACCACGACGGCGGTCGCACCGACGGTCCCGATAGCGGTTCCGATGGCGAACTGTGTATCCGCGATCAGACCGGCCTGGACGTTGAGGGCTGCGGTGAGCTCGCCGTCGAAGAGGTCGACCTGCGCCCTGAGTCCGAGCAGCGTTGCACTCGCTTCGTCGAAAGCTCCGATGGCGGCCGTGACCAGACCCTCCAGACGGAGAACCTCGCCCAGGGCGACGTCCAGTTCGGCGGTCAGTCGGTCGACGTCCTCCTGGAGTCCGGGCAGTGCCGTCTCGGCGGCGAGAAGCTCGGCCTCCGCCGCAGCAACGGCTTCGATCAGGCCGGGCTGTGCACCGACAGCAGTGGCAAGGTCCGCTTCCGCGGTGACGACGGCGCCCTGCAGAACGGGGATGGCTTCGATCGCAGCCGTGAGATTGACCTGCGCAGCCTCAACGTCGGTGGTCAAACCGGCCTGGGCGTCGACAGCGAGCGCCAGGTTGGCTGCTGCATCCCTCACGGCGTCGTCGAGTTCGATCTGGGCGCCGACAGCGACACCGAGGGCTGCTCCTGCGCTTTCGGCGGCCTCATCGAGAACGACCTGGGCGTTTTCGGCTTCGGTGACGTCATCCTGAGCCTCGGTAACAGCCAGGTCCAGCCCGGCTTGCGCGCCGATGGCGGCGTTGCGTGCGTCCTGCGCGTCGGTGACGTCCTCATTCAGGCCGGCGAGGACCTCGATGGCAGTGGTGACGTTCGTCTGTGCTACGTCGACGTCGGCCTGCAGCTGTACGAGGAGGGCCTCGGCGTCGGCCAGTGCCTGCCGAGCGGCTTCGACCTCGGCCTCTGCGGCAGCAAGGGCCTCCAGAGCGAGGTCGAGCGTCAGTTCAGCGTCGATGACAGCCTGGTCGAGGGGTGCCTGAACTGCCTCGGCCTCGACCAAGGCGACCTGGGCGGCGTCGACATCCGCCTGTGCGCCGGCGAGGACGATGAGCGCGGCATCGAGGGCCTCCTGGGCTGCCGCCGTGTCCGCTGGTACAGCGGCCACGAGGGCATCACGCTCAGCCAGCGCGACCAGGACGGCCTCGAGAGCGGCTCCCAGTTCGGCCGAGAGACTTTCATCTGCTGCGGCGGTATCCAGAGCTGCCCGGAACATGTTCTGGGCAGCGAGGCAATCTGCGGAGTTCGGTGCGGCCGAGGCCGGCGCTGCGGTGAACAGGAGGCCACCTGCCACGAGGGCGGCGGTTGAGCCTGCGGCAAGAAGTCGGGTGTGCTGAGCCATGACGTATTTCCCCTTTGAAAAAAGCTTTCCTGAGTGAAGCGAGCCAGCAGAGCGCCGAGAAACCTGAGAAATTCCTGAGAACACGCTCTAGCTCTTATGCCACACCATCGCCAGGACAAGCACCATGGCCACCGGGCTACACATTCTCTAGCCCAAGAGCCAGAAGGGGACAGAGATGCCATATGGAAATTGCGGGAAACATCAGCCACACTGGTCGAGTGGGCAGCGCAGCCCTAGCTGGGGGGCGAAAGAAAATCATGCGTACTACATCACGGTCTCAGAACTGCGTGAAAGTTCATCTGGCGTCGAAGGACGTCCTGACGATTGCCGGTCTCCAGCAGCTCCTCAGGGGCTGCTCCTTCATCAGCGTCACGGGAACCAGCGCAGCCGACGAAGCGATGATGCAGGCCCTCACGGCCGAGAATCCTGATGTGCTCGTTGTACATGCGAGCAGTGAGGAAAACCTGCACTCAGTTCTCCGAAACGTCCGCGCAGCGTGTGAGAATCTGAAAATCGTGGTGTTGACCGATGAAGGCCCCGCGGAGCAGCTCGTGGCCGAGCGGGTCCACCTCGAAGGAATCCTCGTGCGCGGCGGGAACTACCTCGAGGACATCGGTGTCATTCTGCGGATCGTTCACCACGGCGGCCGGGTGATATCGGGGAATGACGAGTGGCGCCACCATGTCGGCCGGACATCGGTCGACGACAAGCTGGTGGATCGTTTCCAGTCCCTGTCCGCTCGGGAGAGTATCGTGCTTCGCGAGGTGGCGAGAGGGCGGACAAATGCTGAGATCGCCAAGCCGCTCCATGTCAGTGTTGCCACGATCAAGGCAGACCTCGCGCGGATCATGAGCACGATGCAGACCTCCAACCGCGTGCACCTGGCGGTACTCGCGGTGCGGAGCGGTCTCCTCCCCGAGCTGGATCAGATCGAGCGAAGAGAAGTAGCCGAGGACCCTCACCACTGGACGGGGAACTGACTTCCCGCCTCGTGAACCTCACCAATGCCGATACTCTCCTCGCGGCACAGCAGTCCGGTAGTGATGACGAATTGCGCGACGATCTCGAGCAGTGAACCGTTCACCGATCGCGCCCTGATGGGCACGAATGTGGAGCAGATCGTAGGAAGGACAACTCTTGGGTCAAGCAAGCACCTGAGGATTGCACCCTGACGCCTAGGGCAACAAGGCCAGCTTCCCGCCCGGGTGCTGCCCACTGAGGAACCGCATCGCTTCGACAGCATCGGCGAGGGGGAAAGTCCGAGCGAGCGGGACGATGAGCCGGCCCGAGCCTGCCAGCTCGATCAGCCCTGCGCGTGCCTCGTCCCGGAATGCGGCACTGTCCGGCAGGTTACCCCTGATCACGCGATATCCGTCGCGTTCGGCACGGCCGAAATTGGCGATGCTCACGATCCGCCGCCGATCGGCGACGAGCGCGAGCGACACGTCGATCGCCTCATCCGTACCCACCGCGTCGAGTGCCGCGGCATAACCGCCCGGTGACAACTCACGGAGCCGCTGTTCCAAGCCATCGCCGTACAGTGCGTGCTCTCCTCCGAACTCGCGCACCACGTCCGCGTTCTCGTCACTCGACGTACCGACCACCCGGATGTCGCGGAGCATCGACTGCTGCAGCACGCTCACGCCGACTGCGCCGGATGCCCCGTGCAGGACGATCGTGTCACCCGCCCCCGCGCCGGTGACGTGCAGCATCTCGGCCGCCGTCGTTCCCGCAAGAAGGAGATTGGCAGCCTGAGGGAAGTCGAGGGATTCCGGCTTGGCGAAGACATCACGCGCTGGGACCGTGACCGACTCCGCATAGCCCCCGGAGATACGGAAGGCGAGCACTTCGTCACCAACTGCTCCCCCTCCGGAGGCGAGCTCCGTGTCCGGCCCGATGGCCGTGACGATACCGGCCACTTCGTAGCCCACGCGGATCGGTAGGAGGCTGGGATCGGACCCCGAGGAGACGTGCTTGTAGTCCGCAGGGTTCATACCAGCGGCGAGAACCTGGATCGTCACCTCCCCCGGCCGTGGGTCCGAGACATCCACATCGATTTCCTCGAACACGTCGAAGCCGCCGAAATTCGTCGCTACCCATGCTGTGGTCATGTGCCCATTACATCCCCGGTGCGATTCCAGCGACAGGGACCAGCAGAGGCTTCTCGTCCTACGAGGAGGGGTGTTATACGGTCATCTGGTGCCATCAGCAGACAGCGCCCAGAACACCTCCTGTCGTTGCGAGCGGCACACCTGTTTCTGCTGACGCTAGAAGGAGCCCTCGATGCCGGTTCACCCAGACGCACGGAAGTTCCTCGACTTCGTTGCGGGCGCTCCACCGCTGGACACGCAGAGCGCAGAGCAGAACCGGGCCGATCTCGTCCATGCCCTTCCGTTGACCGGTGAGAGGGTCGGCGTGCATTCGGTGACGGACACGACCATCGACGGTGTCCCCGTGCGGATGTACGTCCCTCACGAGAGTGACACTGCGCTCCCGGCGGTCATCTATCTCCACGGCGGGGGGTGGGTGATCGGCGATCTCGAGGTCGCCGACAGCACTGCCCGAGCTCTGGCACTGAACGCGCAGGCGATCGTCATCAGCGTGGACTACCGCAAAGCACCGGAGGTTGTTTTCCCCGGCGCCCTCGAGGACGCTCTGGCGGTCACCCGAGCCGTCCTGGCCGGGCAGGCACCGGCGACCATCGATCCGGTTCTGGTAGCGATCGCCGGAGACAGTGCCGGAGGCAATCTGGCCGCGGTCACGGCACAGGAGCTCCGGGCTCACACTCCGAGCCTGGTGCACCAGGTGTTGATCTACCCCGTCACCGATCTCTGTGCCGGTGATACCGAAAGCTATCGGCAGTTCGCCGAGGGCCATTTCCTGACCACGCGGGACCTCGAGTACTTCTACAGCGCCTACGCGGCAGAAACCGATCGGACGGACGTGCGGTTGTCCCCGGCTCGGCAGCAGAACCTGTCGGACCTGCCACCGGCCACCGTGATCACCGCGGAGTGCGACCCCTTGCGGGACCAGGGTGAGGACTACGCCCGGGCTCTGGCCGAAGCGGGTACACCGGTGACTGCCATCCGGTTCAAGGGACAGGTTCATCCCTTCGTCTTCATGGGTGGCGTGATCGAGGACGCGCACGTCGCACGACGCTTCATCGGCGCCCAGCTGCGGGAGGCGTTCAGTGCAGCCGAAACTGCACGAGAGCGAGTGTCTCCGTCCGCCATCGGGCCGGGGTGATCACCCCGACACGACGAACTCCCGGGGGCCGCTCCAATGACCGCCCACTCCCGGCCGGTCGAGAGCGAACGGTCGGGAGCGGACTACAGGAGCGGCAGTTACGTGGCCGTGCCTGAGGGAGGTGTCGTGTTGTCCGCCCGGGTGCCATCCGTCCGGTCCTGAGCGGCAGCCACTGGTTCGCCGTGCAGCTCGTCGCGGTCGTTCTTGTCCCGATCGCCGCGGGTCTTGCGCAGGCTCAGTACGGTGGCGACGGTGATGGTGGCGCCGATGAACAGCAGTGAGAACCAGATGGGGATCTCGGGTACCCAGAGGATGTGCTCGCCGCCGTTGATGAAGGGCAGCTCGTTGACGTGCAGGGCGTGGAACACGAGCTTCACACCGATGAAAGCGAGGATGACGGCGAGGCCCTGGGCGAGATAGACCAGGCGCTCGAGGAGCCCACCGATCAGGAAGTACAACTGCCGCAGACCCATCAGGGCGAACGCGTTGGCGGTGAAGACGATGTACGCCTCGTTGGTGAGCCCGTAGATCGCCGGGATGGAGTCGACGGCGAAGACGAGGTCGATGAAACCGATCGCGATGATCGTGAGCAGCATCGGCGTGACGAACCGCTTGCCGTCCAGCTTCACGGTGAGCTTGGCCTCGTGGTACTCGTCCGTGATGGGCAGGACCCGGCGGACGAGCCCCATGAACTTGCCGTCGGCCGGATTGTGGTCTCCGCTACCGAATGCCTGCTTGTACGCCAGGAAGAGCAGCAGGGCGCCGAAGATGTAGAAGATCCAGGAGAAGTTGTCGATCAGGGCGGCGCCCACGGCGATGAATCCACCGCGGAGGATCAGAGCGATGATGATGCCGATCATCAGCACTTTCTGCTGGTAGATCTTCGGGACCGCGAAGCCGGTCATCACAATCAGGAACACGAACAGGTTGTCGATCGACAGAGCCTTCTCGGTCAGATAGCCGGCGAAGTACTCGCCCCCGAACGTCCACCCCTTGACCACGCCGATCCCGACACCGAAGAGGAGGGCCAGTCCGATGTAGAACGCGGACCAGCGGGCCGATTCACCGATGGTCGGTTCGTGGGGTTTGCGCACATGCGCGAAGAATTCGTAGACGAAGAACAGGACCGTCACAGCGAGGGTGATGATCCAGATCAGGGGGGTGATCTCCATGAGGGGCTCCCAAAGGGTAGGCGCGAACTAGGACGCCAAGGTCTCCTCCGCCCGGAGAACCGGAGCTGATGGCCCGGGATGCAACGTTGCATCCGTATTGACGAGCCGATCACAGACGGGAGTACTCCCCTTGTTACGAAGATCGTAACCCAACCTCGCTCGCAACGGGGTTCTGTCCACTCGACCACAGAGCATGCGCACGTCAGGAACAGTGCGTACGGCGGGGTGATCCCGCCGGTTCTCCCGTAACGCCGTAGGCCGATCTGTTCGTGTTTCGACGGCCCTGCGGACCCCGATCGACGGAACAGACCGCCCGTTCGCAGTGTTGTACAGAGTGATGACAACAGCCCAGGAACTGGATCTGACCACTCTTTCTCCTACCCGCCTGTGGGTTCCCAAGCACGTGATGATCACGCGAGCCGCGGCGGAGCTACCGCACACGGCGGAGATCGTCCGGCGCTGCGAGCGTGCCGGCGTCGACGACATCCGGTTCCTGTCGGGCAATGCGCTGACAGGCCTCCGTGGCGCCAGTGAGCGCGAGACATATGCGTCCGCCAAGAACACACTCGCCGTCGTCGTCGCCCCTCCCAGCGCTCTCAAACCCCAGCCGATCCCCCCGAGCGCGGACTGGCGGATCGACCTCGCCAAGGGGTGCCCCGCGCATTGCCAGTACTGTTACCTCGCGGGATCCCTGCAGGGGCCGCCCGTGACCCGCGTCTACGCCAATATCGACGATGTGCTGGACGGCGTCCGCACCCACGCAGGGCGGGGTTCCGTCACGCGTGGCACCATCGATCGCGGTGACGAGGGAACCACCTTCGAGATGTCCTGCTACACCGACCCGCTGGGGATCGAGAGCGTGACCGGTTCGCTCGCTACCGCGATCTCCCGTGTGGGCGCGGGTGAGTTCGGCGACGACGTCCAGCTGCGCTTCACCACCAAGTTCGATGACGTCGGTGAGCTGGTGACCATCGATCACGGGCGCAGGACGCGGATCCGGTTCTCGGTCAACGCCGCCGAGGTGGCGAACCGCTTCGAAGGCGGAACCGCACGGATGCCCGCCCGGCTTGCGGCGCTCCGCGCTGTGGCGGCGGCCGGCTACCGGGTGGGCCTGACGATCGCCCCCATCATGCCCGTTCCCGGCTGGCGCGAGCAGTACGCGGCACTGCTGGACGACGTCACGGAGGCGGTCGCGGGAATCGACGACCTCGATCTGACGGCCGAGATCATCACGCACCGCTTCACCCCCGCGAGCAAGGAGGTGCTGCTGGGCTGGTACCCGAAGACCAAGCTCGAGATGGACGAGGATGCGCGGAGCCAGAAGCGCTCGAAGTTCGGCGGCGTGAAGTACGTGTACCCGAAGCAGACCATGACCGAGATGCGCGAGTGGTTCACGGAGGAACTGGAGCGGCGCCTACCGGCTGCCCGCCT
>JASLBS010000048.1 GCA_030146405.1 Arthrobacter sp.
CTCTCCTCGAAGCACTCCAGGCGGTAGCGGGGGCCGAGCGCGCGGCCTCTCCGTGGGCGGCCCGGGCCGCCAGCCGGACGGCTCCGGGTTCCACGACGGCGCGGAAGGTCAGGGTGTCCTCCACCTCTGCTCGCACCGGCTGCCGGTCGCTGCACCGGGCTGCCTGACTCGGCAACCGGGCACTGACCACGGCCCCGCCGTATCGGCCACGCTGGATGGTGAGGTAGCCGGCTGCCTGCAGATCGGACAGTCCTTCACGCAGGGTCGAGCGGGACACCCCCAGGTGTTCCGCGAGATCGCGCTCGGGCGGGAGCCGCGACCCGGCGGGGAAGACGCCGAGCTTGATGGCGTGCAGGAGGCGCTGGACCGTCTCCTCGAACGCATTGCCCCTGCGGGCCGGCTGGATCAGCCGGAAGGCCGGGTCGGCAGGGCCACTCATGGCTCCAGCTTACGGACGGACCGCTCCCTGCGGTTCCGCGGTGCTGCGGTACTCCCGGCGTCGATCCCTTGACGAACGGACAGGCGGCGGCAACCATTAGGTCACTCAATGGACTGTTTTCACGCCATTGCGGGGTCGAAGCGGCACGTCCAGCCCGATCCCCAGACCGACCTCCGCACCCGGTCCGCCGGATGCGGAGTCCGCAGCACCCGTTCTCCAACCGGCCGTCCAACCAAGGAGTAGACGTGGCACGCAGGAACATCGATTACACCGCCGTCGACGATCAATACCTCAAGCAGCGAAGTCTCAGAAGCGGAGCCGCGGGGTGGGTGCTGCTGGCAGGCCTGGGCGTCGCCTACGTGATCTCCGGTGATTTCTCCGGCTGGAACCTGGGGCTCGCCGAGGGCGGCTGGGGAGGCCTGCTCATCGCCTTCATCCTGATGGGCATCATGTACACCTGCATGGTGTTCGGCCTGGCCGAGATGTCCTCCATGCTGCCCACGGCCGGTGCCGGCTATGGCTTCGCCCGACGCGCCCTCGGCCCCCTGGGCGGCTTCGCCACCGGGATGGCCGTCCTGATCGAATACGCCGTCGCGCCGGCCGCCATCGCGACCTTCATCGGCGGTTACATCGAGGCCCTCGGACTCTTCGGCATGACCAACTCCTGGCCCGTCTACCTGGCCACCTATGTGGTCTTCATCGGCATCCACCTCTGGGGCGTCGGTGAGGCACTGAAGCTGATGTTCGGGATCACCGTCGTCGCCGTCGTCGCCCTGATCGCCACCGTGATCGGGCTCCTGCCGCACTTCGAGACGGCCAACCTCTTCGACATCGTGCCCGACGGCTCCGCCGGCTCCTCGGCGTTCCTGCCCTACGGCTTCTCCGGCGTCCTGGCCGCCCTGGTGTTCGGCATCTGGTTCTTCCTCGCCATCGAGGGCGTTCCGCTGGCCGCCGAGGAGTCCAGCGATCCCAAGCGGGACATGCCGCGCGGCATCATCGTCGCCATGCTGCTGCTCCTCGTCTTCGGTGCCCTGATGCTCGTCCTCGTGCCGGGCGCGGCGGGCTCCGAAGCCATGGGCAGCTCCGACTCCCCCCTTCCGGAGGCCCTTCGGGTCGCCGCGGGCGGAGACTCCCTCCTCGCCGACTTCGTGAACTACGCCGGGCTCGCGGGTCTCGTGGCGAGCTTCTTCTCGATCGTCTACGCCTACTCGCGCCAGCTCTTCGCCCTCTCCCGGGCCGGCTACCTCCCGCGCTTCCTCTCGCTCACCTCGAAGCGGCACACACCCTGGGTCGCGCTGCTGGTGCCCGGCACCATCGGCTTCCTGCTCGCAGCGATCACCGGTAACGGCGGGCTCCTCATCAACATCGCCGTCTTCGGGGCCACGGTGTCCTACGTGCTGCTGAATCTCTCGCACATCCTCCTGCGTGTGCGGGAGCCGGGCCTGGAGCGTGGGTACCGCACACCCGGCGGCGTGGTGACCACCGGCATCGCCCTGGTGCTCGCCGTGATCGCCCTCGTCGCCACGTTCTTCGTCGACATCCTCGCGGCATCCATCACCGCCGCCGTCTTCCTGGCAGCCCTGGCGTACTTCTGGTTCTACAGCCGCCACCACCTCGTGGCCAGCGCTCCCGAGGAGGAGTTCGCCCTGCTGGAGAAGGAGGGATCGAACCTCACCTGAGCAGATCTCCGACCGCTTCGCCCGACCGTCCCTGCCCGATCACCGGAAAGAGAACCATGCAGCCGCATCCGCGCAACGAACGAATGCTCACCGTCGAGCACCTCACGTCCGCCATCGAGTCGGGCGAGGTCGACTCCGTGGTGCTGGCCTTCACGGACATGCAGGGCAGGCTGCAGGGCAAGGTGATCCATGCCCGGTTCTTTTTGGACACTGTGCTCGGACACGGCACGGAGGGCTGCAACTACCTGCTCGCCGTGGACACCGACATGAACACGGTGGACGGCTACGCCATGTCGAGCTGGGAGACCGGGTACGGCGACATGGTGTTCGACCTGGACCTCGACACGATCCGCCGGCTGCCGTACCGCGAGGGCACCGTCATGATCCAGACCGATCTGTCCTTCACCTCGGGCGATCCCGTTCCGGTGGCGCCGCGGAGCATCCTGAAAGCGCAAGCCGCGAAGGCCGCCGGACTCGGCCTTCGGGCGTTCTCGGGCACCGAACTGGAATTCATCGTCTACACCGATTCCTTCGAGGAGGCGGGCCTCAAGCACTACCGGGACCTCGTTCCCGCCAACCAGTACAACGTGGACTACTCGATCCTCGGCTCGCTGCGGGTCGAGCCGCTCCTGCGCGACATCCGCAACACGATGTACGAGGCGGGGATGGTGGTCGAATCCGCGAAGGGCGAGTGCAATCTCGGTCAGCACGAGATCGCCTTCAAGTACGACGACGTGGTGGTGACGGCGGACAACCACAGCGTCTACAAGCTCTCCGCCAAGGAGATGGCGTCGCAGCGCGGTCAGTCCCTGACCTTCATGGCCAAGCCGAACGAGCGGGAGGGGTCGTCCTGCCACATCCACATGTCCCTGCGGGGCGACGACGGCGGGCTCGTCTTCTGGAACGAGGAGACGAACGAGCGCACACCGCTCTACGACCACTTCATCGCCGGCGTCCTCGCGACCATGCGGGAGTTCACCCTCTTCTACGCCCCGAACATCAACTCCTACAAGCGATTCGCCGAGGGCTCCTTCGCCCCCACCGCAGTCGCCTGGGGCCTCGACAACCGCACCTGCTCCGTCCGCCTCGTGGGCCACGGCACCTCGGCACGACTGGAGAACAGGCTGCCCGGCGCGGACGCCAACCCCTACCTCGCACTCGCGGCCATGCTCGCCGGCGGGCTGTACGGCGTCGAGCACCGCCTCGACCTGCCCGCGAGGATGGACGGCAACGCCTACCTCTCCGACGCCGAGCACGTGCCCGCCACGATGCAGGAGGCGCGGGACCTGTTCGCCGGATCGGCGATCGCCCTCGAGGTCTTCGGCGAGGAGGTGGTGCAGCACTACACGCACTACGCCGACGTCGAACTGGCGCAGTTCAACGCGGCCGTCACCGACTGGGAAGTGCGGCGCGGTTTTGAGCGGCACTAGGGGCATGACGGAGGACGCGTCCTGGCAGGACCACCGGCCGAAGGTGGGCCTGACCACGTACTGGCAATCCGCCGCCTGGGGTGTCTGGGACGGCATGGCCGCAATCGCGCCCGGAGCCTATGTGCGTGCCGTCGTCGAGGCGGGCGGCACTCCCCTGCTGTTGCCGCCCGTGGGGACCGACCCCGGGGTGCTCGATCTGCTCGACGGCCTGATCGTCATCGGCGGCCCGGACGTGGAGCCGTCCCACTACGGTGCGGGTCGGCACCCACGCACGGTCAGCCAGCCCGAACGCGATGACCACGACCTCACCCTCACGCGCTCAGCCCTCGACCAGGGGCTACCCCTCTTCGCGATCTGCCGTGGCGCGCAGATCCTCAACGTGGCGCTCGGCGGCACCCTGCACCAGCACCTGCCCGAGGTACGGCCGGAGGCCGCGCAGTACCAACCAGCGCCGGGCGTCTTCGGGAGCGTGGACTTCACCACCGAATCGGGGAGCATCGCCCGGCGGCTGCTCGGCAGGCAGGCCTCCAGCCCGTGCTACCACCACCAGGGTCTGGACCGGATCGCCGAAGGGCTCCGTGTCACGGCCGTCGCCGCCGACGGGACGGTGGAGGCGGTGGAACCCGAGGCCCGTCCTGGTGCGGGGTGGACTCTCGGCGTCCAGTTCCACCCGGAGGAGAACGGCCAGGATCGGCGCC
>JASLBS010000049.1 GCA_030146405.1 Arthrobacter sp.
ACCGGGATCGCCCTGTGGCTCGGCACGGTGATCGGCGGGCTGGGCCTCCGCTCCGCGTTCGGGGTGGGAATCGCCGTCAGCTTCCAGGTGGTCACCCTCGTGGTGCTCGGAATCCTCCTTCTGCTTCCCCGCGTCATCGCCCTCCTGCTGCGGCGGCGTCATCGCAGCGGTAGCGTAGGACGCGAAGTCCGACCATCGAGAGGCCTGCCATGATCACCGCTTTCGTCCTGATTCAGACCGATGCATCGCGCATCCCCGAGAGCGCGCAGGCGATCTCCGAGATCGAAGGCATCAGCGAGGTCTACTCGGTCACGGGTGAGTGGGATCTAATCGCGATCGCACGGGTGAGCCGCCATGAGGACCTCGCCGACGTGATCGCGGACCGTCTCTCGAAGATCGAAGGCATCCGGTCCACGACGACGCAGATCGCCTTCCGGTCGTACTCCCAGCACGACCTCGACGCCGCCTTCTCCCTCGGCTTCGACAGCTGACCCGCACGGGCAGCCGGGCGGGACACCACCGCCCGGCTCAGAACGAACGACTGACCTCCACCCAACGCTGGAGGGTCCTCTCGGCAGCGCCCGAATCGATGGACTCGCGCGCCCGGATCATGGACGCCCTGATCCGCTCCACCAGCGGGCGGTCGGCGGCTTCGTCCAGTGCCACGAGGCCCGCCGCGGTATTGAGCACGACGGCGTCGCGTACCGGTCCTTCCTCGCCCGCCAGCACAGCCCTCACCACGGCCGCATTGCCGGCTGCTGTGGTACCGCGCAGCGCATCGACGGGCACCATGTCGAGACCGAAATCCTGCGGGTGCACCTCATGCTCCTGCACCTGACCGTCCCGCACCTCCCACACCGTCGACGAACCGCTCGTCGTCAGCTTGTCCCGCCCGTCCGAGCCCCGGAACACCAGGGCACGAATACCACGCGCAGCCAGGACGCCCGCCATCAGGGGAGCCATCCGGGCATCCGCACAGCCGAGTGCCTGGGCCGAGACACCCGCGGGGTTGCTCAGCGGACCGAGGAAGTTGAAGGTCGTCGGGACGCCCAGCTCACGGCGAGGTACTGCCACGTGCTTCATGGACGGATGGAAGACCTGCGCGAAGCAGAAGGTGATCCCCGACTGCTGAGCGGTCCTGGCTACGTCGGCGGGCACCAGGTCGAGGCGCACACCCAACTCCTCGATGACGTCCGCGGCTCCGGAGGCCGACGACGCCCCGCGGTTCCCGTGCTTGACCACGCGTGCGCCGGCACCGACGGCCACGAGCGATGACATGGTCGAGATGTTGAGGGTGTTCAGGCCGTCTCCCCCTGTTCCGACGATGTCCAGCGTCGGTCCCGCCACGTCGATGCGGTGCGCACGCTCGAGCATCGCCTCCACCAGGCCCACCAGCTCGCCCACCGTCTCACCCTTGGCGCGGAGGGCGATCAGGAAACCCGCGATCTGCGCGTGGCTCGCTTCTCCGGACATGATCTCGTTCATCGCCCAGCGGCTCTGCCCGGTACTCAGATCCGCACCCCGCAGCAGGGACGCGAACATCGACGGCCAGGTGGGCTCAGCCCCAGCGGGGCTCGTAGTCAGACTCACCGTCCAAGATTATCTACGAATTGTAGAAACCCGGCACCGGGAATTTCCGCGGAATGACGGGCGTTGAGAGTCCGTCCCACACCGTAGGGGTCCCTGACACCCCGTTTCGCGTTGGTGATCGCGACGATCTTGGGGACATAATGAGTCTGTGACATCCGCGACCCAAGCCCCCAGCGCCGCCCCGCATCCCGCGCTCAACCGCCCCAACATGGTCTCCGTAGGGACCGTTGTATGGCTGGCGAGCGAGCTGATGTTCTTCGCCGGCCTCTTTGCCATGTACTTCACCCTTCGCTCCACCTCCGGTGAGCTGTGGGCCACGGAGACCGAGAAGCTGAACGTCCCGTTCGCCCTCGTGAACACCATCATCCTGGTGTCGAGCTCCTTCAGCTGCCAGTTCGGTGTCTTCGCCGCCGAGCGTCTCCAGCCGCGCAGGACTGGGGGCCTCTTCGCCCTCAACCGTTGGGGCATGGTCGAGTGGTTCCTGCTGACCTTCGTCATGGGTGCCATCTTCGTCTCCGTGCAGGCCTACGAGTACGCGGAGCTCGTGTCCGAAGGAGTCTCGCTCTCCTCGAACTCCTTCGGGTCGGCCTTCTACATCACCACCGGGTTCCACGGCATCCACGTGGTCGGTGGGCTGATCGCCTTCCTCCTTATCATCGGCAGGGCCTTCATCGCACGTCGCTTCGGGCACTTCGAAGCGACGTCGGCCATCGTCACGTCCTACTACTGGCACTTCGTGGACGTCGTCTGGATCGGCCTCTTTATCATCATCTACTTCCTTCAGTAAACAGCTCCTGTAAGCTCTTCTACTAGAGGTAGAATTCGATGAGGAACTTCAGCAGCTCTGGCACCACAAGAGGCAGGAACCATTACGTGAAGGCACTATCCCAGAGGCGGCGTCACCCACTAGCAGCGTTCGCGTTGCTGCTCATGGCGCTCCTCGTGACCGGCGGAATCTACTCCGCAGCGAGCACAGCCAACGAGGCACAGGCGCAGACCACCACTTTCACCGCCAACGACGTCGAAGAAGGCAGCAAGTTGTTCTCTGCCAACTGCGCTTCGTGCCACGGCATGAGTGCCACGGGATCCGATGCGGCACCGTCCCTCGTGGGTGTAGGGGCTGCCTCGGTCGACTTCCAGGTCGGCTCCGGCCGCATGCCGATGCAGATGGACGGGCCCCAGGCGCAGGTCAAGCCGGTCCAGTTCACCGAAGAGCAGGTTCGGCAGATGGCGGCCTACGTCGCGTCACTCGGCGCCGGCCCATCCATCCCCAGCGATGAGATGGTGGACGCCTCCCAGGGCGATGCGGCGCACGGCGGCGAGCTGTTCCGCGTGAACTGCGCCATGTGCCACAACGCCGCAGCAGCAGGCGGAGCGCTCACGCGAGGCAAGTACGCTCCTTCGATCGACGGCACCAGCGAACGGCACATCTACGAGGCCATGGTCACCGGCCCGCAGAACATGCCGGTGTTCAGCGACGCGAACATCTCGCCCGAGGAAAAGCAGGACATCATCGCTTTCCTCAAGACCATCGAGTCCCAGGGATCTCCCGGCGGAGCGACCCTCGGCTCGCTCGGCCCGGTCTCCGAAGGGCTCTTCATCTGGGTGGCCGGCCTCGGTGTGATCATCGCGTTCACCGTCTGGCTCACTTCCAGGCCCTCCTGACCATCCGCGGGGGCCTCGTGAACGAATTACTGGAGAACCTGAGAATGCAGTACCTAAAGAAGGATGAAACAGACCATGGCCGACTCTAGTCACGGCGCTTCGGGAACCTCGGTCACCGTCGCCTCGCCGGGCCGGGAGCTCGACGAGTTCGAGAACCCGGGTCTCCCCCCGCACCGGCCGCGTCTGGCGGACCGCGATAAGCGCGCCGAGAAGCGTGCCGAACGGCAGGTCGCCCTGCTGTTCACGATCTCCGTCCTCGGGACGCTGCTGTTCTTCGTCGGCTACTTCTTCATCCCGCTGAACGAGACCATCCCCCGCCTGCGGCTGCAGAACCTCACCCTCGGTCTCGGTACCGCCTTCGCGATGCTCGGCATCGGCGTCGGCATCGTGCACTGGGCGAAGACGCTCATGCCGGACCACGAGGTCACCGAGAGCCGTCACGAGATCCGCCCGGAAAGTGACCGCCAGGACGCCGAGAAGATCGTCAACGACATCCTCGACGAGTCCGGCATCAAGCGCCGTCCGCTCATCCGGAACACCCTCCTGGGCGCCATGGTGCTCGCTCCCCTCCCGGCCATCGCGATCTTCCGTGATCTCGGACCACTCCCGGGGAACGTGCTCAAGGAGACCATGTGGGACACGGGTGTGCGACTGACCCGTGACCCCAGTGGTACGCCCATCCGCGCCTCGGACGTCACGAGGGGATCTGCCTTCCACGTGATCCCCGAGGGTCTGAACGAGTTGGAGAACAAGCTCGAGGAGAAGGCCAAGGCAGTCGTACTGCTCATGCGCCTCGACCCTCGAGAGCTCAATCCCTCCCCCGGTCGGGAGAATTGGGGGCACGACGGAATTGTTGCGTATTCCAAGATCTGCACGCACGTCGGCTGCCCGGTGGCACTCTACGAACAGCACACCCATCACCTGCTCTGCCCCTGCCACCAGTCGACCTTCGACCTGGAGCAGGAGTGCAAGGTGATCTTCGGGCCTGCTGCTCGCGCGCTGCCCCAGCTACCTATCGAAGTCGACGACGAGGGTTACCTCATCGCGTCAAGCGATTTCCAAGAACCCGTAGGACCTAGTTTCTGGGAGCGAGGCTGACAATGAGCAGCTCAACCGCGGTGCCTACCTACGTGCCGAAGACGCGCGTAGGCAAGGTCACCAATTACGTCGATTCACGAGTCGGTGGCTCCGGGATCGTCAAGGAGTTCGGCCGTAAGATCTTCCCCGATCACTGGACATTCATGTTCGGTGAGGTGGCGCTGTACACGTTCGTCATCCTCCTGATCTCGGGCACCTTCCTCACATTCTTCTACGACCCCTCCATGGCGGAGACGCACTACGAGGGCAGTTATCTTCCGCTGCGCGGCGTCGAGATGTCGATGGCCTACGCGACCTCGCTCGACATCTCGTTCGATATCCGTGGCGGTCTGTTCATGCGGCAGGTCCACCACTGGTCGGCGCTCCTGTTCGTCGCCTCGGTGGCCGTGCACATGCTCCGCGTCTTCTTCACGGGTGCATTCCGCCGCCCCCGCGAGTTCAACTGGGTCGTCGGCTGCGTCCTCCTCATCCTGAGCCTTGCTGCCGGCTTCACCGGTTACTCCCTCCCCGATGACCTGCTGTCCGGTAACGGCCTGCGCATCATCGACGGCGTCATGAAGTCGATCCCCGTGGTCGGGACCTACCTGAGCTTCTTCCTCTTCGGAGGAGAGTTCCCGGGCACCGTGGTCATCCCCCGCCTGTATGTGCTGCACATCCTGCTCATTCCGGCGGTCATCCTGCTGATGATCGGGATCCACCTGTTCATGGTGGTCCTGCACAAGCACTCACAGTTCCCCGGCCCGGGCCGAACGAACACCAACGTGGTCGGCTATCCCGTGGGACCGGTCTACGCCGCCAAGGCCGGTGGCTTCTTCTTCATCGTGTTCGGCGTGCTCGCCGCCATCTCCGCGGCGTTCACCATCAACCCGATCTGGAACTACGGTCCCTACGACCCCTCCCCCGTGTCGGCTGGTACCCAGCCGGACTGGTACATCGGATGGGTCGACGGAGCGCTCCGGCTCATGCCGGGCACGCTGGGTCCGAACTTCGACTTCGAGTTCATGATCCCGTTCCCCTGGGGCGAGAACGCTCTCTCGCTGAACGTGCTCTTCCCGGCACTCGTACCCGCGACGATCATCTTCGCCCTGATGTTCGCATGGCCGTGGATCGAGGCGTGGGTCACCAAGGACAAGCGGGAGCACCATCTGCTGGATCGCCCCCGCAACGCTCCTACCCGTACGGCCATCGGTGTGGCCGGAGTCGTGTTCTACTGCGTCCAGTGGGCCGCTGCGAGCTCGGACCTCATCGCCACGCACTTCCTCGTATCGCTGAACGATGTCCTGTACGTCCTGCGGTTCATGGTGATCTTCGGACCAGTCATCGCCTTCATGGTGAGCCGTCGGATTTCCCTGGCGCTGCAGCGCAAGGACCGTGAGATCGCCCTTCACGGCCGTGAGACGGGACGCATCGTGCGTCTCCCCCATGGTGAGTTCATCGAGGTGCACGAACCCGTCGACGACTACAAGCTGTACAAGCTGGTCAGCTTCGACTCCCCCGAGGTGGTTGTACCGAGGGCGAACGCGGACGGCAAGGTCAACCTGCTCGACAAGGTGCACGGGCGTGTCTCGCGCTTCTTCTTCGAGGATCGGGTTGCACCCGTGACGCCGAAGGAACTGCACGAATCGCACCACGACCACCACGCTGAAGTAGCCGGCGCGCAGGACCGCGAGGCGATCACCAGCCGCTAGGTAGCGCCTGATTCTCTGGCATGACGAGAGGCCCGGACGATTTCGTCCGGGCCTCTCGTCATGCCGGCTGTCAGCGCTTGTGCAGGTGGGGTGTGCCGCAGCCTCAGTGTTCTCCGTTCAACAGGGCCTCGAGCGCCTGACGGTATCGGCGATAGGCAGCACTGCCGGCCCGTGTGATCGTGTAGGTCGTCGTACTTCCGAGCCCGCGCCCTGACTTGCTGACCTTCACGTAGCCAGCGTCTCGCAGGGCTGACATCTGCTTGGACAGGTCCGAGTCCGAGAGCCGGAGGTGGGTACGCAGGAAGGCGAAGTCGGTGCCGCTGCTGGCGGCGAGGATAGCCATCGCCGCGAGCCGCTTGGGCGCATGAATGACCGCGTCCAAATCGGTCAGGGGCGAGTTCACGCCAGTCGGTCCCGGACTCGCTGGACAGCGCGTGGATACAGGACCCGCTCATAGGCCCAGGTGATGGCCAGCGTCGTGAGGAAGATGGCACTGAGCCCACCTTGCCACCCGAAGAGCACCCACACCGCCACGCTGACCACCGCTGACCCACCGAATCCCAGGAAGAGCCCGCGATAGGCATGCTTGATCTCATCGGGAGCCGACCTCATCTTCGGTGAAGTACCCGCCTTGGCCCGGTGGGCGGCGTGGAACACGCCCACAGCGATGATCGCCACGAGTTGCAGCCCGAATCCCGCTGCGCCCAGGCCCTGGCTGATGAGCAGAGGTCCCGCCACCAGCGCCGTAAAGAAGCCAGCCATCAGTAGTGGGTACCACCACGGAGATACCGGCTCGTTCACGAACGGAGCGGCAGCGGCCATTTCGACGTCCCGCAGGGTGTTCCTTGTGTTTTCCATGCAGGAAAGTCAATCAAGAACTTTCCGGTTGTGCAAGCATCAAGTCGAACTGCGCGCATCTGGTGGCGCCATCACCTCGGCTCCCCGTCTTCCACCTCGGAGTTGACCGACGGGCGATCGAACGTCTGTTCGACGAGGGACGAAGCGCCTCCTGACCAGAGGCACACAACACAAACTCCCCACGCTCCGCTGCCGGCCCCACACCCGGAGGGACAGCAGGAGCCACTGAAAGGCCCAACTCACCTCGAGCGGACGGTTTCGCCCTGACATCCCGAATGGCGGGAAGCCATTCTTCAATCGATCGTTTCCGCACAGTGTGTGGGTACCATCCACTATGGGTAAGCAAAACTTCCTCGTCGTGGGCGGTTCTGGAACTGGTAAGACGGCGGTGTGCGAGGAGTTGGCGCGGCGTGGGTATCGGGCCATTCACGGCGACCGGGCATTGGCCTACCAGGGCGACCCGATCACAGGTGAACCTGCGGACGTCACAGGTCTCACTGTCCATGACCATCACATCTGGAGGGTTGACGTCGTCAGGGCCCTCATCGCCGATCAACGGGACACGAGGACGTTCTTCTGTGGAGGTTCTCGTAACCTCACCACCTTCATTGATCTGTTCGACCGGGTCTTCGTGCTCGAAGTCGACGTCGGGACCCTGACTGAACGGGTCGATGACCGTCCCGAGGACGAGTGGGGTGGGCGAGGTCGACAAGCGGAGCGCGATCTCATCCTGCGACTACATCGCACCGGAGAAGACGTGCCTCGGAGTGGCATTATGATCGACGCCACTGCCCCACTCGTGAAGGTCGTAGACGACATCGTGGCGAAAAGCAGCTGATCATTCGTCACAGTAGTCAACCGCTCGGTGAAACGCTCGGGTACAGCCACCTAGGACGACCAGCGGCAGCGAACTACGCAGCAATCGGAACGACCACCCTCGTCCTCGCCGGCGTCCTCGAGCAGAAGAGCGCTATCCCTCGTTACGAGCAGGCTTCAGTTGGCTTTCGTCTCGTCGTCATTCGTCTCATAGCCTGCGAAGGTGTCAGGCGGACGAGGATCACAGCTCGCCACGCCACTGATCCTGCCGGCCTCGAGTGGCATCTACACCGCACCGTCGAGCTCGAACCGATTCTGAGCACCCAGACGCTGAACCACGTGCTGATCGACAACTCCCATCGAGCAGCGAACGACAGCGCTCACGAGAGCATTACTGCAGGTGAAGCGGCTTGACCCGTTCATGCTGCCCGTGTTTCCAGGTCTTAGCACTCGGATCCCGCCCATGAGCCTTTGGTCGCCGGTACCTGATGGGATCACGGGGGCCGGCGTCGGTTCTCACAGTTGTTTGCACCGAGGCTCAAGAGCTCCTGCGAACCGCATTGGTCACCTTCGAGTTGTACACGCTTCGCCATCGGCGTAAAGCCGCTCTCGTGTAATTGGTCTTATGCTTCATCCCCTGCTTTGCCTTGATCATCGACCTGATCCGCTGTTCTGTGGAGGATGAAGAGCCCTCCGTACGCACGCTCATCGGATCGCTGCTGATCGGTGTCCATGTAGTCGCTCAGCACGGCGTCAATCCGTGTGATGAGGTCCTCGGTGTCTTCTGGTGAAAGGTGCAGGACGAAGCGAGAAAGGCCGGCGAGTGCGCCTGGACCTGCTTCGGTCAGTTCTTCCCGCAACGCGTCGAGCGGTGCGAGCGGGTCATCCGGGCCTGCATCATGCAGCGCCGTGTCCAGGCTCCAGGACCGCCCCGATGAGCGATACGGCTTTTCCAACGCACCGCTCACGCCTGTACGGACGCCAGCGGGCTCGAGGAATCCTGAAGCAAGCAACTGTCGCACGTGATAGAGGACGGTCCCCGGATCGTGCCCCAACCGGTCGGCGAGTTGCTTGTTGGTCAGTTCATCGAGCCCGCATAAGCGAAGTATCCTCAGGCGCAATGGATGAGCTAGCGCCTTGATTTCTCGCGCGCTGGCAGCGGTCTTCTGCTGTTTCGCGTCCGGGCGCTTCGAGTCGGTCATAGACTCATCCTAGGTGTAGTTGAGAAATATCGACGCCGTTGAACATTCTCAATCGCTGTGCGATGGTTCGAGTCATGACCCCTGACACCCCGCACGTGAGAACGACAGGTGGTTCACCCCTCGGAGCTTCCTACTGGAAGCTGTGGACGTCATCGGGGCTCTCGAACCTCGCGGATGGGGTGTTCAAGATTGCGCTACCGCTCATGGCGATTCAGCTCACGCAGTCTCCGACGCTGATCGCCGGACTCACTGTCGCAGCAACGCTACCGTGGCTCCTCTTCGCATTGACTGCCGGGGCATTGGCAGACCGGGTAGATCGACGGAAGCTGATGCTGTGGGCCAATGTGAGCCGCGCCGTCCTGCCCGCTCTGCTGATAGTGGTGATCCTTCTCGACCTCGGGTCCATCTGGGCTCTGTACGTTGTCGCCTTGATGGTCGGGGTAGCGGAGACCCTCTACGACACCACAGCGCAATCGATCCTGCCCCAAATCGTGGACAAAGGTCAGCTTTCACGCGCCAACGGGCGGCTCTACGCCGTTGAACTCACCGCCAACCAGTTCATAGGCCCTCCACTGGGCGGGCTACTGATAGGCATCGGTGTGGTTGCGGGGTTCGCCGTCCCCGCAGCCCTATGGCTCGCAGCGGCGGGCGGACTAGTCCTACTACCGGGTAGCTTCCGGGTAGAACGAGAACAGAAGACGACGCTACGGTTCGACATCAGAGAAGGCCTGAGGTTCCTCTGGAATCAGAGGATCCTTCGCACACTCGCAGTGATGACCGGTGTCCTCAACTTTGCGTCCAGTGCGGCTTTCGCCGTCCTCGTTCTGTTCGCCGTAGGGCCCAGTTCAGACATGGGGCTATCCGAAGTCGGTTTCGGCATACTTCTGACGATGTCCGCTGTCGGTGCCTTGATCGGCTCATTCATCTCCGAATTCGTCGAAGCGAAACTGGGGCGAGCCAGATCCCTGGCACTCACCATCTTCGGCTGCGCCCTGTTCGTCGGAGCACCAGCACTCACCACCAACCCCTACGTACTAGGACCCATCCTCCTCGTGGGCGGGATACTGATTGTGCTGTGGAATGTCATCACAGTGTCGCTGCGTCAACGTATCGCCCCCAACCGACTACTCGGCAGAGTCAACAGTGCTTACCGACTTCTGTCCTGGGGAACCATGCCCGTAGGGGCAGCAGCCGGGGGGCTACTGGCTCAATGGCTGGGCCTCCAAGCCATGTTCGGCATAATGGGAGCACTCACTCTCGCTCTCGTGGTGATGATGCCGATCCTCACGGACGAAGCGATCACCGCCGCCGAGGTGGACCACGAATGAACCGAGCTGACGCGTATGCTCCGGTGGAAAAACCTAGCAGGTAGAAATCCTGGTGCGGTTCGAATGGTCCTGCTGGATTGAGCGATCGCCCACGAAGCGCGTGGGAACTCCGGCGTCGCCCACCGGGGTTTTCAGGTCGGAGCCTCCTCAGCTCGGGTGCGAGGAGGGCTCGGGTCACTTTCGGGGGCGCAATGGGTGTGCGTGCTCTCTTACCCATTGAGCGAAGGTGCGAGCAGGTGGCCCTGTTCACCCTGACACATCTCACCGACGCGCACGTACCTCCGTACCAGGCGGTACGTCAGTCGAAAGCTCCTCAACTTCCGCCGACGCCGTTCACCGAGATTCGAAAGACACCCCATGATCCCCACACGTACCCGACCTCCAACCCCCAGCCGTGACGCTTCACGAGCCAGACTCGGCGTAGCCGTCCTGTTCTTCACCAACGGAGCGATCTTCGCCAGCATCCTGCCGCGGTACCCGGAGATCAAGGAAGCTCTGAATCTGTCGAACGCGGCCTTCGGCGCCGCCGTCGCAGCGTTCCCTCTCGGAGCCCTGCTGGCAGGTCTCACTGCGGGCATCCTGATACGCCGTTACCGATCCTCGAGGGTAGCGATCATCGCGACAGTGATCTGCGCGGTCGGCATCCTCCTGGCCGCGACCGGTCAGAACTGGTGGGCACTGGCAGGCGGACTCTTCATCGCAGGAGCCATGGACTCCATCACGGACGTCGCACAGAACTCCCACGGACTACGCGTACAGAAGCTCTATCAACGATCCATCCTGAACTCGTTCCACGCTATCTGGAGCATCGGCGCCGTCAGCGGAGGTGTTCTCGGCGCGCTGGCCGCACAGCAAGGAACTCCCCGCGCCCTGCACCTGGGTCTCACCGCGATCATCTTCAGCATCGCCGCCTGCAGCATCTACCGGCACCTCCTCCCCGGCGGCGAACCGCTCGAGGACGAAACACCCTCACCGGACACGGAAACAGACCTCGACACCCCGCGAACCCAGGAGAGCCGAGCAGGTCGTCAAGGCGCTGCCAGCTTCGGCAAGTACGCGGTCCTCGCAGCTCTGGTCATCATCGCCTCCTCCGGGGCCCTCGTCGAAGACGCGGGCAGCTCCTGGGCCGCGATCTACCTCAGCGATTCACTAGCCGCCTCGTCCTTCACCGCCGGCCTCGGATTCATCGCCCTTCAAGGAATGCAATTCATAGGACGCCTCCTCGGTGACCGCCTCGTCGATCGATTCGGCCAACGCCTGATCGCCCGCCTCGGAGGAATCAGCGTCCTGGCCGGCATGGGTATCGCCCTGCTCGTACCGAGCATCCCAACAACAATCATCGGGTTCGGCCTCGCCGGACTGGGAGTCGCAACCCTGATACCCGCAGCCATGCACGCAGCCGACGAACTACCCGGCTTCAAACCCGGAGCAGGACTCACCATCGTCAGCTGGCTACTACGCATCGGATTCCTCGTCTCACCACCCATCGTCGGGGCAATCGCCGATGCATCCGAACTGCGCTACGGACTCCTCATCGTCCCCCTCGCCGGGCTACTCGTCATCGCCCTCGCCGGCGTCCTCACCACCAGAACCCACACCCGCCTCTGACAGCACATGTATCTCTGCCATCTACGTGAAGAGTCCCCCCTACGAATATGCGCTGCTGCACAGGGTGTGCTCACGTCACCACCGACGAGTAGATGATCGGGTCGGGGCGTCAGCGCTCGCGATCCAGTGATGATCGGTGATCGAGTCTCGGGGTGGCGGCGCTTCAGCTACAGGAGTAGTGGGCACTTCTCGGCATCGGTCCGGCCGCAGCCATGGAAGACTGCTGGCATGGAGACCCCGGCGCGCGACCACGACATCGTCCTCTTCGGCGCTACTGGCTTCGTGGGTGAACTCATCGCCGGATATCTGGCTCACCACGCTCCGCCGGACCTGCGCGTGGGACTCGCCGGGAGATCGAGAGTGAAGCTCGAGGCCGTACGGTCCAGACTGCCCGCCGCCGCACACGACTGGGCCCTCATCGAGGCCGACTCGGAGCACCCTGACTCGCTCGCTGCGCTGGCCGCGGGTACCAGGGTTCTCTTCACCACGGTGGGTCCCTACGCGAAGTACGGACTGCCCGTCGTCGAGGCATGTGCCCGCGCCGGCACCCACTACGGGGACCTCACGGGTGAGGTGTCCTTCGTCCGTGAAGCCATCGACCGTTGTGACGCCCTGGCAAGGACTACCGGTGCACGGATAGTCCATGCGTGCGGCTACGACTCCATCCCGTCGGACCTCGCAGTATTCCTCCTGCACCAGACCGCGGAGGCCGACGGCGCGGGCGGACTGACCGAGGTGCAGCTCGTCGCCAGGGCGAAGGGTGGCTTCAGCGGCGGCACCATCGAGTCGATGCGTGGGCAGCTCGACGGCATGCGGTCCGACCCTGTGCTGCGATCACTCGCGGGCGATCCCCACTCCCTCAGCCCGGACCGGACGGTGGAGCCCTCGACCCGGCAGCCGTCGGACCTGGGATGGGTCGGCCGCGCGGAGGACGGCCTGTGGACCGCGCCCTTCATCATGGCATCTGCGAACACGCGGATCGTGCGCCGCAGCAATGCCCTGCAGGGTTGGGCCTACGGTCGGTCCCTGCGGTACGGCGAGGTGATGGGTATGGGGCGGGGGCCCGTCGGCGCCGTCCTCGCTGGAGCAACGGCACTCGGCCTACGGGTGTTCGGAGCCGCACTGGCCCTACCCCCCACGAGGAAACTACTGGACCGCGTCCTTCCCTCGCCCGGTGCGGGCCCGAGCGAGACCGAGCGGCGCTCAGGCTGGTTCCGCTCGCAGGTGACTGCTTCCACGGAGAGCGGCCGGCGGTACCGTGTTGTCGCAGCCGGGCCTGGTGACCCGGGATACGCCGCCACCGCGGTGATGGCCGGTGAGACGGCGCTCTCACTTGCTCTCGACGGCGACCGCCTGCCGCCCGACGCAGGATCGCTGACCACGGCGACCGCCCTCGGAGACGTCCTGGTGGAACGATTACGCGCAGCAGGCCATACCTACGAAGTCATGTCCCTCGCCTGACACAGGAAATGGTGCACCGGTTGTGCTTGGTGCACCACCTCCTGTCCAAGGACCACCAGAATCAGCCCAGCGGTGTATGGCCAAACATGCAGTCCCGCACTGTCATCGGTCAACGGGTCCGATCTGGAGTTTTTGCCGCACGGTGTCGTTTGGCGTTGGAGATGGTGACCGCGGCCAGCAGTGGACCCCATGCGACCAGAGGTACGTAGAAAAACCCGACGAGGCACGCTCCGGCTGTCGTCATGTCAGGGTGTGGCGTGACCCACCAGAACAGCAATGGGGTCCACAGAACCATCAAGAGGACTGCACCGGTCATGGCCGCGAGAACCACCGGCACCGTGGGGATCCGACGGCCTCCGATCAACGGCACCCAGCGAGGAATGATCTCTCCCCATGGCTGGACGAGCCCAAGGGTCAGCAGGGCGGCCACCTCTGTCAGCAAGCTGAGCGCCAGAAGATAGATCCATCCCCATCCGGCTACGTCGAGGTCGATCAGCCCCTGCTCAGTGAATCCGCCCGAGAACCCGAAGACGAGAGAGATCCGCCATACAGCGGATGGAAGGGGCGTCAGTGCCGCGGCGTGCGCGCCTACCCGCGCCCATCGTGGAGGAGCTGAGCGTGATGCCTTCGAACCAGGCACGTGCGTCGTCGAGGTCACGTTTCAACACTAGGCACGGAGCATGAAAGTGACGCCAGCAGCAGGGAGGAACTGGTAGTGCCCACTGCACCCCTCTGCCGGATTGTCACCATCCCAGAAGACGACGGCGAGTCGATGAACCGCCGGAAACGACACTGCCTGGACCGCTCGTTCGAACGCTTGAGGGACACACCGACCTGATCCGGACAGCTGTGACCGGACTCCCCCACCAGCGCCCACTCACCGGCGGATAGGATCTGGTCCCCTCCACGCTATGACCGCCCGCGTCAGGTGATGCGGGGCCGGGTGAAGTGTCGGGCAAGCTGGCTCAGAGCGGCTGTCGTGATGATGATGGACAGCGCGACTGCGACCAGCATGACGTAGAGACCGGTGAGCATCACCATCGGGGACGACACGTCGTGCAGGTAGCTGATCCCGCCGATGAGGCCGACAGCCCAGAACACCGCCACGACGATGAGGGCAACCAGCGACGGGACCGCCCCGCCGTGTTCGCTGAACCATAGGGTGGGTCTTCTTGAGCCGATCATGCCGGTTCCTGCAGGCAGGAGCCGAGACGTTTGATGCCGTCGCGGATACGGGTCTTCGCCGTCGGGACCGGGATGCCGAGATGATCAGCGACCTGGACGTAGGTCATGCATGAGTAGTACGCGAGATGAATGGCCTCACGCTGCACCTTGGAAAGAGTCCGCAGACCCGACCTCACCGCCTCAGCTTCAGATCCTTCGATCACAGCGTCTACTACCTGGTCGTAGTCGGTATCCCGGTTTCTCAGACCCCACCGCGAGTCCCGTACACGGTGGGACTGTTCGGCCCGGACCTTGTCCACCGCACGGCGGTGGGCGATGGTCATCATCCAGGACATCCCCGATCCCTGGACCGGGTCGAAGCGGGCTGCATCACCAATCCACAGTGCGAGGAACACATCCTGTGTCGTCTCCGCGCTCATCTCCGCGTCGATCAGGATTCTGCGTACAAGCCCGTAGACGCGGTGCGCGGTGCGCTCGTACAGCTCGTCGAAAGCTTGCGCATCGCCGTCGCCGGTCCGGAGCAGCAGAGCTCCTACCTCAGCGCCAGGGCTACCGGCATCACTGCACAGGAGGGCAGGGTCAACGGATGAACCTGCAGAAAGAGACCGAGTGCGAGTCGGAAGGAGTGGCGATTGGACTGTCTGCATATGGCTGAGACCTTCGGAGAGCTGCTGCGTTTGATCGGAGGTTCACAGCGCGGTCCGCCGCAACTCACCGGTCGCTAAAGAACCTAAGGACAGCCAACCACAGGCCCTTTCCGGTCGATACGAAAGTAGCCTTACTTTCGTAAATCCTGCCTTTACGCGCTGTTTACTGAGGTAGGTCCGAATGCAGCACCTTCACCAGAGGTCAGAGCTCGACGCGAAGCAGTAACGCCAAGGGTGAACGACCGACCACGGATGAGCACCATCCGGGAGCAGGGTGCGGACGAAGAGTCAGGTAGCGCCGCAGGTACGTGCGAAACGGTTTGTGCGCGTGAACGGGTTCCGTGCTCTGTCATGTGACAATGAAAAGCTCGGCCTTCCGGCCGCGTAGTAACACTGAGGATGTGCGGGAGGGAGGGACATGCCCGGGAAGGTTCGACTGACGCCTGCTGCTCGCTTGGTGCGCGGCACCCTGTGCGCTGCTCTGGCCATCTTCCTCGCTGGTTCATCGCATGCTGTCGCGGGCGGGACCGTCCCGACTCCTGCGCTTCTTCTGGCGTTCCCGCTCAGCGCCCTGGCATGCGTGATCCTCGCCGGCCGGCAGTTGTCCCTGCCACGCGTGGCACTGGGCGTGGGTATCAGCCAAGTCGTCTTCCACTTCCTTTTCGACCTGTTCGGTGCGATGCCCTCGACCGTGGTGATTCATGCCGGTCACCAGCATGACGGCATACCTGCCCTGCCCTTGTCATTGATGGCATCCGGTACCGGGTCCCCTCTCGGCGGGATGGAGGTGGGCATGATCGCCTCCCACCTCGTCGCCGGTCTGGTGACGATGGCGCTGGTGCGCCATGGCGAGCGCCTGTGGTGGTCACTGATGGGCGTTCTTCAGGCGGCCGTGACGACCATTCTGTGTCTTGTCCGGCTCTACCCGGTCTCCGCGGGACGCCGACGCGGCTTCATTGAATACGCACCCTACGGGCTGCACGAGCTGTTGCAATGCGACACTCGACTACGCTTGCGCGGCCCTCCCACACAGCAACTCTCCTTCTCCTAGGACGTAGGCCCGGAACGAGCTGCGACGATGATCGCGGTCTGCTGACACGCGTTCTTTCGCGGCTCCTTCGCTGATTCGCACTCCCGCGTAATCTCACGGCTCGCCGCTTGTCCGGCTCAGCCCTGGCGATACGTGCTGAGCGCCCGTGCGACTACCCGAACAGCCGAACATTCGGTACCCACTGGCACCCCTGAGCCCGGGTACACCTTCGGCTCCGCTCGTGGCTGACGTGCATCAACGCGTCGATGCGGACGCACCTTCATTCGTCTCCTGATCCTGCCTCTGCAGGGTTCTGCTTGAAAGAACTCATTCCCATGACGACCACCTCTGTTCGCACTCCACCTCCGGTCAAGCCCCGTTCCCGATCACCATGGCTTGCAGCGCTGGCGCTGCGTATCCACTTCTACGCCGCGCTCTTCGTCGGCCCGTTCCTGCTCATCGCCGCCCTCAGCGGAGCCATGTATGCCTTGATACCTCAGCTCGAGAAAGTCATCTACGCGAACGAACTCACCGCCTCGGACGGACCCGCGGTACCCCTCGAGCAGCAGATACAAGCAGCCCAGCAACACCTGAACACAACCGACCTGCCTGCAGCGGTCCGGCCCGGCCCCGACGGGCAGACGACCCGGGTGATGTTCGCTGATCCGACCCTGGGTGAGTCGGAGACGCAGGCCGTCTTCGTCGACCCGGCCACCGCTGATGTGACCGGGGAACTCACCGCCTACGGGACCAGCGGATCCTTGGGCGTCCACACGTGGGTCGGGCAGTTGCACCGCAACCTGCACCTGGGCGAGATCGGACGCCTCTACAGCGAACTCTCCGCGTCCTGGTTGGGCGTCATCGCCCTCTTCGGTCTCGTGCTCTGGATACAGCGCATCCGCAAGACCAGAAAAGCCCGAGGCTCCCTCTACCCGGACCGTGCGGCGACAGGGCGGCGGAAACTGGTATCCCTCCACTCAGCCGCTGGTGTCTGGCTGGCGCTGGGCTTCTTCTTCCTCTCCGCAACAGGACTGACCTGGTCCACCTATGCCGGCGCGAACATCACCGAGCTCCGCTCCACCATCGGCTGGTCCACCCCCACCATCAGCACGGACCTCAACTCTTCCGGAACAGGTAGCACCGGCGCTGAGCACGCCGACCATGAACAGGGCGTCGCCGCAGGCCCGGTTACCGAAGGAGAAATAGACACTGACCAGGCCGACGAACACGCCGGGCATGGTGCCAGTGCGACCCCTGCCGCTGTGGACGGAGTTACTCCTGCAGGGTTCGACGGCGCCATCACCGCGGCCCGGGACGCAGAGCTGACCGCCGGCAAGATCGAGATCAAACCACCCGCCATGGATGGCATGGCATGGACCGTCACCGAGATCGACCGGTCATGGCCTACGCAGGTCGACGCCGTCGCCGTCGACCCGAGCAGCTTCGCGGTCGTCGACAAGGCCTCCTTCGAGGACTACCCGTTCGCCGCGAAGCTCGCCCGATGGGGTATCGACGCGCACATGGGCGTCCTTTTCGGACTGGTAAACCAGATCGTGCTGGCAGTCGTCGCGATCGGCCTCGCCGCCATGATCGTGTGGGGCTACCTGATGTGGATCAAGCGCCGCCCCACCCGCACCGTCGAGGGCAAACAAGCCAGTGCTGGCCGCCCACCGGCCAGAGGCGTCGTCGACGCCGTGCCACTGTGGATCATCCCGATCGGAGCGGTCCTCATATTCATCATCGGATTCTTCGCACCGCTCCTCGGGATCAGTCTCCTCGCCTTCCTGATCATCGATGCCATCGTCGGACACCGACAGCAAAAGCTCACACGCCAGGATTCACCCTTGAACGAGAGGACCTAGTCGGCGTCGATTGAGAAGCTACGGTGGTCTCGACCACTCATCCTGCCCAGTAGTGGTGAGTTGACCGGTTGAGACCACCCAGATCTTCACTCCACGAGTCGTCGAGACGGGCGGTCTCACTCCTCACGGTCGTCCGCATGAATACTCGGGGTCGCTTGCGCGGACTTGCACCAATGGCTCGCGGCTGCTCCCAGGTGACTGATTTCGGGTTCAGGCGCGAACGCATTCGATGTGACGGGATGCGTGGGCGCGGGCTTTCATCCTGTTGCCGTAGGTGGTCATGGAGCACCACGTGGCAGTTCCGGGCGGCTGCGGTGCGTAACGCCGCAGCCGAGGCGGGCCGCCACCCCGACGAAGTCGAACCAAGGCGATACAGGCCATCGACAGAGGCAACAAGAACGACCGCGGCAACGGCCCCGCTTTCCCTTCAAGCAGCTGATCCAGCCCACGCACCGTGAGGCTCGCTCATTGCTGCTAGCCGCCTGCCACCGAGGTTCAACGCCCGGATACGTACCGCGATTTCTGACCTACGAAGGTCCGATCCTCGTTGCTCACTATCGGCCACACCAGGGGCACCCGATGAGTTCAAGGGAACCTCTGGGGAAACGTGGTCTGCGGTGTCAGCTCCGGGTTCCTGCGCTGCGACCACCGTGATCGGCACCTCCTTGCCTGACGTGCTGTCCACGGCGGCCTGCTGCGCCACGGGTAGAAGGTACCGGGAGGTTAGTGGTGGCCGGTTTCGGTGGTGCCGAACATCAGGGTCCGGCGCTGAACGTCGTAATACACGGTTTCGGTGGCGGAGAGCAGGTCCTGCAGGTTATCGGCGTCATCGGCATCGATGGTGAGAACTTCCTCCCATGCACCCTGATCAAGGACCAACTGCAAGGTCCATGAACCGGGTTGGCCCGGCTCTCCTGCCACCCAACTGAACTGGTAATGGCTGAGCTGGCGGACCTTGATGCTGTCATCGGTAACGGGCTGATTCAGGTTCTGTGCCATGGCGCTGTCTTCCTCCTTGAATGACCCACCCGATAGAGCAGGTTTCTAGACTGGATAAGCAGGAACCGGGACATCCCCACACCCCCCATGAGTGGGCTGGCCCGATGAGCTCAACCTAGCCCCACGATGACTACCGGTGAACGCTCCGACAATTTTTTCCACCGCTTGACTCGTGCAGCTCCTCACCCTTCCAGGCATCGGTCGAACGGCCGCTCGATGAGAACACGACCAGGCACTACCTGTTCTCCTGATCCGCGCGAGGCTCCGTCCGTCACCTTCCTGCTGGGTGTCGTGGCACCCACAGCCACCCCAGCAGGTCATCCCCTTGACTTCTCTCTGCAGCCCCAGCCGCAATTCACGTCCAGTGCCACAACACCGAGTAGAATTTCGCCAAACATCCTAAAAATACTAGGATCATCTTGGTCCTGCAGAGTGGCCGCTGGAAAACCCCCCGCGGAGCCCTCGCATGAGTGCTCACATTCTGAGGAGCCACCCATGAACAGCAGACTCACCCCGGCAGAACCATTTCCCGAGGACCTCACAGCCCTGGATGACATCGAAGTCCAGGTACTCCACAGCCGTGTACAACGGCAGCTCGACTACGAATACGCTTATGAGTTCGAAGCCGATCCCGAGACCGAGTTCCGCCATGCGGAGCTCTCCGAAGAATTCCGTCGCCGCAACGTCCGAGCTTCCACGTGGCGCCCCCTTCTCCATGACCTCGTCAGCGGGACAGTGCAAACCCCTGGGAGTGGGTCCACGGGTGAGTACGTGAGGATCCCTGCCCTTGATCCGGCTGCCTTTGAGGAACTCGCCACTGACCTTGCATCCCACTCGATCGCGTCGGACTTCATGACCTCCTTCGAACTTCTCCTGGCCGGCCGCATCCAACGGATAGAACGAGCTTTCAAGGATCAGGACAGGGAAGAGCTCATCACGGCGTTGATGAGCTTGCAGGCCAGTGCCGCGATGGCCGGGGCGGCCCAACTGCAAATATCCGCAACCCGGGCACTGGCCGATGCATCAGTAAAGACGACCCTGCCGGGTCCATTGGTGCGGAAACTTCAGAAGCAAGCCGACCGGTTCGGAGTCGCTTTCGCCGATTTCCGCCAGCGCCGTTTCTCGGTTGCCGCGTAAAGCTCACCGAGCAATCACCCTGCAGGCTTTCCCCGGCACTGTAAGCCGTCGGTTACAGCGGTTTGGTTGCCTGAGCATGCTGATCGTTCAGGTCAGGGCTGGGCGACCCCGGACCGGTGAACGGCTCTCCTCGACAGGATGGCGGGGTCCACCCGATGACGACAGACATGACGTAGAACGGCCGGGGCACTTCGGCGGCAGTGATACTCCTGGTTCCATAGCGAACCAGCTCAGTAAGCTGGATCTGGCTCTGCAGGCCGAGTCCGACACCGGAGCAACCCTCGAGGACATCGTCAGCACGGCCACCCGGTTCATGCCGCATGGGGCTGAGGCGTCCATCAGCCCGGTCAAGGCGCGCCGGATCATTGAATCCTTCGCAGTCTCGAGTGATCTTCCCCGCGAGGTCGATGCCGTTCAGAGTCAGACACGGCAGGGCGCCTGCCTGGACGTCGCCTCTACCGAAAGAATCGTTCGAACTTCCACAATACGGTGGCCACAGAGCAAGGGGCATCGCCCACCAGAAACGCACCTTCGAGAGCCAGCAGTCGCCGATGCGTGATGGTCATCCAGCTGTGGTCGGGTGGAGCCCGAAGGGCAGAGCCCAACGCCGTCGTCCTGTGGGTGAGCTGCTACTTCATGCCGCGAGGTAATAGGTGTTCCTTCAGTGGATCCCGCACCGTCCATCCCACAGCGATCAGCACATGATTCCGCACTATCCGGTGAGGGGTTCGGCGCTCGGGATAGTCGGCTACCTGCTGGTTCGTGTGGTGAGGACGTCGCGCAGGTCGGCCGGGAGTGTTCGCGTCTCGCTCCCGTTGCGGTACAGCTGTTCACAACCATCGAGTTCGACGGTGATTGTTCCGAGTTCATGCCCGCCCCGGCTCGGTGAGAGTGTCAGGAACATTGTCGCTGACTCATCACAGGAGGTTGCTACCGGTTCCGATAAGGCAACGTCGACCACCATCCGGTACGTCGCCTTGTCGAGTGTTCCACCGGCGACGAAACGACCCGAGCGCAACTCGAGCACTCCCTTGAAGGCCTCGGTTTCCTCCTGCTCCGCTACGTCTGTCGTACTGGTTCGGATCGCATAACGACACCAACGCATCTCGCTCATGTCGGTCAGTGCGCTGTCAGCTAGTGGTGCAGGGGGAGCTGGTAACGCCCCGATGACACCGGAGGAGGAACCAGCCGGCGGAATGGACGGCGGGATGGGCTGCGGGATGGGCTGCGGTGTTCCCGCTCTGATGGGAAGAGCCCGCGTCGCCGCGCATCCACTATCGAGTGCAGCTCGCGGTACCTGCAAAGTTCGTTTCAGAACCGTCGTTTCTTCTACGGACAAGTGGGCGAGAGCATCATGGGCGCCAGGTCTGGTCTTTCCACACTTGTTCCGGGGGTAGTGCGCGAGCATCGCTTCGCCGGCCGCATCGACGAGCCACAGCGGGGGCACGATCTCCATGTCCGCTGAGCAGGGCCCGTCCCCAGCCGCATCATCCGGCTCGGCCAGGGCTACGAGAAGTGGTGTCAGGTCACCCGTGAGGGTGACAGCGGTGACGGCGCTCCACTGCCCCTCGGCGTCTTCAATACTGCCCATCGGATTGCAGCGGACCGCCACGGCTGGGATGAAACCGGTCGGTACTCGGCCGGCATCTGGCGCAGCTGGATGCTGCACTTCAGGAGAGCCCATCGCGTCGGGAGGCTGCAACCATTCGCCCAGATTCGCGGCGAGACAGTCGTAGCCTTCGACGACCTCGGCAGCCGCCGTGCTGTCGGTATCACCGCCAGGGGCGTCAGTATCACCGCCGGGGGCGTCGGCGCATCCGCTCAGCAGCATCGACACCGTCACGGCGCGGAGCAGCATCTGACTAAAGATCGACAACCTGCTTGTCGGTTGCTTTGAGCGCATGAGCACACCCTGCCCGGGATGACGGGCCACGTCGAGAGCAGGGATTGGTTTGTTGTCGGACCGGAAGCCCATACACGCCAAGCAGACCGAGTCCTATCCACCAGCCTTGGGCTGACCGCTCCGGGAAACATCCGTGACGTGCGTCAGCGACGACGGTGTTGTCCTCCGTCTTCTGCTCGAGTGATGTGCCAGCGTCGTGGTGACGTTCACTGTCCATCTCCTCGACGCTACCAATCACGACTCAATGACCCTATAAGAATCTATGAATCGTGATGAGGGCGTAGGCCTCTGTCTGAAGGAACGCGGGTGAGTACAGCCATCCTCCACTGAACGCCAGGTCTTCGCTTCCTGCCTTTCAGGCAGTGCATAGCGCGGTGACGTGTCTAGTCCGAGAGGGTGCAGTGGAGTCCGTCAACGGTCAACTTCATGGTCGGGTGTTCTGAAGTCAGGGTGGACTCGACCGTACACAGCGGATCTGCATTGATTGATACCGTTCCGAGGGGAACACCTTCATACGACATGGAGCGACCAGCATTCATGGTGTCCGACGCTATGAGCTCACCTTCGGGCCCCACGACGCGGACCTCATACGAAGTTCCCTGAAAATCGGGGGCCATCGATCTGACCTCGATGGCAACGCTGCCCGTGTCGGCTGCGCAACCACTCATGAACCCCACAGCTAGCAACGCAACCGTGCAGTATGTGAAGCGCCGGGTGCCCATCATTCAACTGTTCAGCACTCTTCGCTCTTTGGCTAGAGCCCGAAGACGGATACTGGGCGGTGATCTACGTTGTGGGCTGGCCCTCTCGACCAGACACCTTCTCCGATTCAAGAACCTCATGAGCTGCAAGGATGCCCCGCTTGACTCCCGAAGCGATCACATCCCGCAGGAACAAAAGAAAGGCGGCAGCGATAACTGCGAGAACGACGAAGCCCCTCACATCCATAACTCCACCCTAACGAGAGCTACCGACGGCGTCCGTAAGCCGGTTCCTCGCCGATGGTGTCCGGGTACGAGACAGATGCATCGTCCTCGAATCTCGAAAAGGTCCGTGGAGTCGAACGCCGTCTGAGTATCCGCGTGAATCCGTGCTGGAACCTCGGATGACTTCGGGGTGTGACGTAGCGTGGAGGGACAAAGGAGACCTGATGCGATCCAACTCACCCTCATCGTCCTGGCCACCGTGTCGCTGTTCGCGATCACCGCGTGCACCACTTCACCCGATCCGAGCCCCGATCCTCAGACGAGCGCGTCGACCGCACCCTGCATCCCTGACGTGAGCGACGTCGCTTGGCAGCCTGCGACCGATACGGGACTCCAACTCATCGGCGTGAGCGAGTTCGTCATCGCAGCCGACGGCACAACGGCCCGGACCGATACCGTTCTCGATCACGATCACGATCACGATCACGATCACGAAGCCAAACTTATTGAAGCCAACCCGAACATCGTTCCCGAATACCACTCGCAAGACCGTAACGATCTGTTCGATGCCCTGATCCAGGACGTACGCCGCACCGAGCAGGTACCCGAGGACTTCGGGCACCCGATCGACCCCTTCGCCTCTTCCGATGTCGACCCCACACCGGACGAAGGCCGATACTTCGTGGGATTCGAGGTCACGACAACCCAGGCGCCGTTCGAAACGAACTGCGGAGGCGGACCCATCGAGGGATCGCTGCACGGCCTCCTCCCCGGTGCCAGAACGACCACACTCATCCAATGCGGCTACGCGCCGGAAACCCCCAGCCCCGTCGATCCGCAACTTCGGTCCTACTGCTGAGACCGAACGCGCTCCAACCGGTGTCCGCCAGCCAGACCCGAGAAATGACTCATGCGATGCCTTTACAGGACTGAGTTCTACCGAGAGTGATCATTAGTGGGCAATTGCAGTAGTTCTGACGTGCTCCCCGTGATCTCCGTGCGCTCATGCCCGGTATCCCGCAGATCTGAGGCGTCTGCGGTGCGTGGAGGGGTTCGAACCATTGCAGGTGATGTGTCCGGCACACCCATCTGGTGAGCGCTGCTGTGACGATGAGTGTCAGTGGGACGCTCAGTAGGAGCGCAGCCGGTGGGACGGCGCGTTGGTGTAATGAGGTGGGGCTGGTTGAGGGCCCGGGTAGGGGCCCATGCCAACTGGAGTGATAGCGGGGGGCCAGCCACAAGGGCTACACGGTTGTACAGGACGGGCTTCTGCGTCGTCATGGTCCCTACCCTCTCAACCTTCATCGGCGCCCGTCGATACGGTGATGGCGCTTCCTGCTCGGGTGTTCGTCGTACTCGAACCACCTGATGACGTTCTGGTTCCTTGAAGGCCTGGTAGCGGTTTCTTCAGCAGGTCTGGCAGGTCAACGGTGAACCTCTTGCGTGCAGGATAGGTGTCACCATCGGCGAAGGGTGCTTTCGCCCTCCTCTCCGCACGGAGAAGAGCGTCCCATGGAGTCCTTCGCGCAGAAGTGGTCCCGTGGGCCGCTACGGCTCAACCCAGTCGGTGGGAACTGTAACCGCGCGGAGCCCGTACGCCCGGTCGCTGGAGGGGCACCCAGAGCTTGTACCGATCCGCCCGGTAGTAGGACACGGAGTAGTCCACCATGGCCCGCGCCACGTAGGCGTGGCGCTGGATCTTGAGCAGCGGCGCATTCAGGTCCACCTCGAGCAGCCGTGCGATCGACGGCGACGCCGCGGTGGCCTCGATGGTGTCCTCGCCCCATTCCATGACGAGCCCATACTTCTCGCTGAGAACCCTGTAGAGCGACGTCGGCGGAGGCTCGTCCAGGATGCCTCGAACCCGGTGCGCAGGGATGAAGTTCTCATCGACGCTCATCGGTTCCCCATCGGCGAGGAGCTGACGCCGGAACCGGATCACGGGGGACGCAATCTCCACCTGTAGTTCGCGTGCCACCAGAGGTGATGCACCCTGCTGCTCGAAGCTGAGGACGCGTGCATCCGGGACCATGCCGCGGCGGATCATCTCCTCGGTGTACGACGTCATCTTCATCTGCAGTCCGACCTTCTGCCGGGCGACGAAGGTTCCGAGACCGACCACGCGCTCGAGGACCTCCTCCTCGACCAGCGCATCCACGGCCTGTCGAACGGTCATCCGGGCAACACCGTAGTACTCCCCCAGTTGACGCTCGGAGGGCACACCCGCACCCGGCTCACCGTGCTCCACGACGTACCGCCGGAGACTCTCCCTCACCTGCACATGCTTCGGTGTCCCGGATGCCCCCTCGAGGCGCTCGGCGTCGAAGGGTCGCGGTAGGACCGTCATCGAACACGACCTTCCTCGCACCTACCACGGCCTGATCATCGGACCCGACCCTCCCGTTAACCAGGAAGAGCCCGCTCGAAGCGGGCCCTACCTGTCAATTCGTCGAGCCTAGTGAGCGTGATCCCCACGGCTGTACTCGTACACCCAGCCGACCAACGCGATCACGGCCATTCCCATCCCGATGTACAGGATCCAGAATCCTACGGCGACACCGAGGAAACTGGTGGCTGCAGCCATACCGAGCATCAAGGGCCACCAGCTCCAGGGGCTGAAGTGCCCCTGCTCGCCGGAACCCTCGTGGATCTCGGCGTCGAGCCGATCCTCGGGGCGCTGTCCCACACGCTTCGCGGTGAACGCGAGGTAGAAGCCGATCATCCCTGCGAGACCGCCGACCAGGAGGATCCCGAGGAACCCGACCCACTCGTTCCACTCGGTCAGCCACCCGTAGATGAGCGATACCGGGATGAAGATGGGCACACCGATCAGGAAGAGATTCTTCTCGATCCTCATGACTTGGCGTCCCCTCGGTCAGCGGCACCCATTGCCGATCCGGCAGCGGAATCGTCGGGAGTGTGGGTCTGCTGCAGCTCCGGGTGGTGCAGGTCCAGTGCAGGACGCTCCGAACGGATCCGCGGCAGCGACGTGAAGTTGTGGCGGGGCGGTGGGCAGGACGTGGCCCACTCGAGGGAGGCTCCGAAGCCCCAGGGGTCATCCACCTCCACCTTCTTGCCGGTGCGCCAGGTCACGTACACGTTCCAGAAGAACGGGATCAGCGAGGCGCCGAGCACGAAGGACCCGACGGTGGAGAACTGGTTCATGGCCGTGTAGCCGTCTTCGGGAAGGTAGTCCGCATAGCGGCGGGGCATTCCCTCCACACCGAGCCAGTGCTGTACGAGGAACGTGGCGTGGAAGCCGAGGAACAGCATCCAGAAGTGAATCTTGCCGAGGCGCTCGTTGAGCATCTTGCCCGTGAACTTGGGCCACCAGAAGTAGAAGCCGGCGAACATCGCGAAGACCACGGTACCGAAGACCACGTAGTGGAAGTGGGCGACGACGAAGTAGGTGTCCGAGACGTGGAAGTCGAGGGGCGGCGAGGCCAGGATGATTCCGGTGAGACCGCCGAAGAGGAAGGTCACGAGGAACCCGAGGCTCCAGAGCATCGGTGTCTCGAAGGTCAGGGACCCCCGCCAGAGCGTACCGATCCAGTTGAAGAACTTGACCCCTGTCGGCACCGCGATGAGCATCGTCATGAAGGCGAAGAACGGGAGAAGAACAGCGCCGGTCACGTACATGTGGTGCGCCCAGACCGTCACGGAGAGGGCTGCGATCGCGATGGTGGCGTAGACGAGACCCTTGTAGCCGAAGATCGGCTTGCGGCTGAAGACCGGGAAGATCTCGGAGACGATGCCGAAGAACGGCAGCGCGATGATGTACACCTCGGGGTGTCCGAAGAACCAGAAGAGGTGCTGCCACAGGATGGCTCCACCATTCTCCGGGTCGAAGATGTGCGCACCGAAGCGCCGGTCTGCCCCGAGCGCGAACAGCGCTGCGGCCAGCGGAGGGAAGGCCATCAGGACGAGGATCGCCGTGATCAGCGTGTTCCAGGTGAAGATGGGCATGCGCCACATGGTCATGCCGGGAGCGCGCATGCAGATGATCGTGGTGATGAAGTTGACCGCACCGAGGATCGTTCCGAAGCCCGACAGGGCCAGGCCGAAGACCCAGAGGTCTCCACCGACCCCCGGGGAGAACGTGGTACTCGACAGCGGAGCGTAGGCGAACCACCCGAACGAGGCCGCGCCCTGGGGGGTGAGGAAGCCGGAGACGGCGATGGTGCTGCCGAAGAGGAAGAACCAGAAGGCGAGAGCGTTCAGTCGCGGGAACGAGACGTCCGGCGCGCCGATCTGCAGCGGCATGATGATGTTGGCGAACCCGGCGAACAGTGGCGTCGCGAACATCAGGAGCATCACGGTGCCGTGCATCGTGAAGAGCTGGTTGTACTGCTCCTTGGTCTGCAGGATCTGCATCCCCGGCTCGAAGAGCTCGGCACGGATGATCAGTGCCATCACGCCTGCGAAGCAGAAGAACACGAAGGACGCGATCAGGTACATGTACCCGATGGTCTTGTGGTCCGTGGAGGTGATCCAGTTGACGATGATGCGTCCCTTGGACCTCGGCACCACACGCGGAGCGGCTATGGTCCCCGCTTCCTCAAGGGTGTATTCGAACGTTGACATCAGCTGCTGCTCCTGGCTGGGTCGGTGTCGGGGTCATCCGACGGGTAGGAATCGCGGCCGTACTCGTCGCCGAGCTGTCCGTCCTCGAGCTGTTCCATCTGGGCGTCGAACTCCTCCTGGGAGACCACGGCGACGTTGAAGAGCATCTCGGAGTGGTACTGGCCGCACAGCTCCGCGCACTTGCCGGCGAAGACGCCTTCCTTCGTGGGTGTGAGGTTGATGTAGTTGGTGCGGCCCGGGTAGAGGTCGCGCTTCTGCAGGAAGGCCGGCACGAAGAAGGAGTGCTGGACGTCGCGGGAGTTGAGCTGAAGCTCGACCGAGCGGTTCACCGGCAGGTAGAGCGTCGGCAGTCGCTCGGGGACGCCCTCTTCGCCGTTGAGGCTCACCTGGACGCCCGTGGAGTACTTGTCCTCGTTCACGTAGTTGAAGTCCCAGGACCATTGCTTGCCCTGTACGTCGACGATCACGTCGGGATTGTCGTCCCGTGCGTCGATGGTCGCGATTTCCCTCTCGGTGAAGTAGAAGAAGACGAGGACCATGAACAGCGGGATCGTCAAGTAGAAGATCTCGAGCGGCAGGTTGTAGCTCAGCTGCCGTGGGTAACCGGTGTCGTTCTTCCGGCGGCGGTAGGCCACCATGCACCAGATGATGAGTCCCCATGTGATGATACCGACCACGAGGGCGGCGATCCACGAGTTGACCCACAGATCGGTGATGATTCCGGTGTGGTTTGTGTTGTCCCGATCTGCCGGAAGCCAACCCTTTTGGGCTTCTGCCGAACAGCCGGTCAGTAGGAGGGCACCGACCAGCGAGATGCTGGAGATCTTCGCGATCCTGGCGCGCTTGCTACTGGTTCGGTCCTGCGAACTCACAGACGGACCTTCCTTCTCTACGTGCGTTGCCACCCGCTCATGAAGCTGCCCGGGGAGCACATCCAGTTTTACTACTCACTGTAGAGCTTACCTGTAAGACCCGCGATTCGGTGACATGCAAAAGGCCCGGAACACACCGTCGAGGTGGTGTTCCGGGCCCCTGCTACGTGTTAGTGGAAGGAATCGCCGCAGGCGCAGGAGCCGCCCGCATTCGGGTTGTCGATGGTGAATCCCTGCTTCGAGATGGTGTCCTCGAAGTCGATCGAGGCCCCGCTCAGGTACGGGACGCTCATCTTGTCCACGATGACCTCGACGCCCTCGAAGTCCCGCACGGCATCGCCGTCCAGGACCCGCTCGTCGAAGTACAGCTGGTAGATGAGGCCGGAGCAGCCGCCGGGCTGCACGGCTACCCGCAGACGCAGGTCGGTGCGGCCCTCCTGCTCGAGCAGGCTGCGTACCTTCCCTGCAGCGATCTCGGAAAGCGCGACCTCGTGGGCCGGGAGCTCGGTGGACTCCTGTACGGTTCCGGTTTCGGTGGTCGAAGTGCTCATGGTGTTTCTCCTAGCTCGGACTCCGTGACGGTGTCCGCTCTCAGTGCCGCCCGCGGTGCGGCGCACAGGGCTTTGTCCAAGCGTACGCCGGACCCACATGGGTGATAACGGGCGGGAGGGCCAAAACATTTCCTCCGGCCCTCCGGTCCCTGTTGTCAGCGGCGGTCGAGGCCGCCGTCGTTGATCCGCGCGAGCAGGATCGCCTCCGCCAGCACGGCTTTCTTGAACTCACCCAGGTGCAGCGACTCGTTGGCGCTGTGAGCCCGCGAATCGGGGTCCTCGACGCCGGTGATGAGGATCTGGGCGGAGGGGAAGATCTCGGTGAGGTCGGCGATGAACGGGATGGAGCCACCCATCCCGGCCTCCACGGGCTGGACACCCCATGCCTCCTCGAGCGATTCAAGTGCCAGGCGCGACGCCGCTTCGGTGGTGTCGGTCCGGAAGGGACTGCCCGTCTCCCCCGGCGTGAAGGTCACGGAGGCCCCGAACGGGGCGTGCTCCTCCACATGGCGTCGCACCGCTTCCATGGCGGCCTGCGGATCCTCACCGGGGGCCAGCCGCAGGCTGAACTTCGCGCGTGCCCGGGGCAGCAGTGTGTTGGAGGAGAGCGCCACGCTCGGGATGTCCATCCCGATGATGGAGAGCGCGGGCTTGGTCCAGAGCCTCGAGGCGATGGAGCCGGTTCCCGCGAGTTCGACACCGTCGAGCACGGACGCGTCCGATCGGTAGTCCTGCTCGTCGTACTCCACGGATGCGTGGTCGCCGCCCTGCAGCCCGGCGATCGCCACGTCGCCGGCGTCGTCGTGCAGCGTGGCGATGAGCCTCGCCAGGAGGGTGGGTGCGTCGAGGACGGGGCCGCCGAACATGCCGGAGTGCACTGCGTGGTCCAGGACCTGCACCTCCAGGGTCCCGTCCACGAGACCGCGGAGGCTCGTGGTCAGCGCGGGCACCCCCACTTTCCAGTTGCTCGAATCGGCGACGATGATGACGTCCGCTTCGAGGTCGTCCCGATAGGTCTCCAGGAAGGAACGGAAGGTCGGCGAGCCGGCCTCCTCCTCGCCCTCGATGAAGAGCGTGACGCCGACCCCGAAGGACTCACCGACCACCTCCGCGAGGGCTGTGAACGCACCAACGTGCGCCATGATGCCGGCCTTGTCGTCGGCGGTGCCCCGTCCGTAGAGCCTGCCGTTGCGTTCCGTGGCGACGAACGGTTCGGTCTCCCAGAGGGCCGGGTCCCCCGGTGGCTGGACGTCGTGGTGTGCATAGAGCAGGACGGTCGGCATGCCCTCCGCTGCAGGGCGGCGGGCGACGACGGCCGGCCCGCCCGGTGCCGCGCCGTTGTCCACGCGGAGGATCCGGACGTCATCGATCCCGGAACTGCGGATGAGCGCGGCGACCGCTTCGGAGCTGCGGTCGAGCTCGGCCGCGTCGAAGGCCTCCCAGGCGATCCCCTGGATGGCCACGAGCTCGGTGAGCTGCTCGACGATGCGGGGGAAGGCCGCGTCGATGCTGGTCCGTAGTCGCTCACTCACGGAGGACGGGTCGGTTGTCTGCCCGGTGGGCGTGCTGTTGGAAGTCATGCCAGAACCCTACACAGACCGGGTTCTCCCGGCCCCGGCACGGGCCCTGGATCACTCCGCTGTCCGCCGGAACCCCAGGGGCTCCCAGGAGGCCTTCCCGGAGCCGGTATCCTGAGGAGGTGTTCGGACGAAATAGAGAAGCCCCCACCGCCCAGGAAGTCGTTGACAGCACTTCCCAGCCCCAGGAGACGCCGCGCCAGCAGGGCAAGGGCGCACCGACGCCCAAGCGCAGCGTGCAGGAGGCCGCCCGCAGGCGCCCCCTCGTCCCGAACGACCGCAAGGCGGCGAAGGAGAAGAGCCGGGCCGCCATGCGCGAGGATCGGCTGAAGACGCGCCGGGCACTCGACACCGATGACGAGCGGTATCTGCCCCTGCGGGACAAGGGCCCGAACCGTCGCTACATCAGGCAGTTCGTGGACGCCCGCGTCAACGTGGGCGAGTTCCTCATGATCGCTGCACTGGTCTTCGTGATCCTCAGTTTCTTCCAGTCCCTCGTGATCCAGAGTGCCGTCCTGATGGCCTTCTGGTTCCTCATCGTCGTCGTCATCTTCGACTGCATCCTGCTGCGGCGGAAGATGAAGCAGAAGCTCACCGAGAAGTTCGGTGCACCGAATCAGGGTGACCTCTGGTACGCGGTCACCCGCGCGCTCCAGCTCCGGAGGCTCCGCCTGCCGAAGCCGCAGGTGCGTCGGGGCCAGTACCCTTCCTGATCCGCAGGCCGTCGCGGCCGCACCAGTACCGGAACCGCAGAAGCCGGGCCCCTCGGGCCCGGCTTCTCCTGTTCCGGGTGACGTCCTCAGCCGTGTTGCGCCGCCGGGGCCGTCGCGCGCAGGAGCCCCCGGTTGATGCGCGCGGCCCAGAACGGCCCTTCGTACAGGAAGGCCGTGTAGCCCTGGACCAGGGTGGCGCCGGCCCGGAGCCGCTCGATGACGTCCTCCGGGGTCTCGACGCCGCCCACCGCGACGATCGCCATCGTGTCCCCCACCGCGGCACGTAGGTGCTTCAGCACTTCGAGGGAGCGCGCCTTGAGCGGCGCCCCGCTCAGCCCGCCCACGCCCTTCGCGATCACCACCTCATCGTCGGTGACGAGGTTGTCCCGGGTGATCGTGGTGTTGGTGGCCACGATGCCGTCCAGGCCGAGTTCGAGCGCGAGGTTCGCGACGTCGTCGAGGTCCTGGTCGGTGAGGTCGGGGGCGATCTTCACGAGCAACGGCACATGACGTCCTGCCGCCTCGTCGGCTGTGCGACGTACGGCCTCGAGCAGCGGACGAAGGGACTCGGCGGTCTGCAGCAGCCGCAGGCCCGGCGTGTTCGGTGACGACACGTTGACCACGAGGTAGTCCGCTTCCGGTGCGAGCTCCCGTGTACTCACCAGGTAGTCCGCGACGGCGTCGGCGAGGTCCACCTTCTTGGTCTTGCCGATGTTGGCGCCCACCACGGGCCGGGGCCGCGTCCCGTAACGGCGGGCCAGCCGCTTCCGTGCGGACCGCAGACGCGGACCGACCGCGGCCGCGCCGTCGTTGTTGAAGCCCATCCGGTTGATCACCGCGCGGTCCTCGACCAGCCGGAAGAGACGGGGCCGGGGGTTGCCCGGCTGCGCCTGGCCGGTGATGGTGCCGATCTCCACGTGGCCGAACCCGAGCGCGGTGAGCGGGAGCACACCCTTGCCCGCCTTGTCGAAGCCCGCAGCGAGCCCGAAGGGCGAGGGGAACTCGACGCCGAAGGCCGAAGTGGCCAGGCGCGGATCCGGAGCACAGCGCCGGCGGAGGAGCCATCCCACGGGAGTCAGGTCCACCGCCCGGATCAGGAGGAAGCCGATCTGGTGGGCGCGTTCGGCGTCCATCCCGGAGAAGACGATCCGGAAGAAGGTCGGGTAGATGCGCATGGGTCCAGAATTCCATGCGGGAGTGGCACGGGCCAACTCCCGGGTCGCGCAGGACTCCGGGCAGCGGCGGTAGGGTCGGAGCATGGACGGGCACTGGAGCGAGGACTTCCTCGGGGAATCCTTCGCGGCCCGGACCCTGCCCCTGGAGCCGGACGACGAGGGCCCCCGGGTAGCGACCCTCGTCGCCTACGAGCCCGACGGCGGCGCCGACCGGTCGGACGCCTCCCCTGCTGCTGCGAGTACCACGGGCGATGTCCCGACCGCGATCCGCGCAGTACTCTACATCCACGGATTCAGTGACTATTTCTACCACGTGGAACTGGCCTCCACCCTGCAGGCCAGGGGGTGGGCTTTCTTCGCCCTGGACCTCCACAAGCACGGCAGGAGCCTCCTGCCGTACCAGACGCCCGGCTTCGTCACGACACTCGAGGAGTACGACGAGGATTTCGACGTCGCGATCACCGCCCTCACCGAACGCCTGACGGAGCGGGTCGGCGGGCCCGTGGACGTGGAGCTCGTCCTGATGGCGCATTCGACGGGAGGACTGACGGCGGCCCTGTGGGCAGCGCGTCATCCCGGCCGGCTCGCGGCCCTGGTCCTCAACGGTCCCTGGCTGGAGACCCAGGGGAGCACCCTCCTCCGCAGCATCGCGCACGGCGTCCTGGACACCATCTCGAAGCTCCGACCCAAGGCACGACTCCTGCTCCCCGAACTCGGCTTCTACTTCCGGAGCATCAGCAACACCCGGGACGGTGAGTGGACCATCGAGCCGTCGTGGCGTCCGGAAGCCGGCTTTCCCATCAGGGTCGGCTGGCTGGCTGCAGTGCTGGCGGGCCATGCCGAGCTCGCGCGCGGGATCGACGTGGGTGCGCCGACCCTGGTGCTGTGCTCCACGACCTCCGTCACCAGTCCCACCTGGAAGGACTCGATGCTCGAATCGGACAGCATCCTGGACGTCTCGAGGATGGTGCGCCGTTCGGCCGAACTCGGCAGGAATGTCACCATCCGGCGGTTCCACGGCGCACTGCACGACGTCTTCCTGTCCCGCCGCGCCGTCCGGGAGGAAGCGGTGGAGGCCACGGCCTGGTGGTTGGACGCACATGTCCCGCCGAAGGGTCGTCTAGGAAGCGGAGCCGGTGGGGAGTAGTCCGGGGGAACTTCCGTCTGAACAGGCCGCGTCAGTTCGCCGCACCGCCGGCGGCGGCCCGGTCGACGGCTCCCCCGTACCGGCGGTCCCGGGCGGCATACTCCTCCACCGCCCGCCAGAGGGTGCGGCGGTCGACGTCGGGCCACAGCGTGTTCATGAAGACCATCTCCGCGTAGGCGGACTGCCACAGCATGAAGTTGGACAGGCGCTGCTCGCCCGAGGTGCGGAGGAAGAGATCGACGTCGGGCAGGTCCGGCTCGTCGAGGTAGCGCTGAACGGTCTTCTCATTGACGGAGGAGGCCCGCAGCCTTCCCGCCGCGACGTCCTCGGCGATCGCCCGCACGGCGTCGGCGATCTCGGCCCGGCCCCCGTAGTTCACGCACATGGTCAGGGTGCAGGTGGTGTTCTGCGCCGTGTGCCGCTCGGCTTCCTCGAGTTCACGGATCACGGAGGGCCAGAGCCTGGGTGTGCGGCCCGACCAGCGCACACGGACGCCCCAGGCGTTCAACTGGTCCCGCTGGCGCCGCAGAACGTCCTTGTTGAAACCCATGAGGAAGCGGATCTCCTCGGGGGACCGCTTCCAGTTCTCGGTGCTGAAGGCGTAGACGGACACGTGGCGGATACCGATCTCGATCGCCCCTGCCATGACGTCCAGCAGCGCCGCCTCCCCCGCCTTGTGACCCTCGGTCCGCGGTAACCCGCGCTCGTTGGCCCACCGACCGTTGCCGTCCATCACGATTGCCACGTGATCCGGGACGAACTGCCGTGGGATCGCAGGGGCCACCTCCCCGCTCGGGTGGGGCCACGGTGCCACGGGGCGGGACGCTGGGTTCTTCATACACGCTCCACATGTTTGAGGGAGGCTACCCCGCGTTCGAGGTGCCACTGCAGGTAGGCCGCGACGAGTCCTGCCGCTTCGCGCCGTGCACCGATCTCGGAGGCATCCGCGAACGCCCAGTCACCCGTCAGCAGAGCACCGAGCAGGTCCATGGTCGCGGCCGACGGCGAGGCCGCGCCCGGCGGCCGGCAGACCTGGCAGACGGCACCGCCGATCGGCGCCGAGAATGCCGCATGAGGGCCCGGCGCACCGCACCGTGCACAGTCCGTGAAGCTGGGGGCCCAGCCCGCCGTCGCCAGGGCCCGGAGGAGGTAGGAATCGAGGATGAGCTCCGACGAGTGGAGATTCCGGCTGAGTGCGGAGAAGGCTCCCGCCACGAGGGCGTACTGCGCTCCCCCGATCTCCCCGACGTCCGTCAGGCGTTCGGCGGTCTCGGCGATCGCCGTCGCCGCGGTGTACCGGCCGTAGTCCGCAGCGATCCCGTAGCCGTAGGCACCCTTCGTCTGGGCCTGCGTGACGACGTCGAGGTTCCTCCCGTGCGCCAGGAGCAGGTCCACCGCCATGAAGGGCTCCAGCCGCGAGCCGAACTTGCTGCTCGTCCGGCGCACACCCTTGGCCACCGCGCGTACCTGACCGTGCTCGCGCGTCAACAGAACGATGATGCGGTCCGCCTCGCCCAACTTGTGGGTCCGCAGCACCACGCCTTCGGCGCGGTAGGTGCGCGATGTCGATGAGGAGGCCACGAGTTCATCTTCCCACCTGCCACCCACGCCGGGATGAACCGGCGCGGGTGGACAGGCGGGGCCGGCTACCGTCAGGCCGCGTCGCGGATGGCCCGGTTGACGGCGGAGATGACGGCCTTCAATGCAGCCATGGTGGTGTTCGCATCGATGCCCACACCCCACAGCACCCGCTCGCCGACGGCGCACTCGACGTAGGCTGCGGCCCTCGCATTGCCACCGGAGGACAGAGCGTGCTCCGTGTAGTCCAGTACCCGCAGGTCCACGCCGTCCTGGCTCAGCATGGACAGCAGTGCGTCGATCGGGCCGTTGCCCTGTGCGGTCCTCCGCTGCTGGACGCCGTCCACGAGGAGAGTGGCACCGAGCTTGAAGGCGCCGTCCTCCGCCGTGTCGGTGTTCACCGAGGTCAGCTCGTAATGACCCCACGCCTCGGAACCGCCGTCGGTGCGTGTCGGCAGGTACTCGTCCTGGAAGACCGACCAGAGCTGCGCTCCGCTGACCTCACCGCCCTGGGACTCCGTGCGGCGCTGGATGACGCCGGAGAACTCGATCTGCGCACGCCGCGGCAGGTCGAGGCTGTGCTCGTTCTTGAGCAGGTAGGCCACTCCGCCCTTGCCCGACTGGGAGTTGACCCGGATCACGGCTTCGTACGAGCGCCCGATGTCCTTCGGATCGATCGGCAGGTACGGCACGGCCCACGGGATGTCGTCGACACCGACCCCCGCAGCCGCAGCATCGCGCTCCATGCTCTCGAAGCCCTTCTTGATCGCGTCCTGGTGCGATCCGGAGAACGCCGTGAAGACCAGGTCCCCTCCGTAGGGTGAACGCTCCGGCACACTGAGCTGGTTGCAGTACTCCGCCGTCCGGCGGATGGAGTCCATGTCGGAGAAGTCGAGCTGCGGATCGATCCCCTGGCTGAAGAGATTCATCCCGAGCGTCACCAGGTCGACGTTGCCGGTGCGCTCGCCGTTGCCGAAGAGGCAGCCCTCGATCCGGTCCGCTCCGGCCAGGTAGCCGAGCTCCGCGGCGGCGACGCCGGTTCCGCGATCGTTGTGCGGGTGCAGGGAGAGGATGATGCTGTCGCGATCGGCGAGGTTCCGGGTCATCCACTCGATCGAATCGGCGTAGACGTTGGGGGTGGCCATCTCCACCGTGGCCGGCAGGTTGAGGATCATCTGCCGCTCCGGTGATGCCTCCAGGACGGCGGACACCTCGTTGCTGATGCGCGCCGCGAACTCGAGTTCCGTTCCGGTGAAGGACTCGGGCGAGTACTCGTAGGTGATCGCCGTCGACCCCATGTTCTCCTCGAACTTCCGGCACAGCCGCGCTCCCTGCAGCGCGATGTCCACGATGCCGTCCTGGTCCTGGTTGAAGACCACGCGCCGCTGCAGGACCGAGGTGGAGTTGTAGAGGTGGACGATTGCACGGTCCGCTCCCTCGAGCGAGGCGTACGTGCGTTCGATCAGGTGTTCGCGGGACTGCGTCAGGACCTGGATGGTGACGTCATCGGGGATGCGGTCCCCCTCGATCAGCTGCCGGACGAAGTCGAAGTCCGTCTGCGACGCGGAGGGGAAGCCCACCTCGATCTCCTTGAAGCCCATGCGGACCAGGAGATCGAACATCTGGTGCTTGCGCTCAGGGTTCATCGGGTCGATCAGCGCCTGGTTCCCGTCGCGCAGGTCGACGGCGCACCAGCGCGGGGCCTTCGTGATCGTCCGGTCCGGCCACGTGCGGTCGGGCAGCTCGACGGAGATCTGGTCCTGGAAAGGGCGGTATTTTCCGAACGGCATACCGGAGGTTTTCTGGGCGTTCTGCATGGGATCGGCCTTTTCTGTCGGAACTGAGGATGCTGGCGGCCGGGCAACACGAACTCCGCGGCGAGGATGGCCAGTAGCTCTTGTGTCCTAGATGGCCTCGCCGCGGCACCGAAGAAGAGTCCTTTGTGCGCGCATCCAGTCACCCTAGCACGGCACATAGGATGACTTGCGGGGCGTTCGGACGAGCGCCGCACTGCGAGGAAATGGAAGTGAACATGACGATCAGCACACTTGATCCGGACAATCTCGACGGGTCGGTCCGGCCCCAGGACGATCTTTTCCGGCACGCCAACGGCGTCTGGCTGAGCGACGCGGTGATTCCCGAGGACCGCCCGCTCGCCGGTTCCTTCACAGCGCTGCGTGACGCCTCGGAAGCGGCGGTACGGGAGATCATCGAGGACGCGGCACGGGTCGCCCCCGACGAAGCCGCCGACAGCATCGGGGCGAAGCTGGGAACGCTCTATGTGAACTTCATGGACACGGCACGCATCGAGGCGGAAGGGATCGGCCCGGTAATGCCCCTGCTCGAACGCATCCGGGCTGTGACCGGTGTCGGCGAACTCGTGGAACTCAGCGCGGGCCTGACCAGGTCCGGTGCCCAGGGTTTCCTCGCACCCTACGTCAGCAACGACGCCGGCAACCCGGAGCGGTACCTCCTCCACCTGTACCAGTCCGGTCTCGGTCTGCCCGACGAGTCCTACTACCGGGAGGACGGTTTCGCGCAGACCCGGGACGAGTACCGGGCCCTGCTCGCGAAGCTCTTCGAGCTGGCCGGCGTCGACCGTCCGGGCGATGCGGCAGCACGGGTCCTGGCACTGGAGACGCGTCTTGCCGCTTCCTCCATGGGCAGCGTGGAACGGCGCGATCCGCAGAAGACGTACAACCTGGTGCAGCTCGACGGCGTTGCAGGTCTGTCCGAGCACCTCCTATCCTGGCTCCGGATCGTGACGGACGAACCGCACCAGTCCGAGGAGCTGATCATCAACCAGCCGGACTTCGTGCTGGGCCTCGACGCGGCGTTGACCGGGGAGGACCTCGGGACGTGGCAGGAATGGCTCATCAGCCGCGTCCTGCTGCAGGCGGCGGACTATCTCGACGAGCGCTTCGTCGACGCTGCGTTCGCCTTCTACGGCACCCATCTCGCCGGTACTCCGCGCCTGAAGGACCGGTGGAAGCGCGGCGTGGCCCTGGTGGAGGGCGCCATGGGCGAGGCCATCGGTCAGCGGTACGTCGAGCGGCACTTCCCCGCGACCCACAAGGCAGCGATGCTCGAGCTGGTGGGCAACCTGATCGCGGCCTACGAGTCGAGCATCACGGCACTGACGTGGATGACCGACGAGACCCGGGAACGCGCGCTCGGCAAACTGCAGCAGTTCACCACGAAGATCGGGTACCCGGACACCTGGATCGACTACGGCACGCTCGATGTGCAGCCTTCGGATCTCTACGGCAATGTGCTCCGCGCCAACGAGTTCGAACATTCCCGGCAGCTCGGCAAGCTAGGCCAGCCCATCGACCGCGGTGCCTGGTTGATGACTCCGCAGACGGTCAACGCCTACTACATGCCCACCATGAACGAGATCGTCTTCCCTGCCGCGATCCTGCAACCGCCGTTCTTCGACATAGATGCCGACGACGCCGTCAACTACGGTGCGATCGGCGCAGTGATCGGCCACGAGATCGGACACGGTTTCGATGACAAGGGCTCGCAGTTCGACGGTACGGGGAGGTTGTCGAACTGGTGGAGCGAGGAGGACAGGACAGCGTTCGACGCCCTGACCGGAAAGCTCGTGGCCCAGTACGCCGCCCTGGAGCCGTCGGAGGTCCCCGGGCAGCGCGTGAACGGCGAGCTGACCCTGGGTGAGAACATCGGTGACCTCGGCGGTCTGGGGATCAGCTACCGCGCCTACCTGCTGAGCCTGGGCGGAAGCGAAGCACCCGTGCTCGGAGGACTGACCGGCACGCAGCGCTTCCTCCTCTCCTGGGCCACCTGCTGGCAGCAGAAGATCCGGCCGGAGGAGGCACGACGCCGTCTGACCGTGGACCCGCACTCACCGAACGAGTTCCGGTGCAATCAGGTGGTCCGGAACCTCGACGAGTTCCACGAGGCCTTCGGCGTCGCCGAGGGTGACGCGCTGTGGCTCGATCCTGAGGACCGCGTCCGCATCTGGTGATGCCCGGTACAGGCGGACGTCCCTCACGCCATCCCTGGTGCGGCCTACTTCCCAGCGGGGATCAGAAGCCGGACGCCGCCTGACACGTGACCTGCTCCGCGGTCTGCCCGCGTAGTTCGGGACCGAGTGGCGGCACAACCACCTGGTCGCCGGTCGCGAGGTCCGCGCCGATCACCAGCTGCACACCGATCACCTCGGGATTGGGGAGAACCTGCCCTTCGGGGACACCGAGCTGCGCGGCGAGGTCCGCGGCCACGGACTCGTAACCGGTGCCGAACACCAGCTGGGTGTTCGCGGCGGGGGCGGACTCGAACGGCGTCGCCTGCGAGTAGCCGGCGTCCGCGAGGATCTCCTGCAGCTCGGCGGCGCGGTCGGGGTTGGTCGTCGCGTTGATCACGAGCACCGGGACGGTCGCCGGGTCCACTGCCGGCACGTCGGGCGTCACCGGAGCGGACGGCACCTCCGGGCCGGGCGCCGGCGCGGAGGGCTCGGGTGCCGGCGTGACGAGGCTGCGGTCCTCCCGCAGGGTCTCGAACAGTGCCTCGGCAGGTTCCTCGTCGAGCACCAGGCGGTTGGGATCCTGGTCCCAGGGCGCGCTGGGTACCGTCACGAACGCGATGCTGCCGAGATCCACGTCCCGTAACCGGTCCGCGATCTTCAACAGCTCGGTCGGGCGGGACAGGCCCTCGTCGATGGTCAGATTGCGGGTCACCGTATCGGCGATCGCGTAGAGCCTGGGAATGTTGGTCAGGGTGCCCTCGGAGCGCACCTTGCGCGCCATGGAAGCGAGGAAGGACTGCTGCGCGGCGATCCGTCCGGTGTCGCCGCCGTCACCGAACCCGTGCCTCGTCCGCAGGAAGGCCAGGGCCTGCTCCCCCTCCACCTCGCTGGTGCCCGCGGGCAGCGAAAGCCCGGAGTACTCGTCCTCGACTGCTGCGTCGACGCAGACCTCCACACCGCCGAGCGTCGTGGAGAGCTCCTTCACAGCGTTGAAATCGGCCATCATGAAGTGATCGACCGACATGCCGGTCAGGTCGTTGATGGCGGCCACGGTGCAGCCCGGTCCGCCCTCGTGCAGGGCCTCGTTCAGCTGGGCCAGCTCCACGGCCTCGGAGGGCTCCCCGGTACTCGGATTGACGCATCTCGGCAGGGGTACGAGGAGGTCGCGTGGGAAGGACACCACATTGACGTTCTGCCGGTCCGCCGAGAGCGTCATCAGCATCATGACGTCCGAGTTGCCCGCACCCGTGGACTCCTCCTCGTCCCCGAGGTACGCACCCGTGTTCCCCAACCGCGTGTCCGTTCCGAGGATGAGGATCTGCAGGGGGTCGGTACTCGAGTCCACCGGCAGTCCCTGCTCCTGGCCCTCCCCGAGGTTCAGCGGCATTGTGACCACGTTGGTCTGCAGACGGTGCACCTGGACGCCGACGAACGCGACGGCACCCACGAGCACCGTGGCCAGGATGAGCGCGGTGGCCTTCAGGGGGCCGAATGCCCCTCGCCGTCCCAGGTGCCGGCCCGCCGGTCCGCCCACCGCTGCCCCGTCAGGGGACACGGTCGGGGCGTCGCTCGCTGTGGCAGCGCCCTCACGGGGTGGTCGGCGTGTCATGCCGGGCTCCTTCGGTCGATGGTGGGGCGGGTCCCGGCTGATCCGGTGGACGGCGGCCCGTCCATCCCACCCTAACCACAGCGGTGGCCGCCCCCCGGCAGCGCTGCCCCAGCGGCGTGGGGTCTCGGCGGCATCCGCACCTCGACGATCGCCTTCCGCACACCAACGAACGGGAAAAGGCTCCCGTGCCCGCTAGAACCCCAGCTTCACCAGCTGCTTGGGGTCACGCTGCCAATCCTTGGCCACCTTCACGTGGAGGTCGAGGAAGATGCGCGTGCCCAGGAGGGCCTCGATGCCCTGACGGGCAGTGGTCCCCACCTCCCGCAGGCGCGCGCCGCCCTTACCGATGATGATGGCCTTCTGCGAGGGACGTTCCACGTACAGGTTGACGTACACGGTGAGCATGGGGTCATCCGCCGCACGTCCCTCCCGCGGAACCATTTCCTCGACGACGACGGCCAGCGAGTGCGGCAACTCGTTCCGCACCCCCTCGAGGGCTGCCTCTCGCACCAGTTCCGCGACCATCACGGCCTCCGGCTCGTCGGTGAGCTCGCCGTCCGGGTACAGCACGGGCGAGACCGGCATGTGCTGGCTGAACACCTCGGCCACGATCTCCACCTGGAAGCCGTCCGCGGCGGACACGGGCACGATGTCCGCCCAGCCGTCGGCGCCCGCCACCTCGGTGCCCAGCTTCGACACCGCGAGCAGTTGTTCCGTCAGGGCCTGCCGATCCACGAGGTCGGTCTTGGTCACCACGGCGATGAGCGGCTTGCCGTTGAGCCGCGCCAGTTGTTCCGCGATGAAGCGGTCGCCCGGGCCGATCTTCTCATTGGCAGGGAGGCAGAATCCGACGGCGTCGACCTCGGCGAGGGTGTCGGCCACGAGATCGTTGAGTCGCTGGCCGAGCAGGGTACGGGGCCTGTGGAGGCCCGGGGTGTCCACCAGCACCACCTGAGCATCGTCACGGTTGACGATCCCTCGAATGGTGTGGCGGGTGGTCTGCGGCTTGGCGGACGTGATGGCCACCTTCTGCCCCACCAGCGCGTTCGTCAGCGTGGACTTGCCTGCGTTCGGCCGCCCCACCAGCGAGACGAATCCGGCGCGGTGCTCAATGTCGCTCACTGTCGGCCTCCATCAGATGTCGATCTCCTATTGTCGTCTCTTCGGGCGGCAGCCGGTAGGCGATCACGTGCGACACCCGGTTACGTCGGCCCTCCACGCGTTCGGCGCGCAGGCCGATGCCGTCAACCGCAACCTCGGAACCGACGATCGGTACGCGGCCGAGGGTCTTCGCGAGGAGACCGCCCACGGTGTCCACCTCCTCGTCGTTCAGGTCGATCCCGAACAGTTCACCGAGGTCGGTAATCCCCATGCGGGCGCTGATCCGGTACTCGACCTCGTCGAGTTTCTCGAGTTCCGGAACCTCGGAGTCGTACTCGTCGACGATCTCGCCCACGATCTCCTCGATCAGGTCCTCGAGGGTCACGAGTCCCGCCGTGCCGCCGTACTCGTCGATCACGATCGCCACGTGGGTGGATTCACGCTGCAACTCGCGCAGGAGGTCCCCCACGGGCTTGGACTCGGGGACGTAGCGGGGCGGCCGGCACTCGGAGTCGATCGACCGCGTCTGGTTCGAAGCCGGACGTCCGTGCAGGCTGGCGACCACGTCCTTCAGGTACAGCAGCCCCCTGATGTCGTCGGAACTCTCACCGATCACCGGGATACGCGAGTACCCGGAGCGGAGGAACAGCGACATCGCCTGGCTCAGGGTGGAACCGGACTCGATCGTCACCATGTCCGTCCGCGGTACCATCACGGCGCGGACCTTCGTGTCGCCGAGTTCGAAGACCGAGTGGATGAGTTCCGCCTCGTTGTCCTCGATCATCTCGGCATCCGAGGCTCGGGAGAGCAACTCGCGGAACTCCTCCTCGGTGAAGAAGGCTGCTTCGTCCCGGGCGGCTCCCGGGGTGAGCGCGCTGCCGATCCTCACGAGCCACCGAGGGACCGGACCCAGGATGGCGCGGAGGAACGCCACCAGTCCGGCCGTTGCACGGACGACGGTGGGAGCGTGGGTACGACCGAGCTGGCGCGGCGAGACACCGACGATCACGAAACCGATGGCCGCCATCACCACTGTGGCCAGGAGCCCGGCGAGCCAGACGTTGTCCAGGAGGTCGTGGAACAGGATCGCGACGGCCACGGCTCCGGCCATCTCGAACCAGACGCGCCAGAACCGCAGCGCGTGCATGTGGGCCACGGGGGCGTCGAGGATGCGGCGCAGGGAGGAGGATCTCGAGGTCTGGACCAGGCCCTCGCCCTCCTGCCGGGGCAGGTAGCTGAAGGCGGCCTCAGCCGCCGTCACGAGAGCTGCCGTGAGGGCGAAGACCACCCCCATGAGCCCGAAGATCCAGATGATCACGTGCGCGTCTCCTGCGGTGCACTGCCACCGAGGAACTCGGCGAGGAGCTGACGCTGCAGGCCGAACATCTCCTTCTCCTCGTCGGGCTCGGCGTGGTCGTAACCGAGCAGGTGGAGGACGCCGTGCGTGGTCAGGAGCAGCAGTTCGTCATTGGTGCTGTGCCCGGCCGCGGCGCCCTGGGATGCTGCGACGTCGGGACAGAGCACGATGTCGCCGAGCAACCCGGCCGGGGTGACGCGTCCGGGCGTCCCCGGACGCAGCTCGTCCATCGGGAAGGAGAGGACGTCCGTGGGTCCGTGCTCGTCCATCCACTCCACGTGCAGCTTCTCCATCGCGGACGTGTCCACCAGGATGATCGAGAGCTCGGCCTCGGGGTGGATGAAGAGTGCCTCGAACAGGAAGTTGGTGAGGCGGACCAGTGACTCCTCGTCGACGTCGTACCCGGTCTCGTTGTTGACCTCGACACTCATCGGGTACCCGCCGGTCGGTCGGACCGCGACTGACCGGCGCGCTGTGCCTCGTCCCACGTGCTGTAGGCGGTGACGATGTCACCCACGAGGCGGTGCCGCACGACGTCGGAGGAATCGAGTTCACTGAAGTGGACGTCGTCGACGTCGCTCAGGATCTCGCGGACGATCCTCAGCCCGGAGCTGGTGCCGTTCGGGAGATCCACCTGGGTGACGTCACCGGTGACCACCATCTTGGAGCCGAAGCCCAGCCGGGTGAGGAACATCTTCATCTGCTCCGGCGTCGTGTTCTGCGCTTCGTCGAGGATGATGAAGGCGTCATTGAGCGTCCTGCCGCGCATGTAGGCCAGCGGTGCAACTTCGATGGTCCCGGCGGCCATGAGCCGCGGGATCGAGTCGGGATCCATCATGTCGTGCAGGGCGTCGTAGAGCGGCCGGAGGTAAGGGTCGATCTTGTCGTTCAGGGTGCCGGGCAGGAATCCCAGCCGCTCCCCCGCCTCGACGGCCGGGCGCGTGAGGATGATCCGGTTGACCTCCTTGTGCTGCAGCGCCTGCACCGCCTTGGCCATGGCCAGGTAGGTCTTGCCGGTTCCGGCCGGGCCGATCCCGAACACGATGGTGTTGCGATCGATCTCCTCGACGTAGGTGCTCTGGTTCAACGTCTTGGGTCGGATCGTCTTCCCTCGCGAGGAGAGGATGCTCACGGAGAGCACTTCCGACGGGCGGGCGGCGCTCTGCGTCTTCAGCATGGAGACGAGTTGTTCGAGCACCTGTGGCGATACGGTGGCGTTGTTGCTGGCCATGGTGCGGATCTCCCCCACCAACCGCTCCGTCCGGCTGACGTCGGCGGAGGGTCCGGTGATGGTGAGCTCGTTGCCCCGTGCCTGCAGCCCCACGCCCGGGAACGACGTCTCGATCAGCCGGAGCGCTTCGTCGTTGGAGCCGAGTGCCTGCACCATCTGTTCGGTCGAGTCGAACACGAAGGTCCTGGAATCGAGTCCTGCCGCGTTGATACCTGTTGAAGATTCGCTCATAGCTCGGCCGTCCGGCCTTCGATCGCCCCTCATTCGAGTAGTCGTACCGCTGTCTGTCGGTGCTGTTGTCCCGGTGCGTTCCGAGCGCCCGCCCGGGGGCACCACACCATGGACGCAGAAGATCATGGTACGCCATCGTTCCCCCGCTCAGCAGGGTGAATCCGCCTTGGGCGGAGCACGCGGAGCCGTGATCCGGGGGCCGGATCACGGCATGCTCGGACTCCGACGACGCGGCGGCTTCGTATCGATCCGGTTTCAGTCCTCGCGAGGACGATTTCTGGTGCCGTTCCGGACCCCCTCCTGTGTAAAGCTGGGACGGCTCCGGACCCGGGCGGGCCGAGAATCGCCCCGCTTCCGACTCCCGGTCCCACACTCGTACCACGTGACCCGTAGATCAGTGCGCCCAGCGGAAGGAGGACATGCATGAGCGATCAGGACCCCTTGAAGAAGCCCAGGCTCGGGCTGCGCAGGATCCTCCTGGTCTCGGGCGGCGTCCTGCTGGCCAGCAGCATCCTCCTGCTCCCCGACACCGGTCTCCTCCAGAACATCGCGCCCACCACCGATCTACCCACTCCGCCGGTGTCCGCGACGGGCACGAATGCCATCGAGTCGGCGGGCGCCCAGGAGCAGGGCGCACCTGCAACCTCGACGGACCTGCCCCGCCCGCTGGTTCCCGTGTACTGGCTCGGCGATGTGGCCGGCACCGACAAGCTCTTCCGGGAGTTCCTCGAGGCACCGGATGCCTCCAGCGGCGACCCGATCGCCGACGCGGTGCTGAAGATGACGTCCAGGGAACCGCTGGACCCCGACTACTACTCCCCCTGGCAGCCGGCCTCCAGCGTGAGTTCCTCGATCTCGACGCGGAACGTGATCACCATCGACCTCTCCTCCGACGCGTTCACCGAACGCCTCGACGAGGACGAGGCACGACTCGCACTGCAGCAGCTGGTCTACACGGCCACGGCCGCGGCCGCCAACGCCGGTCTCATCACCGGAGGT
>JASLBS010000132.1 GCA_030146405.1 Arthrobacter sp.
GGTTATGCGGCGGCGCATCCTGAGCACGTGATGTTGGCGCACGGCGGTGTGGTGCGGTCCACCGAGACCCCGCAGGGCCAGCCGGCCCTGGTGATCGGTGGTGGGTCGGGGCACTACCCTGCGTTCGCGGGGTGGGTCGGCCCGGGTATGGGTCACGGGGCACCGTGCGGCAATATCTTCGCCTCGCCGTCCGCTTCGCAGGTGTATTCGGTGTCGCGCTCGGCTGAGAACGGTGGTGGTGTCATCCTCGGGTTCGGCAACTACGCGGGAGACGTGCTGCATTTCGGTCAGGCTGCGGAGAAGCTGCGGGCCGAGGGCGTGGACGTACGGATCATCCGGGTGTCCGACGACATCGCCTCCGCCCCGGCGGAACAGCACCGGGATCGCCGCGGCATCGCGGGAGACCTCGTGGTGTTCAAGATCGCCGGAGCCGCGATCGAGGCCGGTGCCGACATCGACGAGGCAGAGCGGGTGGCGTGGAAGGCCAATGACGCGACGCGGTCCTTCGGGGTCGCTTTCGAGGGCTGCACTCTTCCCGGCGCTGACGAAGCCCTGTTCCATGTTCCCGAGGGTGAGATGGCGGTCGGGTTGGGCATTCACGGTGAGCCCGGCATTCGGGAGGTTCCGCTGGGTACGGGCGAGGAGGTCGCGGACCTCCTCCTCGATGGCGTCCTGGAGGAAGAGCCGGAGCGCGTCGACGGTGGTTATCAGGGCCGGGTCGGCGTCGTCCTGAATGGGCTGGGCACCGTCAAGTACGAGGAGCTGTTCCTCGCCTACGGCCGGGTCGCCGAGCGGTTCGCAGAGAAGGGCCTCACCGTCGTGGCCCCGGAGGTGGGCGAGCACGTGACCAGCCTCGACATGGCCGGGCTTTCCCTGACCGTGGTGTTCCTCGACGACGAACTCGAGCAGTACTGGCTGGCGCCGGCCGATACCCCCGCTTTCCGCAGGGGTGCGCCCGACACTGCCGACAGGACGGCGCGGACCTGGGTCCATACCCCCGGTGAGGAGACCATTCCTGAGGCGTCCCCCGAATCGCGGGGGTTGGCGGAGTCGATCGTGGAGGCCCTGGACGTCCTGCGTGCCACGGCCGCCGAGCACCAGGATTACTTCGGTCGGCTTGACGCGGTGGCCGGCGACGGCGATCACGGGCAGGGCATGGCCTACGGTACCCGTGGCGCCGTTGCTGCCGGACGCGCAGCGGTCGAGAAGGGTGCCGGCGCGAGAACCGTCCTGCTGCGCGCCGGTGACGGATGGGCCGAGGAAGCCGGAGGAACCTCCGGGGCACTGTGGGGGGCTGCGCTGATCGCGGCCGGGAGCGTGTTCGATGACGCGTCGGGCGCCACGGCCGATGACGTCGTCCGTGCCCTGTTGACCGGCACGAATGCGATCCGCCGCCTCGGCGGCGCGGAACAGGGCGACAAGACCATGGTTGACGCCATCATCCCGTTCCGGGAGACCCTGGAAGCCGAGTTCGAGGCCTCCGCTGATCTCGCGGCGTCGACCAGGAAAGCGACAGCCGCGGCCCGGAAGGCCGCCGACGCCACCGCCGACATCACCGCCCGCCGTGGACGCTCCCGCGTCCTGGGCGAAAAAAGCGTCGGTACCCCCGACCCGGGTGCCATCTCGTTCTCCCTCCTGATGGACGCACTCGGAGACCATTTCGCCTCGGCGGACATGGAGCAGCAATCATGACGGTCTGGATCGGTACCAGCTGGAAGATGAACAAGACGCTCACTGAGGCACGGGCCTACGCTAGCGGGCTACGCAGCGGCGTGTCGGAGCGGGACCTGGGTGAGATCCAGCCGTTCGTTATCCCGCCTGCTACGGCGATCGCCGCAGTGGCGGACGTCCTCGACGGTGACGACACAGTGCTCCTCGGTGCGCAGAACGCCCACTGGGAGGACGCCGGCGCGTGGACCGGTGAGGTGTCCGTTCCGCAGGTCGCCGATGCCGGTGCCCGGGTGGTGGAGATCGGACACTCCGAGCGTCGGGAGCACTTCGGCGAGACCGACGAGACCGTCCGCCTCAAGGTAGCCGCAACGCTCCATCACGGGCTCATCCCGCTGCTCTGCATCGGAGAGCCCGCCCACGTGAAGGACGACGGTGGATCCACCGGTCACATCCTCGAACAGGCCTCCCGCGCGCTCAACGGGCTCGACGACGACCAGCGCGCCCGGGTCCTGATCGCCTACGAGCCCATCTGGGCCATCGGCGAGCACGGACGCCCAGCCACCGTCGAGGAGCTGCAAGAGCCATTCGCAGCCCTCGGACAGGAATACGGCGGCCAGGTGGCAGGCCTGCTCTACGGTGGCTCGGTCAACCTGGACAACGCCGCGCACCTGCTGGGCATCGACCACGTGAACGGCCTGTTCGTCGGACGCACCGCCTGGGAACTGGAGGGCTACCTGCGCCTCCTCGACATCGCCGCGGAACAAAACCGCCCCTGACCCACTTAGCCCCACCAAGACCCGCAACAAGTAAGGAACCAAGCATATGAGCGAGAAGAAACTACGCATCGTCATCGGCAGCGACGAAGCAGGGCTCGACTACAAGGAGGCCCTGCTCAAGGACCTCGAAGCCGACGAGCGGGTCGAAAGCGTGGTGGACGTCGGTATCTCCCGCTCGGAGAACATTGACTACCCCCACGTCGCAGTCGACGCAGCCCGGAAGATCGAGAGCGGCGACGCCGACCGAGCCCTGCTGATCTGCGGTACCGGCCTCGGCGTGGCGATCTCGGCGAACAAGGTCGCCGGGATCCGCGCAGTGACCGCCCACGACTCCTACTCGGTGGAGCGCTCCGTGCTGAGCAACAATGCCCAGGTCCTCTGCATGGGCCAGCGGGTCATCGGCCTGGAACTCGCCCGCCGCCTCGCCAAGGAATGGCTCGGGTACACCTTCGACACCTCCAGCGCATCAGCAGCCAAGGTCGACGCGATCAGCAGTTACGAGAAACGCTGAGCATTCGGTAGCTCCGGGCTTATGGGCTGATTCATATCCATTCCTGATGCTTTCCGTCGCTGCAGGTTTCAGTGAGTGAAGGGTACGTAAAGGGTCTCGCAGAGGACAACTGAGCAAGAACCAGTCCCTCCTGTGGGAGGACACACGCGGATCTGCCCGCGGAGCGGTCGTCCGTCACCTCGGCGGGCAGCTTCTGCTGCCCGCCGACCTAGTACAGCTAGGTGGTGGCCTGGAACCTATCAGCGATACTGCACGCTCCTCACCCAGTAAGCGGCGCGGGCCTCCGCGGATCCCACCGTGGATCGGTCGGTCAGGGCGGAAGAAATCGGACTGGTCCCGCTCCGACGCCGCCACGCCACCTGAACCGATCGGGATTCCCAGGTGGCGTCCGCAATCACAGCAGCTCATATGTTTGTAGTGGACTGGCCCCTCCGTCTCCTCAAACCCGCGTGTTTCCCAGGTGCGCCAGTCCTTTCTGGGTCTGCTCGATGTACAGGGCACAATCCGGCCATCACCGGGTTACCAGACAGTGGAACCGTGTACCCGGCTCAACATGCTCGTCAACTGCACCATCGTGCAGTCCTTCAGGTGCTTTGCTGCGCTTCGGGGAGGACGTCGGTCATGTTTGGGTAGGAGGGCTGGGCGCCTGATGTCTGCACGGCAAATGATCCCGCCCGAACAGCAAATCCGGCGGCCGCCATAAGGTTGTCTCCTGCCAGAAGCCTCGCAGCAAGTGCGCCGACGAATGCGTCTCCTGCCCCGGTGGTATCCACTGCGTCAACCTTCGGTGCTGGTATGTGAAGGGCCCTGCTGCCTTCCGATACCAGGGCTCCCGAGCTGCCCAGGGTGAGGACAACACTCTGGAAACCGCAGCCAAGAAGTTCGTGCAGTATCGCTTCATGGTTATCAGGGGCGGGCGAGGTGGCGTTGGTCGTGAACTGCTGCAGGACCAGAAGTCCCTCGTGTTCATTGACGACGAGTGGATTTGCAATGAGCAGCGCCTGCGGATCGAGATCGATGACGGGTGCAAGATTGACGATCACACGCCCGCTTGCCGCCGTGATGGCGCCCGTAACGGTGGTTGCGGGGATTTCTCCCTGCACCACAACTATGGCGGCACCACTGATTCTTTCCTGTGCGAGGGAAATCTGGTCCAACCCGACGTGTGCGTTGGCACCTTGCAGTACAACGATCGAGTTTTCGCCACTGTCGGCTACCTGCACGATGGCTACACCCGTGCTACCTCCCACCTGCTGGACCAGGTCGAGGTCTACGCCAGCTTCCCGAAGACCAGAGAGCGCGACGCCTGCGTATT
>JASLBS010000143.1 GCA_030146405.1 Arthrobacter sp.
GACGGCGCCGTCGCCGGCGGAGTTGCCACCGGTGTTGTAGGCACGGTCGAAGGAAGCGGCAACGGGGCCGGCGGTGAGGACCGGCGCGTAGTCGAGGACCACGGGAAGAACGGCGTCGACGTCGTCCGTGCAGACGCCGCCCAGGCCGGCTGCTTCGAGGGTGCCCTCGGGGTCGTTGATGAAGGCGTTCGCGGCATCGGCGTCGCGGAACAGGTTCATGAGGAATTCGAGAAGACTGGTGGCCATGGTGGGCATGATGGGTTCCTTTGTCTGGAGAAGCGAACGGTGGATCGCCGGGCGACGCTGCCTGGCTTGATACCAACGTAGGGTTGCGGGCGGCTCGGGGCATCGGGGGTGCACCCCCTAGTCGGCGCCTCCCCGTTTGGGGTTTCGAGCGGTGGGGATTAGGGGGTCAGGGGGTTGCCGACGCCCGGGTACCCGGCTCGCCCACCAGGACCCGGAGGCTCGCCAGGAGATCCGAACGGGTCGCAGCCCCGAGCCTGCGGCGGATCCGCGCCACGTGGTGCTCCACCGTGCGCGGGGAGATGAAGACCTCCTCGCTGATCTCGCGATAGGTACGTCCCTGCACCACGAAGTGGGCGATCTCGCGTTCGCGGTCCGTGAGCACCGGGCGCGCTCCGACGCCGTCGCCGACTGACCGGTGATGCTTGCGCTGTGCCGGGGTGTCCCGTTCTACGGTGCGCGGTACTGCACGGTGCCGCTGATCCTCCTCGCGGGGGCTCTCCGTGCCGGCCGCGGGTGCCGGCGCAGCCTCCGGTGCAGGCCTGACCTGGATGCCCCGGAGGTCCCGGGCACAGGCCAGCAGCCGCGTCATGTCCTTGCGGTCGGCGGCCCGGGCAGACGCGTGCCCCGCGAGCCGCGCCCCGTCCCAGGCGTACCCCACGGAAGCCAGGTTCCGGGCCGAGGCCTCCACCACCTCGGGGTCCACCTGGCCGGCGAGTACCGAGATCCATGCCTTGCCCGCCGAGGCGAGCACTGCCGCCAGCGGGTAGGCGACGGCTCCGCGCACGAGGGCTGCCGCGTGAGGGGCCATCCGGGAGGGCCGCTCGAGCAGGAGTTCTGCCTGGACGGCGGACCACCGGAGGGGAACCGACCAGAGCACCGGGTGCCCGAGCCGCTCGAGCAGCGCCCACGCCTCCTCCACGTGCGGCTGCAGCGTCTCCAGGTTCTTCAGGCGTGCGGCGGTGATCATCAGTTCGCCCAGGGGCAGCAGGCTGAAGAGGTCGATCGAGACATGCAGCAGGGCCTCACTGGCCCGATGCCATGCCGGCACCAGGGCGGTGGTGTTCCCCGACCGCCGGGCGAGGCCGACCTGGAGCGCCTGGAAGAGCAGCTCGTCCCGCGGGACGAACGAGGGGATCGCGGCCCGCGCCTCCGCGATGAACTCGAGTGCGGCGTCGGCCTGGTCCTGCAGCATGGCGGCCCAGGCGCCGATCAGGCACAGGCGCGGACGGCTCCCCCCTTTGCCCTGGTACCCCTCGAGTGCTGCCGTGACGATACTGCGCGCGGTCTCCGGAGCACCCGCGAAGATCGCGACGGTCGCCGCGAAGGCTGCCGGTGATTCCACGCTGGGCAGGAGACGCCCGGACGCCGTCAGGGTGTCCGAGGAGCGGATCAGGATGGGCAGCGCATGGTGCGGCAGAGATTCGAGGGTGGCGAGCGCACCCTCGGCCAGCAGTTTCGCGGAGACCTCGGTCAGCGCCGGTGACGCCGCGGCGGACGAACCCTGCGCCTGCGCCCTCGCGCCATCGACGTCTCCGGCGGCCAGCAGGGCCACGACGGCGAGCGGTTCGGCCTGGCCCGGGTGCTCCGCGGCGGCCCAGCGGTGCACGTCCGCTGCACGGGACATCATGCCGCGCTGCGCCCAGACCGCCGATGACACCCGCACCGCACGGCGGAAGTCGGGCAGGCCGGTGCCGGGGGATCCCGGGGAGAACGGCAGATCCGGTTCGGAGGCGAAGTAGTGGTCGAGGATACGGGAGGCCGTGTCGAGGTCACCCTGGGCGGACGCCGCCTCGGCACGCGCCGGTGCGGTGGCGGTTGCATCCGCTCCCGCGAGGAGGGCGAGGTCCAGGACTTCGAGGGTGCGCACCGGATCCTTCGTGAGCATCCCCGCTGCTTCCTGCTGCAGGACGCGGACCAGGCGGGGATCCCGCACGCCGTCCGCGGCGAGTTCGTGCGCGAGGCTCCCGAGGGGGATGGTGTTCTCGAAGTACGCGTCCAGGAGGGCGCGCTGCATGCGACGGAGATCGAAGGCGTCCGCGGCGAGCAGGACGGCCTCGCGGACGTGAGGGAGCAGCTGCGCGCCCACCCCGAGGACGCCGGCGTCCTGCGCCCTCTGCAGCAGGGCCGTGAGCGGCTCCCCTGCTGCGTGGACCAGCGGGGGTGTCTGGCCCGGAACGCGGAACCCGACGCCGAGTGCCAGCAGGAGCTCGTTCAGTGCGGAATCCTCCACGGCCAGCTGCGCCACGATGGCGGACGCGTCGGCGGGGACTACGGAATCGATGGTGGAAGTCATCCCTAGCCCTCCGATGGTGCGTCTGTTCCACTCCGGACGGTGCCCGCCGGGGACGGCGTTTCACTGGGCGGCCCGGACTCCGCGCCGCTGTCGCCTGGCCCAGGAGCAGGCGTCCCGGGATCAGGAGCGGAGGTGGTCGGATCCGGGATCACCGGCGCAGGGGTGGTGGGAGCCGGCGTCGTGGGATCGGGCGTGCCCGGGGCCGGCAGAGTGGGCGCGGGGCTCGTGGGTGCCGGCACGGTCGGGGCAGGGGTGCCCGTGGCGGGCAGCGTGGGAGCGACTGTGCCGGGAGCCGGCGCAGTGGGCGAGGGCGAGAGTGCACCGGGCGTGCCGGGGGCGGACGTCGCAGCGCCCCCGGTGGTGCCGCTGGGGCGCGGGCTGGTGCGTGATGGTGTGGGCGACGGGCGATCGGACTCCTCCGCCGCGGACGTCCGAGGAGCCGCGGTAGGGGATGTCGAGGAGCTCGGGCGTGTCGAGGAGCTGGGCTTGCCGTCGTCGGACTCGTCGGCACTCGACGACGCCTTGCTGCCCTCCTTGGTCTTCCCGGGAGCAGCACCCGCCGCGCCGGCGTCCTCGCCCGCAGCGGCCTCGGCGGATCCTGCGTCCGCGTCTGCGGCTGCGGCTGCCGCCTCGTCCGCCTCATCGATCGAGGATGTGTCCTCCTCCGAATCGCCGTCCTTCTGCGAGGTGCCGTCGGCTGTCGCGCCGGGCTCCACGGACTCCACCTGTCCTGACCCCCCGGCCAGGGCGGATCCGATCGCGATCGGTGAGCCCGTTCCGGCCGCGGTGGCGGTGGCCACACCGATCAGCGCGACGGCGCCCGCCAGCAGGGTGATCCGCAGGCCCAGCCTGCGGTTGGTGGCCATGACCTCGGGGCCGTGGTGCGGGGTGAATCCGGCCGTGTTCGCCGGCGCGTGCGGTGTCGCCTCGGGCAGAGCCGC
>JASLBS010000150.1 GCA_030146405.1 Arthrobacter sp.
GGTGACAACTCTGGCATTGGCTGCCTGGGTGACCCTTGTCATCGAGGGACAATCATCCACGGCTGTACTGGCAAGTCTCACAGCCGGCACCATCGCGGCCGCATGCCTGTTCATCCTCGTCGAGTTACGCTCCCCAACACCGCTCATACCATTGGGAATGTTCCGCAGCTGGCCCGTCATCAACGCCGCAGGCCTGGGCCTCGTGGTTGGCGCCAGTATCTTCAGCGTGGTCGCCTATCTACCCAGCTTCGTGCAGATGGTGCACGCCACTACGGCAGCAGTGGCGGGCATGATCCTCCTTCCCCTGGTCATCGGATTGATGATCTCCACCAATGCCAGTGGTTGGTTGGTCAGCCGCACCGGCCGCTACAAGATCTTCCCGCTCGCGGGAACAGCGGTAGCCACAGCAGTTGCTCTCACCCTTTGGTTGTTACCCCACCTGCCTCTGCCCGCCCTGGCAGGCCTATTGGCCCTCATGGGATTGGGCGTCGGCAGCTTCATGCAATTGCCCACTGTCGTGGCACAAAACGCCGTCCCCCACTCCCTGGTGGGTACCGTGACCTCTGCCCTGGGTTACCTGCGCGAGCTGGGCGTCACCGTGGGCACGGCAATATACGGGGGCCTATTCAGTAGCTTGCTGGCCGTAGGCGCCCTGACCAACTCCCTGGGACTTCCCAGCGAGTCCGTGACAGACCCGGCCATCGTACGGGACCTGCCCCCATCAACCCGTGCCGGAGTCGCCGACATCTACATCGATGCCTTCACCCCCCTCTTCGGTCTTCTGGCGTGTGTGTTCGCCGCAGGTCTGCTCCTGTCCGTGCTCATGCCCGAGCAACGACTCTCAGCTGAGCTTCCGGACCGAACCCTGGCGGAGAAGAACTAACCAACCGTCCCCCTGCCCGCTCACACTCGTAAGGGCACCACGGTCCGGGACGAACCGGTGCGTGGAAGGAGCACACGCATCCTTCCACGCACCGACTAGCGAGCATCAGCACATCGCCACAAGGCGCACCGGACCCCCCAATCCCGCCGCCAGCGGCAGGGCGTCGGGTCGGAACACCTGCGAACCAGGCCTACCCGAGGCGCCTTCCACCGCCTCACCCATCAACCGATTCGCCCACGCATTCGTCACGGCGATCGTGAGTTCATTGGTACCAGGGCGCAGCATGTCAGTGACATCAACGGTGAAGGGAAAAGTCCATACCGTCCCAACAGCACGACCATTGAGCCGCACCTCCGCGAGGTCGTTGACCTCGCCCAGCTCCAACACGACATGCCCGGCTCTCGTGAGAAACGATGTCTCGATCTCCAGTGCCCGGTGGTAGACACCGGTACCTGAGAAGTAGCGGACGTCCGATGTCGAGGCCTCCGCCTCAGGACCACTCCAAAGACCGACGCCGGTCAGGCTCAAGGTGGTCGGTTGTTGTCCGGGTCCCGAGAGCTCGAGTGTCCACGGGCCCGTGGAAAGATCGACGGTCGTGGACGGTTGCCGTGCTGCGACGGCGTCGTCCGGGAGGGCACTATCGGTGGAGAAAAGCACAAAAGCAGAACCGAAGGGTGCCAGCTCGAGGTCGGTCACCGTTCTGGTGGCTTCCTGGCGGCAGGGTAGCCGGTGACGGGAAAGCTGATAAGGATCCCACAGATCCACCCGATCGGCCGTGACACGGAAGCTCATGCTCAGGGAGCGCGGTCGGATGCTTTGGTTACTGAGGAAGTACAGATCTCCTGCCTCGGTTCGGCGGTGCAGGACCATGATTGTTTGCTCGTCGGGGCCATCGACCTGCCAGTCAGCCTCGATGCCCAGATCGTCCAGGGCGCGACGCAGCTGCTGGGACGTACCAGTGGCATCGTGTACAAGACGGGGCCGCTCGTTCCCCCAGACTTCCTCGACAGCGGCACTCCAAAGGATCGGGTCGTCAGCGGCGCTGGGCGAGGACTTCGGGCGGGCTCCAAGGACGGTGGCTCCGGCCTCCAACAATTCGTGCACCCGTTCCACTACGCCCAGAGTCATGCGGTGGCTGGAGCCTCCAAGGCACAGGACCTGGTATCGCACGCCTCCTGTAGAGAGGAGCATTCCGTCGTCTGTGACCGTGAGATGTTCCTGCAACCCCTGCAGATTGATGAAGTCGAATCCGTGGCCGGTCGGGATCCCGGGGGCAGTGTCCCCGTACAGCCCTGTGACAGGGGCTTCTTCACCGACGAAGTAGGCGATGTCGGCACTGAAAGTTCCTTGCTGCAACAAGTGGCTGCAGCGGGCCATGTATCCCAACCAGGGACCCGCCGCATGAGCCCAGGTCTCGTGCCGGGTGAAGGACTGTCCCAGGTAGGGCGACAGCGTGATTCCCGGGGCGGGTACCGCTTCGGGCTGGTGTGGGGAGGTGTGCAGGTTCACCAGATTCACCCCGAGGGCGAACTCCGCGTCGAGGATCGGTTTGAGGACCCGCGGGGTCGACATCCACGGCCGGCCGAAGGCACTCATCGACTCCGCCCCGACCCGGGTCTTACCGTACACATGGGCCACGGACGCCGCGCCGAGCACATCGGCGACATAAGTCGGCCGAGGCCCCTCCTCTGGCGCGTAGCACCACATTGCCCCCATAGGCACATCGGCATGGGAGCGCATCTGCAGATCATCACCCAACTGCGGGCGGTGGTCCTCCAAAGCTTCGGCGTAGTAGGTCAACCCGCGTTCAGCGGCGATATCGGCGATCGTCCCGTAGTGGTTCTCCGCCAGCAGATCGGCGATCGTATGGCGGAAGTCCCATAGGAACCCATCACTGCGGGCAACGTCCTCCATCAGAACCCCGGCGAGCGCAGGTAGCCAGGGCAGCAGGTCATAGCCACGGCGTCGCCGGAACTCCGCACGCAGATGCCGTGTCCAGTTCTGCGGTCCGGACTCGATGCTGTCGCTCAACAAGGCACCTATACCACCGGTCCAATCTTGAGAATCTTCAGAATCGGGGGCCAGAGCACGCTCGTAGTACTCCAGGTAGGCCTCGAGGTAATTACGTACCAGGTGCGCGTCGAGCTTGTCGACCTCCAGTCCGGTGGCTTCGGCCGGGGCCGGGGCGTTGAGGTGACCGGTCAGAGAGCAACCCAAGCGCAGGACGGTCCAGGTCCCCGCTTTCGGTTTCCAGTGCAGTGTTCCATCGGCGTCGAGGAACTCTGTCAGGTCGATGACGTCCACGACCGGAACTGCGTCTTCGGGCTGCCCGATACCACCCTCCAACGCGTAGAAGTCCGGGACAGGGGCGAAACCGGCCTTCTCTTCCGCGCGTGTGATCCGCGGGCCCTCGAACAATTGGAAGGCGGACACCTCGAAGGGCACGGGACCGGAAGGTGCAGACAGGGGTTTCACCTCATCGGCCACGGGAATGCTTCCTCCGGGGGTAACCATCACAACGAGACGGAACACCGTCCCTGTCACCGGGGAGAAGGTCGCCGAGCGTACGGGAGCCGCCGACACGGGCAGGTCCACCAATGGCCGAAACGACCGGCCGTCCCGGCTCCACTCCAGACGCGCCCCCGGTGCCGCAGGAGACCCGAACCCGCGACGGGACGGTAGACCCACCCGTACGGAGGACACGGTGACGGGTTCCTCGAACTTCCACTGCACCCAGGCGTATCCATCCTCCCCACCCGGAAGCTCCACCGCCGGCCAGAAAGCGCCGTCACCAAGATCAGCAACGTTTCTCCCCGAATCACCTGCAGGTGGCATCCCAGTACTAATCCGTCCACCGGACAAAGGGTGATGGCCAGCTCGCACCGGGAAAGCCACCACGGCGATGTCCTCGTAGTACGACGGGATCGGCACGGAAGCGCGGCGCACGGCCGAGCAAGGAACATCCTGGAACGGCCCGGACATCCCGGACGGGCAGGGAAGTGGTCCCACACCATCAGAATCAGCCAGGGT
>JASLBS010000175.1 GCA_030146405.1 Arthrobacter sp.
GCGCCGCCGAGGGGCGGGCCGCGTGCGCGCCCCGCCCTTCTGCATGAGCTGAGCAGATCCGACAGTGGTCCGCGATGATCGGAGAGTGCTCCAGCGCCGCCGTGATCGGTATCAGCGATCCCCCGGGGGCGGAAGGCCCCAGCAGGCGGCACGTTCAGGACGCGGTGGGCGCCCTCCTCAGCGACGGTAGTAGGCGGCGAGGCGCTCGAAGCCCTCGTCGATACTGACCGACGGCGCCCAGTCGAGCACCGAGCGGGTGCGCCGCTGGTCGAACCAGTGCGCGGTGGAGAGCTGCTCCGCGAGGAAGCGGGTCATCGGAGGCTCCTCCGTCCGGCCGAGCGCGAGCCAGCCGCGTTCGATCACAGCCCCGGCACCACGGGCGAGGGGCCCCGGTACCGACCACCTCGGCGGTGTCACCCCGCCGGCCCTGCAGATCCCCGCGAGCAGTTCCGCGATGGGGCGTGGTTCCCCGTTGGTGACCACCAGGGCAAGACCCTGCGCCTCGCGCATCCGCCCGAGGCACGCGACGATCCCCGAGGCCGCATTGTCCACGTAGGTGGTGTCGATCAGGGCGGTTCCGCCGTCGAGCAGGGGGAGTCTCCCTGCCCGTGCCCGCGCGATCACCCGCTCGACGAGCTGGGTGTCCCCGGGGCCCCAGACGATGTGCGGGCGGATCGCTGCGACCCGGAAGGACTCCGTGGACCTGCCCAGGGCCAGGAGCTCCGACGCCGCCTTGGTGCGGGCGTAGTGCCCGCGGGCGTGGTCCGGGTCCGCGGGTCCGGCGGACACACCCACGAGTGAGGTGCCGTCGTGGGCCACGGAGGGCGAGGAGACGTGGACGACGTCATGCACACCGGCTCGCTGCGCTGCGTCGAGCAGGAAGCGGGTGCCCTGCACGTTGGTGCGCTCGAACTCGGCGGCCTCGCCGGTGAAGGAGACCTTTGCGGCCAGGTGGACGACGGCATCGCAGCCCTCCACAGCGGATGCGACGGCTGCCGGGTCCGTGATCGATCCCAGCACGTCCTCGGCCCCGGAGACACCGGAGGGGCGACGCTGGAAACAGCGGACCGATGAACCGTCGGCCACGAGGAGCTGTGCGACGGCGCGACCGAGCATCCCGCTGGCTCCCGTGACCAGGACCGTCACAGGGAACCGGCCCGACCACCGGAGAGGAAACGCCCACTCCACCGCGCCACCCGCGTGCGGTCGATCTTGGCATTGTGCCGGATGTCGACCGGCAGGGCCGGGACCTCGAGGACGGCGGCCACTTCGGTACCGCGCGCACGGGCGGCCGTCCTTGCTGCGGCAGCGAGGCGTGGATCCGCCAGACGCGGACGCCGTCCGGCCGTCCCGGTCTCGAGCACGGCGACCACCGACTGCGTCCCGGCCGGTCCTACCCCGACGACGGCGGCGAGCCGGACGCCCTCGAGGAGCTCGAGCGACTGCTCGAGACCCACGGGGGTGATGACGCCCTCGGGAGTGGTCAGGATGTGGGCCAGCCGGCCCTCCACCCACAAACGGCCTTCGGCGTCGAAGTGACCCACGTCCCCGGTCCGGTGCCAGGGTTCGGTCCTTGCGGACTCCTGTTGCGTCCGCCAGAGACGGAAGTACCGGTCCTTCACATGGGGAGCGTCGACGAGGATCTCGCCGGTGGTCCCGGAAGCCGTGGTGCTGGCACCCACCGCCGCTCCACTGTGATCCAGCGGACTGACCATCACAGCGGCACCGCGCGCGGGAATCCCCACGCAGACCCCGTTCCCTGCACCCCGAAGACCTGCCGCAGCCGCAGCGGTAGCGGCGCGCACGCCGTCGAGGTCGATGTCCGCCACGAGGAGGGATTCGGTCATTCCGTACGGTGTGTGCAGCGACGCCCCGGGCACGAGGTCCTGAACGGCTTCGAGCAGCCTGGAGGGTACGGGCGCTCCGGCGGAGAGCAGGACGGAGACCCCGCCGAGGGCGTCCCGCCCTTCCTCCGTGAGGGTACCCGCGGTCGCGAGAACGTTCCTCAGTGCTGCGGGGGAGGCGAAGATCGCCGTCGCGCCGACCGCACCGGCGGCGTCGGCCAGTGCCTGTGCAGTGAGGGTGCGCGGAGCGGTGACGTCCATGTCCGGGGTCACCGAGGTGGCGCCGAGCGCAGGACCGAGCAGTGCGAAGGGCGCGAAGCCCGCCACGAGGGACGTACCCGGGCCGAGGCCCAGAGTGGATTCGACGGTGTCACGCATGGCGGCGAGCCGACGGTGTGTGTAGACCACACCCTTCGCCGGTCCGGTCGAGCCGGAGGTGAAGAGGATCGCGGCGTCACTGTCCGGTGCCGGGGCAGCTACGGACCCTGTGGGCCGGGTGGCCCGCAGATCGTTGAGCGAAGCGTCGACCCGCAACGCCTTCCGCTTGGCGGCGGGAAGGGGAGCTGCACTGATCCGCCGGCCCGGCCACCCGAAGGCCCGTGCCGCGACGAGCGCGCGCTCTATCCCGATCACGACGTCGGGCGCGGCACCCTTCACGGCCCGACTGAGGCCGCGCGCGCCGAGGCCGGCGTCGGCGACGACGATCACCGCACCAATCTGCAGGCATGCGTAGATGAGGACGGTCAGGTCGACTCCCGGGGGAACGAGCAGGCTCACCCTGCTGCCCGGGCCGTAACCGAGCGCGGTGAGCCCCGCTGCAACGGCGTCCACTTCGTCGGCCAGACGGCGCCACGTGAGGGTCCGGGGCGGGCCGTCCGGCGTCATCTCCGCGACGGCGACGGTACTTCCTGCTGTCCCGGCGGCGAGTTCCGCAATACGCGCACCGAGGGGCGAACAATCCGGCGGCGCCTCCCCTGTGGTACTCCGGGCCTCCTCCGCGCTGGGCTGCGCTGCAGGATCCGGCGAGGGGAACCCGACCGAGCGGGAGGCGAGCCACTCCATGGCGGTGGACGCGGTGTCGGCGTCCTCCTGCACGAGGTGGCTCGCCCGCTCGAAGCGGTGGATGTCCGCGTGCGGCAACCTGCGTGCGAGGTCCTCGAGGTAGGGGTCCGAGAACACCGGATCGTTGGGTCCCCACATCATCAGGACGGGGACGTCGAGGCTACGGATACCCTCCGCCGTCTCGGTCAGGGCGGGGAAGCTCGGGTGTGCCGCGTCGGCGGGGATGTCCGAGACGAAGTTCGCGATACCCCTTCGGGCAGCTGCGGTGCGGTAAGGGTCCCGGAAGGCACGCCGGACCTCCGGGAGGAGCGCGGGCCGGGCCAGTGACAGGGTGACGTCGAGGAAGGCCGTGGTGGTCCGGGTACCGAGCCCGTGCACCCCGGGCGCGAGAGCGAGCCTCAGGGGGGCGGGGATCGAACGCGCCGGATCCTGATGGATGGCCGTGTTGGTGAGGACGAC
>JASLBS010000188.1 GCA_030146405.1 Arthrobacter sp.
GCACGCCCACATAGATCGGTGACCGGTGACCGGCGGCCTTTGCGAAGCTGAACATGATCGGTACGAGGATGATGAATGCCACGTCGAAGAAGATGGGTACGGCGATGACGGCCGAGGCGAGCAGGAGGGCGGGGCCGACCCGTTCCTTGCCTAGCTTGGCCGTGAACCGGTCGGCGAGGATCTCAGCGCCCCCGGATTTTTCCACGATCGCCCCGAGCATCGCCCCGAGACCGACGAGCAGGGCGACGTTACCGAGGGTTCCTCCCATACCGGCCACGACGAGTGGCATGACTTCCTGGGAGGGGATGCCGGTTGCCAGGGCTGTGGCGACAGCCACCAGGAGCAGGGCGATGAAGGCCGGCATCTTCAGTTTCATCACGAGGAACAGGAGTAACGCAATCGCGACAACCGCGATTGTGATCAGGTAGGTCGTGCTCATTCAGGTGGATCTCTTTTCGTACGTCGTCGAGCGAAAAGGCTCAGGATGGATGCAGGGGCCGCCAGGGGCAGCTATGGCACTCGGGCGGCCCCTGGAAGGGATCGTTGATCCCTTCCAGGGGCCGGATGGAAGGAAACTCCCCGTGGCCGGAACGAGCAATCAGCGCCTGATGGCGTCGATCTTCAGCATTTTGACGATCGTGTCATCGAGGACGGCGTCGTCGAAGACGCGCTTCCAGTCGTCCTTGATGATCATGTCGCGGCCATGTCCCATGGCGATATGGCAGGCCTCCGAGAACGGGTTGTCGCCACGCAGGGCGTTGGCCAAAGCCACCTGGATGTGCCCGTAGAACAGTGCCTCGGCCGCAGGCCGGGGAACCCCCACCGTGTTGACCGTCTCCTCGAGGGCTTCCTTGAGCAGACCACCAATCATGCAGGCAATGGTCTCCACGAGAGTGGGCTCCAGCACGGCCAGCTGCTTCACGGTCACCCAGTGCACATCGATGACGGGCGCGTAGATGGTACGAATGACCACCTCGGCACGTGCCTTGGTATCCGGGTCACCGGACTCGATGGCGGCTACCGCGTTCTGGGGGGCAGCGATACCACCGAAGGTGTCCGCGTACTCCTCTTTCGTGGTGCGCTCCAGGAAGATGGAGGGGTGCGCCGGGTGGGCGCACACGTATTCGATGCCCTCGCGCTGGAACAGCAGACCGGCGTACGCCGCTGCCGGGTCCAGTGTCATGACGATGGAACCTTCCTTCATGAGCGGCACGACAGTTTCGCTTACTGCGCCCAGCACCATGTCGGGTACGGCCAGGACGACGACGTCGGCGCTCGTGACGGCGTCCTCGGTGGGGGTCACCTCCAGGCCGAGCGCGCGCACCCGGTCCTGGCCCACGGGGGATGCCTCCGCGTAGAAGACCTGGGCGGCGGTGGTCTTCAGGTTGTTGGAGACGCGCTGGCCCATTTTTCCGCCGGCACCGATCACTGCGATGGTCAGGTTGTTGATGCTCATGTGTTCTTGCTCCTCAGATAGTCCAGATTGTGTTGTGTCCATTGCCGCTCGAGACGGATCGTCTCGGCGGCGTCGTTCGTCCAGGGAAGCCAGTGTTCGATCACCTGGTTGATGTCCCGTTCTGCCGGGCGCACCTGCTCGATCATGTAGTCGTAGTCGAGCAGGCCCTCGCCCAGGGGGGTGCCGGCGTAGGTGAAGCCCACCCAGCCGTCCTTCCGGCTGAAGGCGAAGTCCTTGATATGCAGGTTCCTCACGTAGGGTGCGGTGCGGGCGATCACCTCCTCGGGGGATTCCAGAGCTGCCACGCAGTTGCCCGGATCGAGGACGATCCCGAGGGAAGGATGGTTGACGGTTTCGACCAGTTCGACCAGGGACGCCGTTGATACCTGTTCGTAGGTCTCCAGGGCCAGGGTCACTCCCCGTCGCTCGAACTCAGGAAGGATCGCGGCGAGTAGCCCCGGAAGCTCCGCTAGTGACGGGTTGCCGGGCTTCCGCGAGATCATGGAGCGCAGCAGTCCTGATCCCAGGTGTTCGGCGATGTCGAGGAAGCGCAGCAGGTGCTCGGGTTGCATGCCGCGGGTACCGATTTCCAGGGTGAGGTCCAGGTCGGTTGCCCGCCGGCGGACGACCGCCAGGTCTTCGGTGCTCATCGCCTCGAGTGGCGGGTAGTCACAGATCTGGAAAAGATCACCACCCACCAGACGGGTGTCCTCCAGCATGTCCTCCAAACCCAGTGGCTGCGGGTTTCGTGCCGACCACTGCCAGAAGTACGCATAAGTACTCAGACCGATCATGCCGCCTCCCCGCACTTGCCCAGGGAGAGCCGGGGCATAGCGGAGCCAGAATCCGACCCTAGGAGACCAGAAAGCCCCGAGAATCTGGTCGTCGACGGGCGAACATGCCGGTGGAGGGGGACTGCGATGTCCATATGACTCTTTTCGGTGCCGTGCGTGGTGTTCAACGTCCAATGTGCTGTCTGAACCGTATGTCGCACAGAACACACATGTCAACCGGTTGACCAATTTTGGATACTAAGCTGGAGGTCATGCCTGCATATCCAAAGGACCCCACCGATGAACTTGCGGGAAAACTCTCCGCAATTCCTGCGAACACGCCGGCCGCAGCCGTAGCCTCACAGCTGTTGGCGTATTTCACGAGCGGTGACCTGGCCCCCGGAACGCGGCTCCCCCCGGAACGGCAG
>JASLBS010000196.1 GCA_030146405.1 Arthrobacter sp.
TCACGCCATACGCGCAGCTGTTCACGCGTGGGCATCACCCGCTGATTCTGCGACAAGAAGCACCTCCAAGGGTTGACGTGTCAATACTAACCCGCCAGTGGTTGACGCGTCAATAGCTGGACGTACGTCGTCTGAAAGCTCTATGAACCGACGCGCAGCGTGCCGCGCGGTTCGCGCCGCCTCTCCGGCGCTGGCCCTGTTCGACCTCAGCTGTCCCGTGCATCGTGTGCTCCGACTCCCGCGACGCAGGTCAGCGGGTCACGGTCGCTCACCAGGAAGGTCACTCCGGTGAGCTCCTCGGACACGGTCCACAGCCGCTGCTGGATCGCCTGGTCATGGGACGCGGTGCTGGATGCGACGAGCCTCGGGTGCCCGCGGACCTCACCTCGGCCGCTGGGGCCGTAGTACTGCCCCCCCAGGACGCCGAGGTCCGTCGCCGCACGGACGGTAGGCAGGGCGCCCACCGCAGACTTCTGAGTGAGCATGGGCGTGAGTCGCCCGACAGGCACGCGCAGCGCCGCAGCGCCGCAGGGGTGTTCCGGGTGAACTCCGTGTTGGACACACCCGGGTGGGCGGAGCGCTGTGTTCGGCAAGCATCCGGGCGGTTTCGAAACCCAGCCCGGTGTTGGCGCGGGTGATGATGGCTATTCGGCCCTGCTGGTCGGGGATCTGCTGCTCGGTCCATGAAATTCTCCTGATGAACCTAACAGACTAGTGGTCTTTTGCAAGCCGGAATCTAAAGGACCGCCGGCCTGCTGTCAAGAGACCGTTGGTCTGTAGGCTAAATTAGAGGCATGACCTTCCAACGGGCCCGCAACGAGGAGCAGCGAGAGATCCGACGCCAGGCAATCCTGAACACGGCCTCGGCGATGCTTGATGAGATGCCGGTGGCCGAGGTAAGCCTCAACGAGCTCGCCCGGCGCGTGGGCCTGGCGAAGTCGAACGTCCTGCGATACTTCGACTCGCGTGAAGCAGTCCTACTCGAACTGCTCAACGACTTCCTGGCACGCTGGCTCGAAGACCTGTCAGTGGATCTCACCGCAGGCGTCACAGCTGAGGCGACATCGGACATACGAGCAGCCCAGTTGGCGGAGATCCTCAGCCGGTCGCTGGCGGACCGGGTCGTCCTCTGCGACCTCTTCGGCGCCCAAGGCGGCGTCCTGGAACACAACGTGTCAATCGAGGCCGTCAAAAAACACAAACGATCATCCCTGGCCAGGCTCAAAACCCTGACAGAACTCGTACTCCGCCACATACCCGAACTCGGCGACAGCGCGCAGCTATTCTGCCTCATGAGCCTCGTCTCAGCCGGAGCCCTATCCTCCTACTTCCCACCACCACCGACCCTCCTAGCCGCCTACACCGACGAACCAGCACTCGACGCACTACACCTCGACTTCCAGCAAGCCCTCCAGGCCTCCATCACCCTGAATCTCACCGGCGCTCTACCCCGCACCTAACTAGAGCGAAAGTGCACGACGTCACCAATCCGGTCCCGACACCACCGATCCTGGACGTGCGTCCGCTTCGCCTCCAGCTCGGGATGACGTTGCAGCAGGCCGCCACGGATCTGCACACGTGGCCTTCAACAATCTCGCGACTCGAGCGCGGCAGGATGCGTGATGATGAGCTCCTGAACCGCTACCGAGCCTGGCTTCATGAGCAGGCACCACACGGTAGTCGGTCTGAGGTCTATTTCGGTCGAAGGCCTTCGTGCAGATGCTCGCCAGCAGCGGGTTGACCGGGTCTATGGGACGGGTCGGAGCCTGCGGTGACAATGCCGCGATGGAGTCGTTCTTCGCGTTGCTGCAGAAGAACGTTCTCGACCGGCAAAGGCGGGAGACAAAGGAGGACCTCCGGCTGGCGATCGTGACGTGGATCGAGCGGACCTACCACCGCAATCGCCGCCAACGAGCACTGGGCCGGACGACCCCAATCGAGTTCGAGATACTAGGACAAGCCGCCACTGAAGCGGTCCGAAACCAGCAACACTCAATTGGAAATTAAACCTTCAGCAGCCCCCATCACGGCAGATGATGAGCCGCACACTTGGTGCGTGGTGGGAGGGGCTTGAGCATGTATGCGAGGGGGAATGCCCTGCGTTTCATCTCCGGTTTTGGCTGGGAAGTGTATGGCTCGTCGGGACGTGTTGTGTGAGGTTAGCTGTTGATGTGAGGGGTTTTAGGAGGTGTGTTTGTCCAGGCGATGTGGGTCGGTGAGGAGGGCGGGGTCCCATCCCGCGGTGATTTCCGCCGCACGATAGGTGGCTTGGAGGAACGCTAGGAGGGTCGCGTCGGGATCGGCTGTGGTTCTCACCGTTTCGTAGGGCAGGAGGAACTGGCGGAACTGTGTGCTGTAGTAGGCGCCATCGACGTCGATCAGGGCATCTTTGTATCCCTCGGGTTCCGGGTAGGCGTAGGAGTAGAACGCTCCTTCCTCGCCGCCGCCGGGCCAGAATCCACAGCTGGAGAGTTCGTGGGAGTATCCCTCCACCATGACCCAGGCGGGACAGTTTGGTGCTCCTCCAGGATGAGGGGGAGCAGTCCGCCCGGAGAAGCGTGTGCATGCCAGGTCCATGGCACCCCAGAAGAAGTGGACGGGGCTGACCTTGCCGAGGAACTCGGCCCGGAACCGGGTGATGACACGCTCGGCGTGGATGAGCTGACGCCAGAAAGCAGTGACGGCTGCCGGGTCATAGGAGGCGTGGTGGTGATCTTCGGAGAAAGGAATCGCGGGATCGACCTCGGTCGGTACTGGTCGGATATGGGTGTCAATACCAAGCTCGGACAGCACGGCCATCGTGCGGGTATGGAACTGGGCCACGGATTGTGGTTCGAGGTTCACGCTGCGTTCCCCGCCGTTGCTGCTACGGACCGACAACCGGTGGTTCACGAAGTCGAATTCCATGTCGAACATCGCAGTGCCGTAGGGGATGGACGAGGTCGTCAGACCGCGGGGGGTCACGTAAAACGGCACCTGCCACCAGTGATTGATCAACGGCGCATGTGCCAGTCGGATTTTGCCCACCACCTGGAACCACATGTGCAATGTCGCTTGCGTTTGCGTCCAGTCAGCAACACGCAGCTCAGGCCACCGATCGGCGCCGTGCCCCACTCGCTGCCCGGCCGCAGCGCCCGCAGCGCCCGTGGCGCCAAGCGCGCTAGTGCCAGTGGTGCCAGAAGCGCCGGTGATACGTGTGATGTCGGTGTGATCGTTCATGGTGTCCTCCTACCCGGTGCCCGTGTGCTGTGGTGGGTTGTGGCATCGAAGACCATCAGGGAACAGATGGTCCGGGCTATGACTGGCACTGATGTTATCGGGTCACCCGCTTCAAGAGAACGGATCAGTACCCGGTTTCGGGCCGCGTTCCTGGACGGTCAGGTCCGTCGGGCTGCTGACAGGATGCTCCGCCACTGCTTCGGTACCCGGCCCGCGGGACCAGGAACGCTTTGGGACTGAGGCCGGCTGTTCGGTGGAGCAAGATCCGGTCCCGAGGTCATCTGCCCGGCAGGATAGTTCCAGAACCAGTCCTCGCCTGGTTCGAAACTTTGGATAAGCGGGTGCCCTGTCTCGAGGTGGTGTGCTGTTGCGTGGCGGTTCAGGGAATCATCGCAGCAACCGATGTGCCCGCACTGGGCACATCTGCGTAGGTGAACCCACCAACTATCCCTCGCCTCGCACTCCAGGCAACCCGTTCCGCTGGGCGGGACTGTGGCATCGATTCCTGCTAGATCATCCATGGGAACCTCTCATTCACGTGGTCTCAGTGGTGGATGCGTCTGCTGGCATCATCATGGGAAGGAACATACTCTTCCCTCCAGAGCCAGAGCCAGAGCCAGAGCCAGAGTTTGTTCGTGTGTCAGGGGTGTGCTTGTTCCTGCATGAGTTCGCGGACACGGGGCGCTACTTGGGTGCCGTAGAGCTCGATGCTCTTCATGAGGTGGGTGTGTCCGAGTAGGCCCATGCTACAGCGCAGGTCGAAGCGGGAGGCGCCGAGGAGGGTGAGGTTCTTGGCAATTTTCTGGGCCACGGTTTCGGGGGAGCCGATGTAGAGGACGCCGTCGGGGGCGGCGCCCTGGAGGTACTGGGCCCGGGAGAACGGTGGCCATCCTCGTTCGCGGCCAGCTTTCTTCGTGAACGCCATGTGATGCGGGTAGACGATTTCGAGGGCTTCCTCGTCCGTTTCTGCAATGTAACCGGAGGAGTGGATCGCGATCGGTTGTTCGGGTTTGTCGAGTTCTCCCAGTGCCCGCCGGTAGAGGTTGGTGTAGGGCGCGAAACGTGCTGGTTCGCCTCCGATGATCGCGAGCGTCAGGGGCAAGCCGGAGTGTGCGGCACGGACCACGGACTGGGTGAACCGCCGACACCTACCCAGGTGGTCACGGTGCCCGATTCCGGCCGGGGGTAGACCCACTGGTTCGTGAGGATGCCGCGTTTGGTACCTGACCAGGTCACGGGTGTGTCCTTGAGGAGCCTGGAGAAGAGTTCGATCTTCTCCTCGAAGAAGATCTCGTAGTCGGCGAGGTCGTAGCCGAACAGGGGGAAGGACTCGGTGAAGGACCCGCGGTCGAGGACCACCTCGGCTCGTCCCCGGCTCAGGGCGTCGAGGGACGCGAAACGCTGATAGACGCGCACGGGGTCGTCGCTGCTGAGCACGGTGATCGCCGATCCGAGCCGGATGTTCTCGGTGCGGGCAGCGATGACGGCGAGGACCACCTCGGGGGCACTGACGGCGAACTAGATCCCGTGGTGCTCGCCGAGGCCGAAGAGGTCCAGGCCGAGCTCATCGGCGGGGACCGCCTGGTCCACGACGTCGCGGATGGCCTGGGCGTGGCTGACGAGGCTGCCATCGGTGGTCTCGGTGACGTCCCCGAAGGTGTCCAACCCGAGCTCGATGGGGTACTGCATGGTGTGTTTTCCTGCCGGCGGGCGGTATGGACCATGATGCTGCGCGCAGCTTCCATTATCGATCGCCGGTCGGTCTCGCTGCGCCCGTGCGGCATCGTGTCCTTCTTCGTTGGCTTCCGAGAAAGCCTAACCGCCCGGTGCCATGAGGGCGGGTTCGGATGCTCTGGTGAAGAGCATCCGGCAGGGGCAGGGGCAGGGGTGGCGGAGGGACACGGCATGGGGAACAGGGGGCAGGGATGGATTGGTGGTGCAGCGGATCCGTGAGGTGTGGCTACCCGGCCCGCGCTTCCTTCATCCTGCCCTTCATCCCTGTGTGGGTTGGCCGGCAGGGGAGAGGGATCGAGCAGGCTGTCCGCTCCACCTGCGCTCACTTGGACGGCTGCGGCACGTCATCTCCGGGAGGCTGGTTTCTCTGTCACGGATTCAGCAGCGATCCTCCGTGTCTCTCGTGGTCGGGTGTCTCAACTCGTCAACGGCCGCGCCTAGGCCGCTGTATCTCGCTGGGGCCCTGCGAGCGTCCGCGTGGGCTTGATTGGCGAAGTTGTGTCGGGGTTGGGTGGTGGGAGGGCTGCACAGAGGCGTACAGCAACCCCCATTCTCAGGTGGAAGCTGATTCGTTGGCCTGTGAAGAGCATCCCGTGGGTGTGGGTTCTGGCGTTGGTTGAGCCAGTGCGGTGTGGTGTTGGGTTTGTGTAGTGGTTTCGTGTGTCTGGCAGTGGGCAGGAAGCTGCCTGGGGGTTGGCAGGAATGCTGTGTAATGCGCGTGTTCTGTCGTACCGCTTTTTCGCTCTGGTGTTCGTGGAGCTGGTGAGTGTGCAGTATCTGGGTAATACACGTGTAAGAGGTGAGTAATAAAGAGGTAAGCCTGTCCTGTTGTGCCGTTTGGCTCCCGTTCTGCTTGTTCCCGGCCACCTGTGTCGGTTGGCCCGCGTGGCCAGCGCCTTGATGAATTTCAACGGGTACTTCCTGGCTCTTCTACTTGTTTACTCTCATGAGTATTCGGGCTGCCGGCGCAGCTGCCGGCTTGTTGCGGTTCCTCGATCCCGGGCCCGTCCTGCCTTCCCTCGCTGGTGGCGCCTGTCCGGTCCCCACACCCGTTTCGCTACCCGCCCCGTTACTCGCTCGATCGCGCTCGTGCTCGCCCCGGCCTCTGTGCCCTGGTGCCGGGGGAGTGTTCTGGTGGTGTGCGGGTGTCCCCGTCGTTGTTGGCACTGTTGTTGGTGGACTGGGGTGCATGACCGAGCTGGGAGCCGGGCAGTTGGGGGGAGGGGGTTGGGAGCTGCCCGCCACGCTGGAGCCCGCTGGTGGCTCGTGGTGGTTCGTGGGGTTGGTTCCCGGTTCTGGGTTGGTTTGTCGTGGCCTTCGTTCAGGTGGTGAGAGCGCCAGGTGAGCGGCTTTCATCACCCTTTCTGTCCGCTCCGTGATCGGGCTGGGAGGTGATGGCCTCTCCCAACAGTTTTCATCACGTTGCCGGCGTACCCATGAGAGCTCCGAAGGTGATGGCCTCTCCCAAGGTGTTTCATCGCGCCAGGGGCGTACCCATGAGGGCTGGGAGGTGATGGCCTCTCCCAACAGTTTTCATCACGTTGCCGGCGTACCCACGAGGGCTCCGAAGGTGATGGCCTCTCCCAAGGTGTTTCATCGCGCTGTCGGGCGTACCTATGAGGGCTCCGAAGGTGATGGCCTCTCCCAAAGGTGTTTCATCACGCCAGGGGCGCACCCATGATGGC
>JASLBS010000258.1 GCA_030146405.1 Arthrobacter sp.
GTGCCGTGGTGGATTTGCCACAGCCGGACTCGCCGACGATCGACAGGCATTCTCCTTGGTTCAGGGTTAGGTTAACGCCACTAACAGCTCGCAACAGGCGACGGTTGCGGGCTAGCAGCTGTCCGCCGACGGGGAAATGCACGTGAACCGATCGAGGCGACCACAGACGCGGCGATGTCGCGGATCTTCTCGTTGCGGCTGCTGGACACCGATTTCAGGATGCCGAAGGCCTCCTCCTGGCTGCACCGGTTCTGCGCCATGATGATCCCGATCGCGATGTCGATGGCGGTCCTCGACTTCATCGCGGCCTTCAGGTCCACCACGGACTCGTTGTGCTCCGACAACCGGACGGAGAGCATGAGGGCCCTCGAGGTCTGCGCCACGAAGCTCTCGGCCGTCTCGATGGCTACGGTGCTGAACCCGCTCGGTTCGGTGGAGTAGACGTTGAGCGCGGCGCGTGCTCCCGGGCCGAGGGGAAAGGGGACCGTGAGGATCGCGCCCACCCCGTGTTCCGCAACACGTGCCAGGTAGTCGGCCCACCGCTCGTCCGTGGAGACGTCGGCGACGTGGACGGTCCGCTGTTCCTCGCACGCCGTCAGGCACGGCCCGTCCTCGAACAGGTCCTGCAGCTCGTCGAGCTCCCGGGCGGCGTCGTTGCTGCTGGCCACGGTACCGGGGCGCTTGTTCCGCAGGAGGGTGATGCCGCACAGGGTCTGCCCGGGGCGGTCGAAGAGTCGGGACGCGGCGAAGCGGGCCAAATCGCCGAGGAAGTCCTCGACGTCGTCGGTGACGAGAAGGAGGTCCTGAAGATAATCCGTGGTGGTCTGCCCGGCAACGTGGTCGGCCATGTGCAATGATCCTGATTCATCCGACCACCGGGCGTAGCGCGCCTCGCCATGCGGTCCCTGACCTCTACCGATGCGCAAACCCGGAGGTGTTCGCGATCGGCCTGCTGCTAGACCGTCTCCGACTCACAGTACAAGAACAGGAACGCACCATCATCCGGTCCGGCAGGCCGGGTGCGGGACACAGGAGGCGCGAGCACCTCCCGTGTCCCGCGGGGATCGATCCGATCAGACGGTTGCCTGGTCCGTTCCCTCGGGCGTGACCACGTCAGCGGTGGGTTCCATGTTCTCGGCGTCCACCATCCAGGCATACTGCTCGAGCTTGGCGATGAAGCCGTGCAGCAGATCGGCGGTGGTGGGGTCCTCCTCGTCGATCTGGTCGTGGACGTCGCGCATGGTCTTCACGGCGGCATTCAGCATGTTGACCACGAGACCCACGGTGTCCTTGGTGGAGACGAGTCCGGCCGGGAACGGAGCGATGTGCGTGCCCTCCGCGACGGCGATGCTGCGGCCGTCCGGGACGGCGTGGAGCGAGCGCATGCGCTCCGCCATGTCGTCGGCGAAGGTGCGGGCGTCCTCGATGATCTCGTCCAGCTGCAGGTGGAGGTCGCGGAAGTTCTTGCCGACCACGTTCCAGTGGGCCTGCTTGCCCTGCAGGTGCAGCTCGACGAGGTCGACCAGGACGGCCTGCATGTTGTCAGTCAGGGTGGATGAAGCCTTCATGAGTCCTCCAGTGTTGAAGAGATGTCGCTCCTCCCGGGAAGGCGCGAACGCGCTGATTCCTACCGGGAGGACTCCTTTCACCCTAGACCTGCGTGTTGGTCTAATCCAGCCGATCTGCTTACGCTAAGTGAACTTATGGTCAGCCGTACCATTGGCCCCGCAGGGGTGGTGGGCGGCACCAGGGTCTCGATGAAGGAGGAACCGCAATGGCTTCAGTTCAGGAATCAATCGACGTAGCAGTACCGGTCAGCACGGCCTACAACCAGTGGACGCAGTTCGAGAGCTTCCCCCAGTTCATGGGTGGGGTCGATTCGATCACGCAGACGTCCGAGACGCAGACGCACTGGGTGACCAGCATCGGCGGCGTCACGCGCGAGTTCGACGCCGAGATCACCGAGCAGCACCCGGACGAGCGGGTGGCCTGGAAGAGCACCGACGGCGAGTCCCACGCCGGTGTGGTCACCTTCCACCGCATCGATGACACCACCACGCGCCTCATGGTGCAGATCGACTGGCACCCCGAGACCTTCACGGAGAAGGTCGGTGCGGTGGTGAATGCCGACGCGATCCAGGTGAAGGGTGATCTCAAGCGGTTCAAGGCGTTCATCGAGAAGAGCGGTGGCGAGACCGGTGCCTGGCGCGGCAACATCGACGCACCCACGACCGGGGGAACGTCCGAGGGGCTACCCGCGAACAGTTCGCTGCCGGACACGGCCACGAACGATCCCGATTCCGGTGGGCCCCGCATCGGCTGACGCTCGAGCGGCCGTACCCGGCCCGTACCACTGAAGGCGGATCCCTCGTCGGGGTCCGCCTTCAGTGTTCGTACGGACCCGACGAACACATGGTCGGCCGATCGACGTCACCGGGTCCAGGGCCGAGGTGAGGACCGCCGGTCAGCCGCGACGGAGGTGGTAGCCGTCGGCCCGGTGCACCAGGCGACGGCCACCGCCGTCGTGGAGCTGGATCCAGACCACCGATGCGTCGTCGGTGCGCATGTCGAGGACACCCCGCAACTGGGTGCCCGCCGGGTGCTGCAGGGTGATGTGCTCTCCCCGCCTGAAGCCCGTCCAGTCCTGCGGTTCGAGATCGGGGAAGGAGGATGGGAGCAAGTCCATGACGGGGCCTTTCGCTGAAACCGTTCGGGATCACCCACGCTAGCGAGGTGTCCTGAACGCCGCATGAACGCCTGCTGAAGATCGTGGCATCGGTCACATGGTGTCGCTCAGAGTGTGCGCCAATCCCCACTGGTCAGGTGGGAACCCGCCTGCGGACCCATGAGCAGCATGCCGCCGTCCACCACGAAGGATGCCCCGTTGACGTAGCTGGCGGCTCCGGAGGCGAGGAAGGCGACGACGTCGGCGATCTCCTCCGGAGCGCCAGGGCGTCCCACGGGAATACCGGGACGATCCATGGAGCGCGGGTCCTGGTCCTCGGAGTCGTTCATGGGGGTGTTGATCTCGCCGGGCAGCACCGCATTGGCGGTGATCCCCTGGTGTGCGAGTTCCAGGGCGATGGTCCTGATCAGGCCGCCGAGCCCGTGCTTGGAGGCGTCGTACGCGGCCGAGCCCACACGCGGCTGCTCCTGGTGGACGCTGGTCACGGCGATGATGCGGCCGCCCTTGCCGGCGTCGATCATGTGCCGGGCCGCACGCTGGATGCAGACGAACGCGCCGTCCAGATTGGCGCCCATGGTTCTGCGCCAGGTGTCCCAGTCCGTGTCCATGAACATGGTGCCGCCGTTGACGCCCGCGTTGTTCACGAACACGTCGAGCCCACCGAGTTCCTGGGCGAGCTGGTCCACGACGTCGCCGCAGGCGGGGGCGTCGGTGGTGTCGAGCTGCGCCACGGCGGCGTTGCGGCCCTTCTCGCGGACCAGGCGCGCGGTCTCCTCGGCGCCGTCCTCGTCGGAGTGCCAGGTGATACCGACGTCGCATCCGGCGGCTGCGAGGGCGATGGCTGTGGCGCGGCCGATTCCGGAGTCGGCGCCGGTGACGATTGCTGTGCTCGGTGTGAAGTCCATACCCCATCCTTCGCACCCGGCGTCGTGCATCGCAAGGAGAATCTGCTCCGCCCGGAAATGCAGAAGGCCCGCACCGACGATGTCGATGCGGGCCTTCCCCTGAATCCTCGTGCCTGCGCGGGGCCTTGATCCCCGGGCCTTCCGCGTGTGAAGCGGATGCTCTACCAGACTGAGCTACACAGGCAAATGGTTCCTCCATAGCTTAGGGCATCCCGGCGTTCCGCCCAATTCAGGCCCCCCTTCATGCACCGTACGGCCCGATGCAGGCTGCCCACCTGTCACTGGTCTTTGGGGCGTCACCTCAGTAGCCTGATAGAAAGCCTGCTGAGTATTTCCGGTCAGCCCGGCACGGCGATGACGAAAGGGACACATCATGGACAACCAGGACATCCTGCAACGCATCCAGGCACTCGTCCAGGAGGAGCACGAGCTCCGGGACCAGCCCCAGGACTCCGCTGGTTCGGAGCAACAGGACCAGGCAACCCGCTTGAAGCGTGTGGAGGAGGAGCTCGATCAGTGCTGGGACCTCCTGCGCCAACGCCGCGCGAAGGCCGATGCCGGGGAGAACCCTGCCGAGGCAGATGCCCGCCCGATCAGCCAGGTGGAGGGGTACCGCCAGTAATGAATCTGCCGCTGGTGCTGTTCGACGTCAACGGGACCCTCTCCGACATGGGCCGGATGACCCAGCACTTCGAGGAGATCGGCGCACCCCCGGAGCTCTCGGCGCACTGGTTCGCGGCGATTCTCCGTGACGGCTTCGCGCTGTCGGCCACCGGCGGGAATCCCCGCTTCGTCGAGGTTGCCGAGGGAGCACTGCGCGCGGTGCTCGCCGGCCACCTCCTCAACCGGGATGTCGACGACGCCGTGGCGCACGTGCTGGAGGCACTCCAGGCGCTCCCGGCCCATGATGATGTTGCCGCCGGTCTCCGGGCACTGGTCTCGGCGGGATACGAGGTCGCGGCCCTGACCAACGGAGCCAGGACGACGGCGGAGGCCCTGCTGGAGCGCGCACGGGTCCGCGAGGGGGTCGGTGCCGTGCTGTCAGTCGAGGATGCGCCGGGTTGGAAGCCCACCCCGGAGTCCTACGCCTACGCCCTGGACGTCCTGCGAAGGGAAGCCGGCGACGTCGTCCTCGTAGCTGCCCACCCCTGGGACCTCCACGGTGCAGCCCGGGCCGGCCTCCGAACCGTATGGGTCAACCGCTCGGGAGCGCCCTACCCAGCGGTCATGGCCCCGCCGGACCACGAGGTGGCAACGCTCACCCAGCTGGCCGACGTCCTGGCCTCCTGACCGGCTCCTCCCCGGCGGGGTGGATCGCACCACCCGCCGATGGACCCGCGGTACCTCCCTGTCACGCTTCCCCGACCATCCGCCTGCACCTCGTCCGTACCCAAGGAGCACCATGTCCGATCTGACCGCCTTCGCCCTCGTCTGCAGCTTGACGCCGTCCCCGGAGCCGTCGAGTTCCGACCTGATGGCGCGCCACATCCTCGACCAGTTCGCCGAACGGGGCATCGCCACGTCGAGCGCCCGCCTGGTGGACCACAACGTGGCACCCGGCGTGCAAACGGACATGGGGAACGGCGACGAATGGCCGCAGCTGCGCGAGAAGATCCTCGCCGCGGACATCTTCGTGCTGTCCACCCCCATCTGGGTGGGGCATCCTTCCAGCCTGGCCCAGCGAGTGATGGAGCGGCTCGACGCCGACATCGCCGAGACGGACGAGGAGGGGCGGCCCGTCATGGTGGGCAAGGTCGCCGTCGTCGCCGTGGTGGGCAACGAGGACGGCGCGCACAAGACGATCGCCGACATGATGCAGGGGCTCAATGACATCGGTTTCTCGCTGCCCTCGCAGGGATCCACCTACTGGGTGGGCGAGGCCATGCAGGCCGTGGACCTCAAGGACCTGGCGGAGGTACCCGAGGCGGTGGCCACGACGACGGCGGGAGTGGTCCGCAATGCCGAGCACCTGGCGAAGCTGCTGCGGCAGGAGAACTTCCCCCTCGAGTGATCCCCTCCTCGAAGGACGGGTAGCGGGTCCGGCCTCCTCGAGGGGGTGATTCCCGGCGCTGAGCCTTCCTCACGTGCAGGCTAAGCTAGAAGGCTGGTGAGCCGGTAAGTCTGGTCGGCACTCCTATCAGCGCGCCCACAAGAAGGATTTTCGATGGTTGAGCAACCGGATCCAGCGTCTCCTCCGCAGCCCTCGCACGGTAGCCGGGTGTTCACCCACGGCAGCTACCCCGAGCACCTGCGGATCACCAGCATCCTGCGCAAGGAGACGGTAGGGGGAGCGCTGCTCCTCGTGGCCACCATCGCCGCCCTGATCTTCGCCAACACCGCGGCCGCCGAGACCTACTTCGCCATCCGTGATTTCCGGTTCGGCTACGCGCCCTGGCACCTGGAGCTGAGCGTCGGGGCGTGGTCCGCGGACGGACTGCTCGCCATCTTCTTCTTCCTCGCGGGTCTCGAGCTCAAACGCGAGTTCGTTGCGGGCGATCTCCGGAAGTTCGACCGCGCCGTCGTCCCGGTGGCCGCTGCGGTGGGCGGTGTGGTGGTCCCGGCCCTGATCTACGTGGCGATCACGCTCAGTGTCGGGCCGGAGGCCCTGCGTGGATGGGCGATCCCCACGGCGACGGACATCGCGTTCGCCGTGGCCGTGCTGGCCGTCGTGGGCTCGCACCTGCCGAGTTCGCTGCGCATCTTCCTGCTGACCCTCGCCGTGGTGGACGATCTCCTGGCGATCAGCATCATCGCGTTCTTCTACTCGGAGGACATCCACGTCTCGCCGCTGCTCACGGCCATCGTGCCGCTGGCCGCATTCGCCTTCCTGGCCCAACGTTTCGCCGGCTTCTTCCAGCGCCACTCCTGGGCCGGTTGGGTCATCCTGCTGCCCCTGGCCTTCGTGGTCTGGGCACTGGTGCACGATTCCGGCGTCCACGCGACCGTTGCCGGGGTTCTGCTCGGATTCACCATCCCCGTGCTACCCCGGGGTGTGGTCCCCGCGCACATCGACGATCCCGAGCATCCGGCCGAGGTGCCCGCGGCGGAACGCACCCTCAAGGCCCACGACATCCACCCCGATGGTCTGGCCGACACCCTGGAGCACCGGATCCGCCCGCTGTCCGCAGGGTTCGCGGTTCCCGTCTTCGCCTTCTTCTCGGCGGGGGTGGCGATCGGGGGCTTCGAAGGACTGGCGGCCGCCGTCAGTGATCCCATCGCGGTCGGCATCATGGTGGCACTCGTGTTCGGGAAGCCCATCGGCATCCTGCTCGCCACCGTGACGGTCACCAGGACCACCAGGGCGAGCCTCGATCCCGGGTTGTCCTGGGTGGACATCGTCGGCGTGGCCATCCTCGCCGGTGTGGGCTTCACCGTGTCACTGCTGATCAGCGAGCTCGCGTTCGGTCAGGGCACTCCCGGGGACGACCACGCGAAGGTGGCCATCCTGGCGGGTTCGCTCATCGCCGCCGTGGCGGCGTCGATCCTGCTTCTCAGGCGTAACCGCGCCTACCGGTTGATCGAGGAGCAGGAAAGTCTGGACAGCGACAACGACGGCGTCCCGGACGTCTTCGAGGAGCGCTAGGCCGCCCCCCACATCTCCGGCGCGCGAATCCTCCGCGCCGTCGCTTCACCTCAGGAGAATCCCATGAAAACCGTTCACGCCTACTCGGCCCCGTCCGCCACCGAGCCACTCGTTCCCACCACGGTGGAGCGCCGCGATGTCGGGGCGAAGGACGTGCTGATCAAGATCGCCTACGCCGGGATCTGCCACTCCGACATCCATACCGTCCGCGGCGAATGGGGCCCTCAGCAGTACCCGTTGACCGTGGGCCACGAGATCGTGGGCGTCGTCGAGGAGATCGGCACCGAGGTGACGCGCCACGAGGTCGGCGACCGCGTGGGCGTGGGCTGCATGGTGAACTCGTGCGGCGAATGCGCCAACTGCACCGAGGGCGAGGAGCAGTACTGCCTGAAGGGGAACGTCGGCACCTACGGGGCCGAGGACCGCGACGGTACCATCACGCAGGGTGGCTACTCGACCCACATCGTGGTGGTCGAGGACTTCGTACTGACCGTACCGGAGAGCATCCCCTACGAGGCGGCAGCACCCCTGCTCTGCGCCGGCATCACCACGTACTCGCCGCTCAACCACTGGAACGCAGGGCCGGGCAAGCGGGTCGCCGTGGTAGGGCTCGGCGGACTCGGTCACATGGCCGTCAAGATCGCACACGCCATGGGGGCGGAGGTCACCGTCCTGTCGCAGAGCCTCAGCAAGCAGGAGGACGGCAAGCGCTTCGGAGCAACGGGCTACTACGCCACGAGCGATCCCGGGACGTTCGAGAAGCTCGCCATGCACTTCGACCTCATCATCAACACGGTGAGCGCGAAGATCGACCTCGACGCCTACCTCTCGCTCCTGCGGCTCAACGGAACCATGGTCAACGTCGGCGCCCCCGCGGACGCCCTTCCCCTGCACGTGTTCACGCTGTTCAACCAGCGCCGCTCGTTCGCGGGATCGGGCATCGGCGGTATCCGCGAAACCCAGGAGATGCTCGATTTCTGCGCCGAGCACGGCATCGCACCCGAGGTCGAGGTCATCTCGGCGGACGCCATCAACGAGGCGTACGAGCGCGTGCTGTCCTCCGATGTGCGCTACCGCTTCGTGATCGATACCGCGACGCTCGGCCAGTAGTTTCCCGGTAGCGGAGGGGCGCAGGTTCAGGCTCGCAGTGCGGGCCCGAACCTGCGCCAGAGCCAGGAGAGCGTGAGCGCGCCCGAGCTGCGTCGGAAACCGCTCCGTCCGGAGAGGAGTTCCAGCGCCGCCCAGATCGCCAGGCTGATGGAACTCGCGACCCGGAGGCGCTCGCGGTTCTGGTCCTCCAGGGCCAGGAAGGACGCCACACCCAGCAGCGCCCAGCCGAGGATCGGCGCATTCGGCTTCTGGAAGATCGTCTGGCGGCCGAGGTTATCGGTGAAAAAAGCCATCATGCGCCCTTTCTCTTGGCGGAGCCGGAGGACTTCTTGGCCTCGGCCTTCTTCTCGCGGTTCTTCTCCACGCTACGGCGCAGGGCCTCCATGAGGTCGAGCACGTTGTCGTCGTCCTCGTCGTCCTTGCCCACACCGAAGGTCTCGTCGGTGTCGATCGTGTCGCCCTTCTCGATCTTCGCGTCGATCAGGGTGCGTAGCTGGGACTGGTAGTCGTCGGTGAAGTTCTCGGGATCGAAGTCGGTGGAGAAGGATTCCACGAGTGCTGCGGACATCTCCTTCTCCTTCGAGGAGATCCGCACTTTCTCGTCGAGCGCAGGGAAGGCGGCCTCCCGCACCTCGTCGTCCCAGAGGAGCGTCTGGAGCATGAGCACTTTCCCCCGCACCCGCAGTGCGGCGAGGCGGCTCTTCTGGCGCAGGGCGAACTGGACCACGGCGGTACGGTCCGTCTCCTCGAGGGTGCGCCTCAGGAGGACATAGGCCTTGGTGGAGGAGCCGTCGGGTTCCAGGTAGTACGCGCGGTCGTACATGATCGGGTCGATCTGATCGCTCGGCACGAATTCCACCACCTCGATCTCCCTGCTCCTCTCCACGGGCAGGGAGGCGAGATCGTCGTCGTCGAGCACCACGGTGTGCTCGCCGTCGTCGAACGCCTTGTCGATGTGCTTGAAGTCCACCACCTCGCTGCAGATCTCGCACCGGCGCTGGTACCGGATACGGCCGCCGTCCTTGTCATGCACCTGGTGCAGCGCGATGTCGTGGTCCTCGGTGGCGCTGTAGACCTTGACCGGTACGTTGACCAACCCGAATGCGACCGCGCCCTTCCAGATGGCTCTCATGGGTCCAGTGAACACCAAGCACGCTTAGGGTGCCAGATGATCGGCGCCGCCCACCATTAGACTCGAGGGGTGACCGAGAACGTAGAGCCAATCGTCAGCAAGACCACCAGCGACGACGGCGGCACGCTGCTGCGCCTGGAGTTCCAGTTCGCGTTCCCTCCGGTGGTGCTCTGGAAGCACCTGACCGAGACGGACAAGCTCCTGTACTGGTTCCCGTGCGAGATGGAGTTCGAGCCCCGGAAGGACGAGCAGATCCTCTTCACCTACGCGGACCAGAAGCCGCTGCGTGGAGTGGTGCTCGAGGCCGAGCGGCCCTCGGTGCTCGCCTACACCTGGGAGAAGGACACGCTGCGCTGGGAACTGACCCGCACGGAGGACAACGGGACGCGCCTAGTGCTCCTCCTGACCCCGGGCAGTCCGCGACACTCGGCCACGATGGCGGCCGGATGGCACCTGACCATCGCGGGGCTGGACGACTTCCTCAACAAGCGGAACCTGGGACAGGATCCGGCACTGTGGGACACCTACGTGAACCGGTACCGCGAGCAGTTCGCCGATTAGCCGTACCGCGGACTGCCGGCTGCGGTGATCGCCGCCGGACGGTGCCGGGCCGGCCGTGGGTACTGGAATCCCGTGGACATCCGGTCAAGACTGGAGCATGGTCCCTCCCCGATCCGCCCGGCAGCAGACCGTCAGCGTGGAAGGCCGTCCGCTCCGGCTCTCCAACCTGGACAAGGTGCTGTATCCGGCGTCGGGGACCACGAAGGCCGACGTGCTCGCCTACTATGCGGCCGTTGCGCCGCATCTGATCCACCATGCCGCCCGGCGTCCCGTCACGCGGAAGCGATGGGTGCACGGTGTGGGCACCCCGGACGATCCCGGTGAGGCGTTCTTCCAGAAGAACATCGGCGACAGCACCCCGGAGTGGGTGCAGCGCGGCGCGATCCAGCACAGGGACCACGCGAACGTCTACCCGATGGTCAATGATCTGGCCACCCTCACGTGGCTCGGCCAGATCGCGGCCCTCGAGATCCACGTGCCGCAGTGGCGCTTCGACGTGGACGGTGAGGCGGGACGTCCGGATCGCATGGTGCTCGACCTCGATCCGGGGAACGGTGTGGGTCTTGCGGAGTGTGCCGAGGTGGCCCGGCTGGCACGCCCGATCCTCCAGGACATGGGCCTCGACCCCTTCCCCGTGACGAGTGGCTCGAAGGGCATCCACCTGTACTGCGCCCTTCCCGGCAGGCAGACCTCGGAGCAGGTGTCCGCCGTGGCCCACGAGCTGGCCAGGGCGCTCGAGGCGGATCACCCGGACCTCGCCGTGAGCGACATGAAGAGAGCACTCCGCTCGGGCAAGGTGCTGGTGGATTGGAGCCAGAACAACGGCAACAAGACCACGGTGAGTCCCTACTCGCTCCGCGGACGCTTCTCCCCGACGGTCGCGGCCCCGCGCACCTGGGAGGAGCTCGAGGACGCCGACCTCGGGCAGCTGGACCACCGCGAGGTCCTCCAGCGCCTCGCGGATCTCGGGGACATCCTCGCTCCCGCCACCTCGCCGGCCGTTGCGTCCGGGGATGACGGCGCGGTCACGGACCGACTGTCCACCTATCGGTCCATGCGCGACGCAGCGAGGACGCCCGAACCGGTCCCCGACGGGGTAGGCGCGCCCGGGGGCAACAGCTTCGTGATCCAGGAGCACCACGCACGGCGGCTGCACTACGATTTCCGGCTGGAGCACGAGGGCGTACTGGTGTCCTGGGCGCTCCCGAAGGGCCCGCCCCTCACCCCGGACAAGAACCACCTGGCGGTCCGGACCGAGGACCACCCCCTGGCCTACGGTTCCTTCGAAGGAAGTATTCCTAAGGGGGAATACGGGGCGGGGGAGGTTTCCGTCTGGGATGCCGGGACCTTCGAGCTGGAGAAGTGGCGGGACGGCAAGGAAGTGATCTGCACCCTCCACGGGAAGCCCGATGGCGGGCTCGCGCAGGCCGGGAACCCGGTGCGCCGCTATGCGCTGATCGGCACCGGTGGTGGGGCCGGGGGCAAGAGCAACTGGCTGATCCACCTCATGAAGGAACAACCCGAGCCCGGTGCCGACGTGGAGCAGGATCGGGAGGGAGAGGAACGTCCGGGAGCAAGTGACGCCGGGACCGGGCCAGCAAAGACAGCCGGGACATCTTCGGGGTCTGCCACCCCGGCTTCTCCTCCGGCGCGGCAGGAAATCCCGCGGCCCATGCTCGCTACGCTCGGTTCCGAGCAGGCGATCCCGGATCCCGGCGAGTGGGCGTACGAGATGAAGTGGGACGGCGTGCGCTGCATCGCCGTGGTAGCGGGTGGAACGGTGACGCTGACCAGCCGCAACGGTATCGATGCCACGGTGACCTACCCGGAGCTCGGCAACCTCGGCGGGCTCCTCAGTGCGGAGAGCGCCGTGCTCGACGGCGAGATCGTGGCCCTGAACGTGAAGGGCCGCCCCGATTTCAGCCTCCTGCAGACGCGGATGAAGCTGGTGCATCGTGCGGAGATCGAGGCAGGGCGGATCAGGACGCCTGTGCGCCTCATGCTGTTCGACCTGCTCGAGCTCGACGGCAACGACCTGACCGGGCTGGAATACTGCCAGCGCCGGGAGCTGCTCGAGAGAGCGGTGGACGAGGCGGAGGACGGCTCCGTCCAGGTACCGCCTGCCCTGGACGCGACACTCGAGGAAGCAGTCGAGGCCAGCCGTCAGCTGGGACTCGAGGGGATTCTGGCCAAACGCCTCACGAGCGACTACCAGCCCGGGACGCGATCGGCGTCGTGGGTGAAGATCAAGCACCTCCGGACGCAGGAGGTGGTCGTGGTGGGGTGGCGCCCGGGCAAGGGGAGCCGTGCGTCGAAGGTGGGTTCCCTGCTCGTCGCCGTGCCCGACGGCGTGGACCTCCGCTATGTGGGCCGGGTGGGGTCCGGGCTCACGGAGCGGGATCTGGCCGAAGTAGGTGCGCGGCTGAAGAGACTCGCGCGCAGGACAGCGCCGCTCGATGGCGTGCCCACCGCCGATGCCTCGGACGCCCACTGGGTGCGGCCCGCCCTGGTGGGTGAGGTGCAGTACAGCGAGCACACCGGTACCGGGCGCCTCCGCCACCCGGTGTGGCGGGGCTGGCGTCCCGACAAGACGCCGTCCGATGTCGTCGTGGAGCTCTGAGGTCCCGTACGAGGGACGTTCCACCGACAGGGGAAGTCGACCATGATCGCCGGAGACGTGGCAGTGTTGAACCGGGAAGCAATTCGCGCCGCAGTTTCGACCGCACGACGCGAAGCGAATCCCGCCGCCACAACCAGAAGGAGAACACCGAATGACCGAGACGAGCATTTCCGCGCAGCGCACCATCGACGCACCCGCGGACGCGATCTTCCACTTCCTCTCCAACCCGGAGCACCATGCGGCCCTCGACGGCTCCGGCATGGTGCAGTCCGACAGCAAGTCCGATCGCATCACCGGAGCAGGTCAGGTGTTCACCATGAACATGACCTGGGACAAGATGGGTGGCGACTACCAGACCGACAACCACGTGATCGGCTACGACGAGAACAAGTTGCTCGCCTGGAAGACCGCGCCCGCCGGCCAGGAGCCCCCGGGATGGGAGTGGGTCTGGCGCTTCGAAGCTGCCGGTCCCGCAGCCACCAACGTGTCCGTGACCTACGACTGGTCAGCGGTCACCGACAAGGAGATCCTCAAGAAGGTGAGCTTCCCGGCGGTGTCCCACGATGACCTCGAGTCCACGCTGGGGAACCTCGCAGCGCAGGTCTCCGAGGCCTGAGCCACAGGCCCTTATGGCACCATGACGGCCGGTCTCCCGCATCGGGGGCCGGCCGTCGTCGTGTGCTGGGGCAGGACTATCTCAGCAGGGCCACATCCGAGACGAGTTCGATGTGCTCGTGCATGGCATCCGCCGCCGCCGTCGCGTCCTGTGCCCGGATGGCTGCGGCGATACTGCGGTGCGACGTCAGGGACTGCTCGGGCCGCCCGGGTTGGGCCAGGGATTCGAGGCGGGTCTCCAGGACCATCTCAGCGATGAAGGCCATCAGCTGTGCCATGACGGGGGAGTGGGCCGCCGCCGTGACGGACTGATGGAAGAGTTCGTCACCGTGGGCCCCGCGGTCGCCGCCGTCGATCTCCGCCCGCATCGATTCGAGCGCGTGGTCGATCGCGGCGAGGTCCTCCTCCGTGCGCCGCTCCGCCGCCAGGGCGGCGAGTCTCACCTCCAGGGTGCTGCGCGCCTCCACGATGTCGGGGAGCCGGCTCTGGTGCTCCCTCAATCCTTTGATGACGGTTGCGACACTGGCACGGTGGCGGAGCACGGCGCCCGTGCCGTGCTGGACGTCGATGACCCCGAGCACCTCGAGCGCCACCAACGCCTGGGCGAGGGTGGCACGCGAGACACCGAGGCGTTCGGCGAGGTCGCGCTCGGCGGGCAGGAGGTCCCCCGGCCGGAGCCTGGCGGACTCGATGTAACCGAGGAGCTGTTCCACGAGCTGCTCGTACAGGCGCGGCCGCGCAATGCGGCCCAGAGGTTGTGGACGGGCTGGCTCGGTCATCCTGCATCTCCCCCTGGTGGTTCCCGCCCATGCTACCGAGAAACGGTTGACACGGACATCCGGAGTCCTACAGGCTAGGCCAGTGATCCTGTAACGCACGTCACAGCCAGGGTTCCTCCCGTTTCCTGCCGAAGGATGAAGATGTCCGCTCCGATCCTTTCGATCATCATCCTCGCGGTGATGTTCCTGATAGCCACCCTGCTACCCATCAACATGGGCGCCCTCGCATTCGTCGGGGCCTTCATCCTCGGAACGGCCGTCCTGGGAATGGAGACCAGCGAGATCGTCGCCGAGTTCCCCGGAGGCCTCTTCCTCACGCTCGTCGGCGTGACCTATCTCTTCGCCATCGCCCAGAACAACGGGACGATCGACCTCCTGGTCTCCGGCGCGGTGAAACTCGTGAACAACCGCGTGGCCCTGATCCCCTGGGTCATGTTCCTCATCACCGCCGTCATCACCGCCGTAGGCGCCCTGGGCCCGGCAGCCGTGGCCATCATGGCCCCGGTGGCACTCGGCTTCGCAGCACGCCACAGGATCTCCCCCTTGCTCATGGGCATGATGGTGGTCCACGGCGCCCAGGCGGGCGGCTTCTCGCCCATCGCCGTCTACGGCGTCATCGTCAATGACATCGTGAGCTCCGCAGGCTTCGAGTACAGCCAGCTCGCAGTGTTCCTCGCGAGTTTCATCTTCAACCTGCTCATCTCCGTGGTGCTGTTCGTCGTGCTCGGCGGGCGGAAGCTCCTCTCCTCGCGCATGACCCACTTCGTCGAGGAAGCCGCCGAGGCCCGTATGAACGTCAGCGCCGGTGCACGAGCAGCGGACGTCACCTTCAAGAGCACCGGCAGCGGCACCTATGGTCCGCGTGACCCCGCGGGCGACGGCGTCACGGCCACCAGGTCCCGCGAGGACCGCGTCTCGCAGATCGCCACGATCCTCGGCCTGATCGCGCTCGCGGTGATCGCCCTCGGCTTCAAGGTGGACGTAGGATTCGTGGCCATCACCGTCGCGGTGGTCCTCGCGCTGATCTCGCCGAAGGCCCAGAGCGGCGCGGTGAACAAGATCGCCTGGTCCACGGTGCTGCTGATCTGCGGCATGCTCACCTTCGTGGGGGTCCTGCAGGCCGCCGGCACCGTCGAGTACGTGTCCGACGGCGTGGTGGGCCTGGGTATGCCACTGCTCGCGGCACTTCTCATCTGCTACATCGGCGGTGTGGTGTCCGCGTTCGCGTCCTCCACGGCGATCCTCGCGGCCCTGATCCCGCTGGCCGTCCCGTTCCTCGAGACCGGTGCGGTGGGTGCCGTCGGCCTGGTGTGTGCGCTCGCGATCTCCTCCACGATCGTGGACGTCTCACCGTTCTCCACCAACGGTGCGCTGGTTCTGGCCAACGCCCCGGAGGGGACGGACAAGGAGCGGTTCTACAAGCAGATCCTCGGGTACGGAGCCATCGTGGTCGTGGTGGGCCCACTCATCGCATGGCTCGTCCTCGTCGTCCCCGGCTGGCTGTAGACCCGCCACAGCCGCCGTCCCAACAGCACCAGCTCCCCGGAAGGAACCATGAGCGCCGAGACGAACCTCCCCACCCCGACCTCCGGCCAGAACCGCGCCGGACCCCTGGCGGGCCGCCTGGTGGTGGACCTCAGCCGGGCCCTTGCCGGACCCCACGCGGGCATGATGCTCGGTGACCTCGGGGCCCGCGTCATCAAGGTGGAGACCCCCGGTACGGGGGACGACACGCGTGGCTGGGGCCCGCCCTTCGTGGGACCGGAGGACGACCGGCAGGCCACGTACTTCCTGTCCTGCAACAGGAACAAGGAGTCCATCGCCCTGGACCTCAAGAGCGAGGACGGCAAGGACGTGCTCACGGAGCTCCTGCGGCGGGCGGACGTGGTGGTGGAGAACTTCCGGCCCGGTGTCCTGGACCGCCTCGGCTTCTCCACCGACGCCATGCACGCCCTCAACCCGGGTTTGGTGATCCTCTCGATCACGGGCTTCGGTCATGACGGTCCGGAGGCGAAGCGCAGCGGTTACGACCAGATCGTGCAGGGCGAGGCCGGCCTGATGTCCGTCACCGGGCCCGATCCCGAGAACCCGCAGCGCGTGGGCGTCCCGATCGCCGACCTCCTGTCCGGCATGTACGGCGCTTACGGCGCCGTCGCGGCGCTGCTCGAGCGCGAGCAGACGGGCAAGGGACAGGTGGTCCGCACGTCGCTCCTGGCCGCCATCGTCGGTGTCCATGCGTTCCAGGGCACACGGACCACGGTGGCCGGTGAGGTGCCGCGGGCGCAGGGCAATCACCACCCGTCGATCGCCCCGTACGGTCTGTTCAACTGCCGCGGCGGGAAGGTGCAGATCAGTGTGGGGAGCGAGAAGCTGTGGGCCACCTTCACCGCGGCCTTCGGGATCGACGCCGGGCGCCCCGAGTTCGCCGACAACGCGGAGCGGGTGAGGAATCGGGACCTGGTGATCGGCGTCGTCGAGGACGCCTTCTCGGCCTACGAGGCGGAACCGCTGCTGGCCAAGCTCAACGAGGCGGGGATCCCCGCGGGCAAGGTGCGGACCCTGGACGAGGTGTACGCCTGGGACCAGGTCCACTCGCAGGGCCTGCTGCTCTCCGTCCAGCACCCGGTCCTCGGGACGATCGAGCTGCCCGGTCCGCCGCTGCGTTTCTTCGACGACACCGGTGAGACCACACCGACCTCCCACACGGCGCCACCGCTGCTCGACGGCGACGGTGAGGCGATCCGCGCCTGGCTGGTACGAACACCATCGGGAGGTGCCGACGCGTGAGTGCGGAGGGGCGCATACGGCACCTGACCGCCCGCGAACTCATCGACGTCGTGCTCGACGCCGGTTCCTTCACCTCGTGGGACGAGCCCGTGCCGGTTGCCGGACCGCGCATCGCGCCCTCCTACGCGGAGGAACTGCGCAGGGCCGGGGAGAAGAGCGGGGCGGACGAGTCCGTGCTCACCGGGGAGGGCCTCATCCGCGGCAGGCGCGTGGCCGTGATCGTCTCCGAGTTCATGTTCCTCGCCGGGTCCATCGGCAGTGCCGCAGCCACCCGCATCACCGCGGCGATCCAACGGGCGACGTCGGAACTCCTGCCGCTGCTGGCCGGACCGGCGTCGGGCGGTACACGCATGCAGGAGGGCACGCCCGCCTTCCTGTCCATGGTGGACATCACCGGTGCAGTGCGCGCCCACCGGCAGGCTGGTCTGCCCTACCTCGTCTACCTGCGCCATCCCACCACGGGGGGTGTCATGGCGTCCTGGGGTTCGTTGGGCCACGTCACCGTGGCCGAGCCCGGGGCGCTGCTCGGTTTCCTGGGCCCGCGCGTCTACGAGGCCCTGTACGGTCGGCAGTTCCCGCCGGGGGTCCAGACCGCCGAGCACCTCTTCGACCGGGGTCTGATCGACGCCGTGGTTCCACCCGAGCACCTGGCGGGGATCGTGGACACCGCACTCACCGTGCTGCTGGCCAGGCCGGAGGTCATGCCCATGGTGCCGTCGACGGTCTCGGTACGCGCGGGTGACGGGGACGCATGGACCTCCATCCTCATCTCGCGCAACCGCAGGCGCCCCGATCTCCTGCGCCTCCTGGCCCACGGCGCCCGGGACGTCCTGCCGCTGAACGGTACGGGCCAGGGTGAACGGGATCCGGGGTTGCTGCTCGCGCTGGCCCGCTTCGGTGAGCAGCCCTGCATCGTGCTGGGACACCAGCGCCCGCGCCGCTCGGAAGACAGTGCCATGGGACCGGCGTCGCTCCGGGAGGCCCGCCGCGGCATGAAGCTCGCGGAGGAACTGGGACTACCGCTGCTCACGGTCATCGACACAGCCGGAGCGGACCTGTCCAAGGAAGCGGAGGAGGGCGGTCTGGCCGGTGAGATAGCCCGCTCCCTGTACGACCTCATCGGGCTCGCCTCCCCCTCCGTCTCCGTCCTGCTCGGCCAGGGGGCGGGCGGCGGTGCACTCGCGCTGCTGCCGGCGGACAGCACCATCGCCGCCGAACACGCGTGGCTCTCGCCGTTGCCCCCGGAGGGTGCGAGCGCCATCGTGCACCGCACGGTGGACCGCGCAGCCGAGATGGCCGAGGCCCAGGGCGTCAAGATCGCCGCGCTCGTCGGACGCGGAGTCGTGGACCACGTGGTGGACGAGCAACCCGACGCCGCGGAGGAGAGCCGGGCATTCTGCGAGCGGATGGCTGCCGCCATCGAGTACGAGCTGGCGCGGGTGCGCGAGCTTCCCACGATCGATCGCCCGACGCGCCGTTCGACGAAGTACCGGGCAGCGACGGTGTAGGGCGTCCCCGAGGTGGGGGTGCCGGCATTCCCGCACCGGCCGCGCCGAGTTGCGGAGCGGTTCCGTCTGCGGTTGCACGCAGTTCATCGAACGGTCATCTCCCAGGACTTGCATCGGAAGAGCCAGGCAGAGACACCCAGGAACACCCCGAGCGGGGCATCCGGGTGGTTCCGTCCCGATCAGCCAAGGAGATTGACCATGCGTTCCCTCGCTCGTACCGCCCTCATCGCAGTACCCCTGGTTCTCGTGACTGCCTGTGCAGCAGGTGCCGACGGCGGAACCAGCGCGGACGGAACGGACAGTGCCGGGCTCAGCGGCACGATCACCGTCTACACCTCGGAACCACAGGCGAAGATCGACGAGATCGTGGCCGCCTACAACGAGGTCGAGCCCGAGGTCGACGTGCAGGTCTTCCGGGCTGCTACCGGGGAGCTCAAGACGCGTATCGCCGCCGAGAAGGAGTCCGGGTCCATCCAGGCGGACATCGTCCTCGCCGCCGACGTTCCCACGTTCGAGGCCTACGCCGCCGAGGGGGACCTCCAGGAACTCGACCTGCAGAACGATGCCGACCTGAACCAGGACGTCGTGGACCCCGAGGGCTTCTACGTGGGCACACGCATCATCCCCACGGTGATCGCCTACAACACCACGATGATCGACGCCGCACCGGAGAGCTGGGCGGAGCTCACGGGGTCCGAGTTCAAGGACCAGATCGCGATGCCGAACCCCGACGTCTCCGGAGCCGCCGCCTTCAACACGGCGGTCTGGCTGCAGCAGGAGAACCTCGGCGAGAAGTGGCTGACCGCCCTCGTGGAGAACAACCCCACTGTGCTCGAGAGCAACGGGCCGGTGGGACAGGCGGTCGCGGACGGCACGGCGGGAATCGGCATCGTGGTGGACTACGTGGCGAGGGAGCTGGCGGACAAGGGCTCACCCATCGCACTGAACTACCCGACCGACGGCGTGCCCTACGTCTCGCAGCCGGCCGGGGTCTTCACCGACTCCCGGAACGCGGCCGCGGCGAACAGCTTCATCGACTTCCTCGTCTCGCAGGAGGGGCAGGAGATTGCCGTCGAGCAGTCCTACGTACCCGTGCGGGACGACGTCGGGGTGCCGGAGGGCGCACCGGAACTGGCGGACATCAACCTCATCACTCCGGATCTGGAGCAGATCGCGGCAACGCAGGACGAGGCGGTCGCCACCTTCAATGACCTCCTCCGGTGACATCGCACTCCTCTCAGGACATCATCCGCGCAAAGCCGTAGTCCGCGACGGATTCGGGGTACTACGCGCAGCAGTGTGGATCGTCCTGACGGTACTGATCCTCCTCCCGCTCGCCATGGTGGTCCGCCTCGGCGTACGGCCCGGGAATGCGTCGCTCATCCTGACTCCGGAGGTACTGGACGCAACCATCAACAGCGTGTCCTCCGCCGCCGGGTCCGCGCTCCTCGCGACGATCATGGGAGCACTGCTCGCCGTGTTCCTGGACAGGACCGATCTCCCCGGCCGTACTGCGCTCCGCTGGGTGTTCCTTCTCCCCTTCCTGATCCCGCCCTTCATCGGTGCGATGGCCTGGATCGCGCTCCTGGGGCCCAATGGTCCGGTCAACGGACTGCTCAGGACCGTGGTCGGGACGGACACGCCGAACGTCAGCGTGTTCGGTGGATGGGGCGTCGTCTTCCTGCTGTCCGTTCACTCCTACCCCTTCGCCTACCTGGTGATCGCAGCAGCCATGCGCCGGGTCCCGTCGGGTCTCGAGGAAGCAGCCCGCATCAGCGGTGCGACGACCTGGCAGACCCTGCGGGACATCACGCTGCCACTCATGCGCCCCGGTCTGCTGGCAGCCCTGATGCTCACGTTCGTCGCGAACCTCTCGGACTTCGGCATTCCGGCGCTGATCGGACTTCCGGAGCGGTACACCACCCTCACCACCCTCGTGTACCGGTACCTTGCCTCGGGCACGATCAGCAACCCCCTTCCTGCCGTCTCTGCCATCGGACTGGTGCTCCTGGTGCTCGCCCTGGCCGCCGTCGTCCTGCAGCGGAGGTTCACCTCCGGGCTCGAACTCGACGGTGACTCCCGTGTGGGTACTCCGCTCGCTCTCGGCCGGCTACGCCTCCCGCTCAGCGGGGCACTGGGGGTCATCGCCGCGTGCATCTGCGTCTTCCCGCTCCTGGCGCTCACCTCACAGGCCCTCCTTCCTGCACCGGGAATTCCCCTGACCTGGGACACGGTGACCCTGGACAACATCACCAATGCCGTCACGTCGCGTGGCGCCCGCCGGGGGTTCAGCAACTCGATCTTCCTCGCGGTGGGTGCAGCGCTGATCTGCGGAGTTCTCGGGCTCGGTGTCGCAGCCCTCCTGATGCGTACCCGGAGCCGGACCAATGCGGCTCTCGACGTGACGGTCCTCCTTCCGCAGGCTCTGCCCGGACTCGTGGTGGCCGTCGCCTGGCTGCTCGTGGCTCCTCTGCTCGGCATCTTCAACACGCCGTGGGTGATCCTCGGGGCCTACGTCACCGCGTTCCTGGCACTCGTGGTGCAGGCCGTCAGGGCGCCCCTGCAGTCCGTGCCGACATCGCTCGACGAAGCGGCACGGCTGGCCGGTGCGTCACCGCTCCGGGCGCTGACCGACGTGGCGGTGCGGTTGGCAGCGCCCGCCGCGCTCACGGGAGGCGTCGTCGTGCTGTTGACGGCCGTGAGGGAACTGACGATCTCCGTGCTGCTCGTGGCCCCGGGGAGCCAGACGTTGGGCGTCGTCATCTTCAACCTGCAACAGGCCGGGGACTACAACTCGGCGTCGGCGCTCGCCCTGATCGTCGCACTCACCGGGATCGCCGGGCTCTCGCTCACGGCGGGTCTGAGTGCGCGTGCGGCGGCACGATCACTGCAAAGGAGAACCTGATGGGATCGATCACAGCGGCACATCTGCGGCACGTCTACCCCAACGGGCACGTGGGGTTGGACGACATCAGCTTCCACGCCGCGGACGGGGAGTTCCTCGCCCTGGTGGGCCCGTCCGGCTCGGGCAAGACGACGCTCCTCCGGTCGATCGCCGGCTTCATCCGCCCGGCCCGGGGCACCCTGTCCATCGGGGGCAGGGATGTCCTGGGCGACACCACCTGGGTACCTCCGGAGGGGCGTGGGTTGGGCATGGTGTTCCAGGAGCATGCGATCTGGCCCCACTGGTCCGTGAGCCGCAACGTCGGCTACGCACTCAAGCTCGCGCGCGTACCCCGGCCGGAGGTCCGGCAGCGTGTCGACGCGGTCCTGGAGAAGGTGGGCCTGGCGGGCACCGGTGAACGGAATCCCCTGTCGATGTCCGGTGGGCAACGCCAGCGCGTCGCACTGGCCCGCGCGATCGTCGCCACTCCGCAGGCGCTCCTGCTGGACGAGGCCCTCTCCTCCCTGGACGAGCCGCTGCGCGCACGTCTGCGGCTCGAGCTCAGGGCGCTCACCCGGGAGGAGAGCCTGACCACCATCCATGTGACGCACGATCGTTCCGAGGCACTGGCTCTCGCTGATCGGATCGTCGTCCTCAGGGACGGTCGCGTGGAGCAGGTGGGCACTCCCCACCAGCTCCTGGACGAACCGGACTCCGCCTTCGTGGCCGGCTTCGTCGCCGATGCAACCCTCTTCGACGCGACCGCGGACAACGGGGCTGCAGTACGAGTCCATGGCCAGGGCAGTCACCTGCGCGTCGATTCGTATCGCGATGTGGGACGTGGATCCACCCTGCAGGCAGCGGTGATGCCGGCCGACATCGTGCTGACGCGGGTCGATCACCCCGTCGAGGGCAGCGGCACCGTGACCTCGGCCCTCTTCGGCCTTCACGGCTTCGACGTCTCGGTCCTGTGGGACGGGGTGTTGCTGCGGGCGCACGTCCGGGACTGGCAGCCCCGGGCGGGTGACGTCGTCGTCCCGACGATCCTCAAGGCGCACCTCTTCCGGACGGCAGCACTCCGGGTGTGAGCCTCGGGGGACGCGGTTCCTAGGCCGCGTCGGGGTGCAGCGCCCGGTAGCTCTCCATCTGCCGGTAGCGGCGCTGGAGGCTGTCGCGGCGCGGGGTGGTGTCCAGGTCGGCGGATTCGGCGGTCAGGTCGATGTGGCGTTCGCCGTAGTGCCACAGCAGCATGTCGTCCAGGAGCCGGTCCGGGCCGGGGGAGTACCGGTGGTCCAGGGCCCGGCGGACGGTGGTGATGGTGTCGGCCTGCAGGAGCGACACGAGTTCGATCGTGGTCCTCAGGTCGTGGGCCGCGAGGAGTTCCGCGGCCCACCCCCAGTTGTCGTCGGACTTCCGGTCCACGTGCGGCAGCAGGGTCTGCCAGATGTCGCGGATGCGGTTGGGCGTCAGCGGCGCGCTGCCCTCACCGTCCTCGTCCCAGAACCCGGTCACCGTCTCGTACCGCTCGTGCAGTTCGGCGAACGCCGTCTCCACGGTCTCCAGCATCGCGGCCGTCCCGGTGAACTGGCGATCGAAGTAGGGGCTCCACGCCTTCGGATTCGCGGCCTTGAAGCGGATGTCGTGCTCGATCTCGGACCACGCGTGCGCCAGGACGGTTCGGATCTGCACTTCGAAGAGGTAGCTTCCGGCGGCTTTGGTGGTGGGGTCCACGACCTGCTGGAACGCCCGGACGGTCTCGTTGTGGATGGTCCGCATGATGAGGTGCCGGCTGGAGTACCCGTAGGTGCCCGACTCGATGGAACCGATGTCCTTCTCGCGGTCGCCGCGGCAGTCGAACTCCTGGCGCTGACGCTTCAACTGGTTGGCCGCGAGGTCCACCTCGTGCGGCAGCGTGGTGATGATCCGCACGCCCACCAGATCGGTGAGGTTCCGCAGGGGATCAGGGAAGACGAGCACGGGCGGTGCGCCGGCGTCGGGGGAGGGAAGGGTGCGGGCCGCCTTGTCCCTGAACGACTCGATCGTCTTGGTCCGCGAGGTGACGAAGAGGGGCCTCAGCTCATCGGTGTCCTCGAAGATCGCCCAGATGCTGTCCCGCATGGCGTTCGTGACCCGTTCGAGGGCAGGGCGCACCCGCTCGTACTCGCGCACATGCATGTCGACGGACGGCCGCAGCCGTTCGTCGAGATCTTCCCACGCGCCCATCTGCCTGCCTTTCCGCACGAGTCCTCATCGTAGCCAACGATGGTGACAGGGCGGGGAACGGTTGCCCGCAGGATGGGAGTCCGGCTGCAGCGTCTACGCTTCCACTGTGAATCCTCTGGGCCGACGGTCCCTCCTTGCCCTGGCCGCCGCGGCCGGAGCCGCCCTCCTCGCCGCGTGCGGCATCAGGCTGGGAACCGGGGACACTGCGCTTCCACCGCAGCGCTACTCCTATGGCGACGACCCCGGTCAGTTCGCGGATCTGTACCTTCCCGACGCCGGTCGGGCCGTGCGCGGTGTCGTGGTCATCATCCACGGAGGGTACTGGCGCTCCACCTACGGCGCTGAACTCGGCGAACCGCTCGCGCAGGACCTCGCCGGGCGCGGGTATGTCTGCTGGAACCTGGAGTACCGGCGGGTGGGCGGCGGCGGGGGATGGCCGGCCACGTTCGACGACGTCGCAGCCGGCATCGACCACCTCGCCATGGCCGCGGAGGAGCACGGTTTCGAGCTCGGGTCGACGACGGCGCTGGGTCATTCCGCCGGTGGCCACCTGGCCGTGTGGGCCGCCGGCCGGGCGGGCCTGCCGGTCGGCGCGCCCGGCGCGGGCGCACCGCGGGTGGCCCTGACCGCCGTCGTCAGCCAGGCCGGTGTGCTCGATCTCCGCGAGGCCCATGACCTCGGCCTGAGCAACGGCGCCGTGGAGAACCTTCTCGGACCGGAGCCGGTGGACCCGATCCGCTACCGGCTGGCCGACCCGATGACGGCGGTACCCCTGGCCATCCCGATATATGCCGTGCACGGTACGGAGGACACCACGGTTCCGCTCAGTCAGTCGGAGAACTATGTCGCAGCCGCCATGGACGCAGGAGGGACGGCGGAGTTGGTGCTCGTCCCCGGGGACCACTTCGCGGTCGTCACTCCCGGTTCCACGGCGTGGACCAGGATCGTGGAACTGCTCGGGACGGCAGCCGACACCGCGGACCCCGGCCGGCCCTCGCAGGGCTGACCGGGGTCCGGGGCGTTGAGCAGGCGACTAGTTGAGCGGGAGCGTTCCCTCGGGCAGTGCGCCGTCGGCGAGGAGTTCCCGGGCGGAGTCGGCCAGTGCTGTCAGGGCCACGCGCTGGGTCCACGGGCCGTAGGAGATCCGTGCCACGCCGAGCTCCTGCAG
>JASLBS010000287.1 GCA_030146405.1 Arthrobacter sp.
GGCAGCAGCCTCAGGATCCCTCTCGGCCCAGATGCGGGGCGGCGGGGGCGCGTTCGTGGACACGTGCAGGGGAGGCAGGTCGGTGAGCTTCTTCGCCTCACTGATGCAGCGGAGCCAGCGCGGGGCCTCTTTCGCTGCGGCTCGCCCGTGGAACCCCTTGGTGGCGAGGAGCTGTGGAACGGTGCTCGGCATCGCCTTGGCCGCCGCCACGATCGCCGAATCGGGGATGAGTCGGCCCGGAGCGACGTCGCGGCGTTGGGCGAGGTCCTCACGTTCCAGCCACATCTGCCGGACGGCCGCGAGCTGCCTGCGGTCACGCAGCTGGTGCAGGCCCGAGGTGCGGCGCCAGGGGTCCACGCGGGGCTCAGCGGGGGGAGTCCGGCGGATGTAGTCGAATTCCTGCTCGGCCAGCTCGAGCTTGCCGTCCTGCTCGAGAAGATCCGCGAGCTTGTCCCGCAGTTCGGCCAGCACCTCGACATCCAGGGCCGCGTAGCGGAGCCACGGTTCCGGGAGCGGTCGCTTGGACCAGTCGGCCGCGGAGTGCTCCTTGGCGAGGCTGAAGCCCAACTGCGACTCGATGACCGCGGCGAGGCCCACCCGTGGAAGTCCCGCGAGGCGCCCGGCGAGTTCGGTGTCGAAGAGTTTGTCCGGCCACATCCCGAGCTCCGAGAGGCAGGGGAGATCCTGGCTGGCGGCGTGCAGGATCCATTCGACGCCGTTCAGGGCGTCGTCGATGATCCGCAGGTCGTCGAACGGCTCGGGATCGATCAGCCAGGTCCCCGCACCCTCCCGACGGATCTGGACCAGGAACGCCCGCTGGCCGTAGCGGAATCCGGAGGCCCGCTCGGCGTCCACGCCCGCCGGGCCGGTGCCGGCGGCCAGCGCAGCCGCTGCCCGTGCCAGGCCCGCAGGAGTGTCGATGACCAGAGGCACGCCGTCGCGCGGTTCGGTCAGCAGTGGGAGCGCTTCAGCTGCGCCTGGTGCGGACTCAGCAGTGCTGTCCGTCTGCTCGGAGGTCTGAGAACTCATGGTGGATTCAGTCTATCCCCGTGGCGTCGGGGGCCCGGCTGTCCTCGCCGTGGCAAGGGGCAGGGGGCGTGTGCTCGACCCGGTACGCGCAGGGCGTGTGCGTGCATACTCCTCAGGACCTTCGGTGGGACAGGTGGACCACGCCCTCGGGCAGAGGAGGCAGGCCGGCGAACGTGCACACCATCTCCGACCACGCTTCGAGATGGCGTCGTACGTCCGAGGTCTCGGGGCTCCAGGACGCACGGAGTTCGATGTCGATGGTGTCGTCGTGGTCCTCGAGCGTTCCGTAACTCTCGGAGAGGATCCTCGTGGCCGTGCCTCCCGTCGAGTGGTGTCGGGCACCGTGGGTCTCGAGCGCTTCCACGAGCCAGGTCCAGGCCACGGAACCGAGCAGGGCATCGTTACCGATGTCCGCCTCGAGCTGTGCGCGGATGTACGTCACGATCCTGAACCGACCGTTCCACACGCCGGACCCCGCCGGGTCGTAGAGCAGGATGAAGCGTCCCGTCGCCAGTTCTTCCGGTTGCCGTCGGGGGACGAGGCTCCGCGCCGGGCCGTGGAGGGAGGGTGCCGGAAGCGACGCGGTGTCGAAGACCTCGGCGCCGAGGGCCACCGCGAAGGGAGCGAGGCGCGACGGGGCAGGGACTTCCTCGAGGCGGATCTCGCTCCGACGGGCGGCTTTGCGCAGCCCTGCAAGGGCGTCCAGGAATTCCACAGGAAGCTGCGATACGCCACCGATTGAATCCACCCCCGCAGGCTATGCCCTACGGGGGTGGGTTCGATGGCGACGCGCCGCTCAGCCGGCCGGGAGGCTTCGCGGGCCGGCTGCTGTGGGACCTCTCGTCCGCGGCTCCTCAGGGGGTGGGCCACGCTGCCGGGAGGTGGGTCAGGACGCCACCTCCCGGCGGATCGCCTCGATGAAGGAGTCCACGTCCTCCTCGGTGGTGTCGAAGGAGCACATCCAGCGGACCTCCCCGGTGGCCTGGTCCCAGTCGTAGAACTTGAAGCTCTCGCGGATCCGTTCGGCAGCACCTTCGGGCAGGATCGCGAAGACCGCATTGGCCGTGGTCTCCTGGGTGAGCGTCACGCCTTTGATGCCACGCACACCCTCGGTCAGGCGTGCCGCCATGGCGTTGGCATGGCCGGCCGAGCGGAGCCACAGGTCGTCCTCGAGGAGGGCGATCAGCTGCGCGGAGAGAAAGCGCATCTTCGATGCGAGCTGCATATTGAGCTTGCGGAGGTACTCGAGTCCGGTGGATGCCTCCGGGTTCAGCACCACGACGCACTCGCCGAACATGAGACCGTTCTTGGTTCCGCCGAAGGACAGGATGTCCACTCCGGCGTCGCGGGTGAAAGCCCGCAGGGGCTGACCCAGTGCGGCCGCTGCGTTGGCGAGCCTGGCGCCGTCCATATGGACGCGCATGCCCCGCGCGTGGCAGTGATCGGCGATCGCCTTGATCTCCGCGACGGAGTAGAGCGTGCCGAGCTCCGTGGTCTGCGTGATGGAGACGGCCAGGGGCTGTGCACGGTGCTGGTCGCCCCAGCCCCAGGCCTCGCGGTCGATCAGCTCGGGCGTCAGTTTGCCGTCCGGAGTGGGAACGCTCAGCAGCTTGATGCCGCCGACGCGCTCGGGTGCCGCATTCTCGTCCACATTGATGTGCGCCGTCTGCGGGCAGATCACTGCTCCCCATCGGGGCAGGATGGACTGCAGGGAGAGTACGTTGGCACCCGTGCCGTTGAACACCGGGAAGATGGTGATGCCCGTCCCGAAGTGCTGCTCCATCACGTCCTGCAGGCGTGCCGTGTACTGGTCGTCCCCGTACGCCCCCTGGTGCCCTTCATTGGCAGCAGCGAGAGCCGTGAGAACCTCGGGGTGGACCCCCGAGTAGTTGTCGGATGCAAAGCTCCGCTTCGTCCGGTCGTGAAGAGGGGCTGGGGATGTCAGGGTGTCGGTCACCGGTCCATTATCCCCGAGCCGTCGATGGTCGGGAATCAAGACGCCGGCGTGAACAAGCGGGGGCCGGCGACCGGGGCCGACGACGGAGGCCGGCCACAGGGCCGGCCTCCCGCCCGGTTCGTGCCTACTCGGCCGGAACCAGCTTCATCGAGATCGAGTTGATGCAGAATCGCTGGTCCGTGGGGGTGTCGAAACCCTCACCCTTGAAAAGATGGCCCAGGTGGGAGTCGCAACGCGAGCACCGTACCTCGATCCGCTCCATCCCCATCGAGCGGTCATGCAGGTAGCGGACCGTCCCCTCCGCGAGCGGTGCCCAGAAGGAGGGCCAGCCGCAATGCGAATCGAACTTCTCGTTACTGGTGAACAGTTCGGCGCCGCACGCGCGGCACCCGTAGGTTCCCGCGGTCTTCGCGTCGTAGTACTCGCCCGTGTAGGGCCTCTCCGTACCGGCCTGTCGCAGTACCTGGTACTCCTGCGGCGTCAGCTCCTGCCGCCACTGCTCGTCGGACTTCTCGAGCTCTGGCCGATATGCATCGCGTTCAATAGTCATGCCGTGTACAACGCCTACGAGTCGCCGATAAATCCCGAGCCCGAGTAGAGGTGCAGGACGGCGATCCCGAGCTTGTCCTGCGCCTTGTTGGCCCAGTCGGTGTGGAGCGTGTCCGCGACCGCCCGGGGCCGCGTGATCACCACCGCCTGCGCGGCACCGCTGTCGGCCACCTCCTGCACGAGGGCGTCCACCGGGTTCCCCGTCGTGGTGCGGCCGCGAGCGGTGAACCCTTCGGCCTCGAGGAGCCGGAAGGAGCTCTCGAGCGCCTCCTGTGCCGTCGCCTCGTCGTCGTGCTCCTGCGCGGACAGGGAACGGAAGGCATCCCCCACCTCGAGCAGGCTCAGGTGATGGAAGAACCGGCCCAGCACGGACTCGTCGCGATCCTCCGGGATCAGGACGACGAACTCTGCCGGTTCCTCGCCCTGCAGGGTCTGCAGGTTGGTGAGATCCGGCGGGGTCAGGGCTTCCTCGGTGAGCACCAGGATTGTTTGGGTCATGGCGCCACTGTACTGCGGGACACAGAGGCGCGGCACGCCGCCCGCCTGCGCGGCGAATCGACGACGCACCGAGGGCAGGGTAGAAATGGAGCTATGGCATCCACGAGGTCACAGGCCGCAGTGCAGCGGAGTACCGCCCCCTGGCTCAAGTGGACCCTCGTCGGCGTGGGCGCCGGCGCGGCGCTCGCCTCCTCCGCCGCCGGCGTGGTCTCGGGGCTCGCGGTCTACTTCGCACGCCAGATCGTCACGCCGGGACGCGGTCGCGAGGAGAACCTGGACATCCTCGCCGTCGTCGGCTCCCCGGATCACCGGACGGTGATCCTCCCCGCCACCGAGGACACCACGGTGGAGGGCACCTACAGCCTGTACTTCCAGCAGGGAACGGGCCACGCGCGCATCGGGGCGATCCGCTCCTACGTGCCGAGGGAGGGGACCGTGGAACGCGAGGTGGAGAAGGTGTACGCAGGGGACCTCGCGTCGGCCACCCGGGGATGGTGGAGCGGGGCGGTCTTCCCCACGCCCGCGTCGATGGGCCTCGCCGAGGAGGAGGTGCTGGTCCCCGTCGAGGGCGGCACGGCGCCGGCCTGGCTCGTGCGCTCCGATTCTCCGGCGGCGACCTGGGCCATCATGGTGCACGGTCGCGGCGCCTCACGCGCAGAAACGCTGCGGGCACTTCCCCTGGCCGAGCGGCTCGGCATGACCAGCCTCGTCGTCTCCTACCGGAACGACGGCGAGGCGCCCTCGGCGCCGGACGGCCGCTACGGCCTCGGGATGACCGAGTGGCACGACGTCGACGCGGCGATCGACTTCGCCGTCGCGCACGGTGCCCGTGACGTGGTCCTGTTCGGGTGGTCGATGGGCGGCGCGATCGTGCTGCGGACGGCCGATCTGTCGCGGCACCGGCGGCGCATCAGCGCCCTGGTCCTCGACGGGCCGGTCATCAACTGGATCGAGGTGCTGGCACACCATGCACAGCTGAACCGGATCCCGGCGACGGTGGGCAGGCTGGGCCAGTACCTGCTCGCGAGCCACCGGGCCCGCAGGATCACCGGACTGGCTGCACCGCTGGACCTCCAGAGCATGGACTGGATCGCGAGGGCCGAGCAGTTGACCCTTCCCACGCTCGTCCTGCACAGCGAGGACGACGAGTTCGTCCCGATCGGTCCCTCGGTGGAACTCGCGGCGAAGAACCCGTCCTTCGTCACCCTCGAGCGTTTCCACCGTGCCCGCCACACCAAGGAATGGAATGTGGACCCGGAGCACTGGGAGAGCACGGTGGAACGGTGGCTGGACGCGATCCTGTTCGGCCGCACCCTCCCCGGGGGGAAGGTGCCGGACCCGCGGACTACTGCCCTTCCCTGATCTTCCGCTTGATCTTCCCCAGCATCGCGGCCATCCCGCGCATGCGCAGGGGAGTGATCGCCCGGGTGAGCCCCAGGAGGTCCGGGACGTCATCGGGCACCGCCAGGACCTCGTCGGCCGGTAGGCCGTCGAGCCCTTCGAGGAGCACCCCGGCGAAACCGCGGGTGGTGGGTGCCTCGGGCGGAGCGGAGAAGAACAGGTGGACCGGGCGCTCCGGCTCCTCCCCGATCTCCATGGTCAGGAAGAGCGGGCTCTGGCACTCGACCACCTGCTCCAGGAGCTCGGGATGCTCGGCGTACCGTGCCGGCAGGTCAGGCAACCCGCGGGAGAAGTCGAGCAGGAGCTGCAGGCGGTCCGGCTCCGTGAGGTCCTGGAAGTCGTCGATGATCTCGGCGAGCTTGGCAGGAACGGCTCCGCCGCTCATCGGTGCATCCCGGCAGGCACCTCACCGGGCTCGGTCCCGCGGACGATGGGCACGCGCACGGCGTTGCCCCACTCGGTCCAGGAGCCGTCGTAGTTCCGGACGTTGTCGAAGCCCAGCAGGTGCGTCAGGACGAACCAGGTGTGGCTGGAACGCTCACCGATGCGGCAGTACGCCACCACGTCGTCGCCGTCCTTCAACCCCGCCTCGTCCCGATAGATCGCGTCGAGTTCCGCACGGGTGCGGAACGTTCCGTCCGGCGCGGCGGCACGGGCCCAGGGGACGGAGGCCGCGGTGGGGATGTGGCCGCCGCGCAGGGCACCCTCCTCGGGGTACGCCGGCATCGTGGTGCGTGCCCCGGTGTACTCGTCGCCGGACCGGACGTCGATGAGTGGCTTGCCCAGGTGGTCCAGCACATCGTTGAGGTAGGCGCGGACGGGGGCGTCGTTGCGGTCCACGACGGGGTAGTCGCTCGGCACCACGTCCGGCTTGTCGGTGGTCATCGGCTTGTTCTCCGCCACCCACTTGTCCCGCCCGCCGTCGAGCAGGCGGACGTCCTCGTGCCCGAAGAGGGTGAACACCCAGAGGGCGTAGGCGGCCCACCAGTTGCTCTTGTCCCCGTAGATCACCACGGTGGAATCCCGGGAGATGCCCTTGGCCGCCATGAGCCGCGCGAAGCCGTCGCCATCCACGTAATCGCGGGTCACCTCGTCGTTCAGCTCGGTGTGCCAGTCGACCTTGACCGCACCGGGAACATGCCCCGTCTCGTACAGCAGGACGTCCTCGTCCGATTCGACGATCACAAGGCCTTCGGAGTCGAGGTTCTGCGCCAGCCAGTCGGTGGACACAAGCCGTTCGGGGTGTGCGTACTCGGAGAACTTGTCCTGCGTATCTGGTCCCAGGGTCATTGCTGCCTTTCGTAGCTGTCTGCACCGGAGTGCGGGGCTTTCTCCCTAGCCTAACCACGCGACCCGCGGAATACTTCCGGTACCCACCCTTGCTGCTGCCGCTCAGGGGCGTGTGCGCGCAGCGTCAAGCAGGTGCCGGCATCGCTGATGACCCCGGGTGACGGGGCGGGCTTGGCGTAGTCTTGCCTAGCGAAGCTGCCACCCGCGGGGAAGGGCAGCTGTAACCCCCTGCAGAGAGAAAGCGGTCCAGCTCCGTGCCTGCCATCGAACATCTGGTCGAGCGTTCACCCAAGGTCTCCGTCGATGAGTTGCTGGAAGGGTTCTATCCGTCGCTCCGCTTCGGCGAGGTGTCCTTCGACTCCTACCGGCCGGACCCCCAGCAGCCCTCGCAGTCGGCGGCCGTGACGAAGCTCCGGGACTTCGCCACCACCGTGAACCAGCCGGAGCCGTCGGCCTTCCGGAAGTTCTTCGGCGGCGCGAAGAAATCGGAAGCGCCCGCGGGGATCTACCTCGATGGTGGTTTCGGTGTGGGCAAGACCCACCTCCTGGCCTCGCTCTGGCACGCGTCCTCCGGGCGGAAGGCCTTCGGGACGTTCGTCGAGTACACCAACCTCGTGGGCGCCCTGAGTTTCCGGAAGACGGTCGACGCCCTCAGCAGTTACAGCCTCGTGTGCATCGACGAGTTCGAGCTCGACGATCCCGGTGACACCGTGCTGATGTCGCGCCTGATGCGTGAGCTCGCGGATGCCGGTGTGAAGCTCGCCGCCACCTCGAACACGCTTCCCGGTTCGCTGGGCGACGGCAGGTTCGCCGCCCAGGACTTCCAGCGGGAGATCCAGGTCCTCGCGGACCAGTTCGAGGTGGCGCGGATCGACGGCGAGGACTACCGCCACCGTGGACTGCCACAGGCTCCCGAGGCATTCGAGGACGCAGTCCTGCGGGACCGCATCGCCTCCTACTCCGGCGGAGTCCTCGCCGAGGACCATTTCATGGAGCTGGTCCGCCACCTCGCCGACGTGCACCCCAGCCGCTACCGGCAGATGCTGGACGGTATCGACGCCGTGGCGTGGCACGACGTCCGGACGATCACCGAGCAGTCGGTCGCCCTGCGCTTCGTGGTCCTGGCGGACCGGTTGTACGACCGCGACGTCCCGATCCTGGCCAGTGGGACCACGTTCGACCACCTCTTCACCGAGGAGATGATGAACGGCGGGTACATGAAGAAGTACTACCGCGCGGTGTCCAGGCTGACGGCACTGGCCCGGCAGGGGAGCGAGGCCGCTGCCTGACCGACGTCTCACGGTCGGGGACGCAGAAAGCGCCGGTGCCGCCTCACGGCGGGACCGGCGCTTCCTCATTGCCAGGCTGGGACTACGCGGCCGGCGGGGAGGCGGGGCCGTTCCGGCCCGGGCCGTCCTTCTTGTCGATCGAATCGACCAGGTCCGAAGCCTTGGACTGCACCCCGTCAATCCGGTGGGAGTACTTGCCATGGGTCCTGCCGTCGACGAAATCGCCGGCTTTCCCGATGCCGTCCTTCACCCTGTCCGAATTGTCGCCGATCAGGCTGGTCGCCTTACCTGCGAGGGTGCCGGCCTTGCCCTTGAGCCCGTCCAATAAACCCACGGACACCTCCTTCCGGTTCTGGGAACGCAGTCCGTTCCCGCTGCCGAAAGCATAGGCCAGCCTGGTCCGATCCGCACCGCTCCCGACGGGACGTACCTGCTTTGGAGCACAAAAAATGCCCGGTCCTCGCCAGGACCGGGCAACGGCCCGGAATGGGCCTGCGAGCGGACGACGGGATTCGAACCCGCGACATCCACCTTGGCAAGGTGGTGCTCTAGCCAGCTGAGCTACGTCCGCAAAAAAGCGCCCCCGTGGGGGCGCCTTCGTGGGCGATACTGGGATCGAACCAGTGACCTCTTCCGTGTCAGGGAAGCGCGCTACCGCTGCGCCAATCGCCCCTTCTCAGGGTGCTCGTCCTGCGACGAGGTGGGGACGGGATTCGAACCCGCGTGGACGGCTTTGCAGGCCGCTGCCTCGCCTCTCGGCCACCCCACCGAGACCGGCTGAACCGGTCGCCGGACTGATCCGGCCTAACAGTGACTTGCGAGCGGACGACGGGATTCGAACCCGCGACATCCACCTTGGCAAGGTGGTGCTCTAGCCAGCTGAGCTACGTCCGCAGAAGAAAAATGATCCGAAATTGCCGCTCACTGCACTGCATTCAGCGGTGTTTCTTCGTTTTCCAACGAGAGAAGACTCTATCCGACGTTCTGGGCTTCGTCCAATCGCAGCGCGCTTCCCGTGGTCCGTGGTGTCGGAGGTGGCTGACAGACTGGGCACATGACCGCTCCGCTGCTCGCACACGCCACACCCCACGGCAGGATGTATGCCCGATCCACGTCGGACCAGCCCTCCGTCCCCTCGATCACCACCGTCATCTCACAGTTGCCGAGTTCGCTCGGCGGCTGGTTCGGGTACATGGCCGCCAGCGCCCTGTCGCAGGATCCCCGGCTGTCCGGGGCGCTCGGTAAGCCGGCGGAACTGCGTGCGGTCATCAAGGAGGCGGCGTCCGCCGCGGAGCGGTACCGCGACGATGCCGCAGAACGGGGTACCCGCGTCCACCACTACTGCGAGCAGGTGGCGCTCCGTGCGCTCGGGCGGGAGGAGGAGCTCGACGCCGCCCGGCTCGCGCTGGAGGAGCACGGGGAGGTCGGCTTCGCGGACCGCTTCGACGAGTGGTGGACGCTGTACGACGTCCGGCCCGTGGAGCCCGAGATCACGGTCTGGAACACCGAGCTGGGGTACGCGGGAACCTTGGATCTCGTCGCGACGATCGGGGGGCGGACCTGCCTGATCGACTACAAGACCAAGAACACGGACCGGGACGGTTTCGTGAAGGCGCTGGACGACAAGGTGGTCATGCAGTTGGTGGCCGGGATGAAGGCCGAGGAGTCGCTCGTCGATCCGGAGAACGGTCAATGGCGCGCCTGGGCACACGGGGATCAACCCCTGCTGCTCGGAGTCGCCGTGGGCCAGACGGAAGTGCGGGCCATGCGGGCCAATCCCGACGTCCTGAAGGATCACTGGTTCCGGTTCTGTGCCCTGCGACGCGCTTGGGAGACGGGGCTCCAGGCCGAGGAAGCGGGCCGGGCACTCCTGCCGCTCGGTCCGCCGCCCACCACCGCGTCCTGAGTCCGGGCACGGCCCCGGCGCGGCCCCGGCACGGCCCCTGCGCCGTCGCGGCGTAGGCCCGCTTCGAGGGCCGGCGCCCGCCGCACTAGGATTGACGGGAGCCCCGCGGCGGAGTCGAGTCGCGGGTGCGCCGAGAGTACCCGCGTACCGTCGCGACCGAAGCGAGGAACAGAGCACAGATGGCCGTCCTGAGTATCCGCATGATCGGCGATCCGATCCTCCGCACACAGGCGGCCGAGGTCCGCGAGTTCGGGTCCGATCTCGCCCGGTTGGTGGAGGACATGACCGAGACCATGATCGACGTCCAGGGTGCCGGGCTCGCAGCTCCACAGGTGGGCGTCGGCCTGCAGGTCTTCACCTACCGGGTGGACGGCGCCGAGGGGCACGTGATCAACCCGGTACTCGAGATCGACGGGCCGCCGCAGGGCGAGTCCGACGTCGAGGGGTGCCTGTCCGTGCCGGGCCTCGGGAGCTACGTGGCCAGGACGGACTGGGCGCGGGTGACGGGGCAGGACGTCCTCGGTCACGACGTCGTGGTGGAGGGGACCGGCATGCTCGCCCGTGCACTGCAGCACGAGACCGACCACCTCCGCGGCACGCTCTACCTCGACCGGCTCGAGGGCGAGGATCGCAAGAACGCCCTCAGGGCCATTCGCAGCGCGGAGTACAACCGCGTGACCAGCCGCACCGCCGTGCAACGCTCCCGCTCGCTCGGCTCGAGCTTCGTCCCGCCGGGTGCACCGTCCCGCCCCGGTACCGGGCGTACCGGGGCCTTCGGCCAGGGCACCCGATGAGGATCCTCTTCGCGGGAACACCCGAGGTGGCGGTCCCTTCCCTCCGGGCGCTCGTGGAGGCCGGGTTCGACGTCGCGGCCGTGCTCACGCGGGTGGACGCCCCACTCGGACGCAAGCGGGTGCTGACGCCCAGTCCGGTCGCGGCGTCCGCAGCAGAGCTGGGACTACCGGTCCTCAAGGCCAATCGGTTCACACCCGAGCTGATCGACGAGCTCGGCTCCCTCGAACTCGATGCAGCGGCGATCGTGGCGTACGGGGGCATCGTGCCGCCCGCCGGGCTGGCCGTCCCGCGCCACGGCTGGATCAACCTCCACTTCTCCGTCCTTCCGCAGTGGCGTGGCGCGGCCCCTGTCCAGCACGCCGTACTGGCCGGCGACGACGTCACCGGAGCCACCACCTTCCTCCTCGAGGAGGGCCTCGACACGGGACCGGTGTTCGGGGTGATGACCGAGTTGCTCAGCCCCGCGTCGACGAGCGGTGATGTCCTCGAAAGGTTGTCGCACAGCGGCGCCGTGCTGCTGGTACAGACCCTCTCGGGCATCGATGCCGGACGCGTGACGGCGACACCGCAGACGGGTGAACCGAGCCCCGCACCGAAACTGACGATCGAGGACGCACGCGTGGACTGGACGCAACCGGCCCGGGTGGTCCGGCGCCGCATCAATGCCGTGACGCCCGAGCCGGGCGCCTGGACCACCCTGGGCGGGCAACGCCTGAAGGTCGGTCCGGTGACCCCGCTCGACGAGGCGGTAGCCGGGCGCCGGCCGGAGGACGACCCGCACATCGACCTGAGCGCCGGGGTGGTGGGTATCGCCGGGCGGCAGGTCCTGGTGGGTACGGGATCCGCCCCGGTGGTGCTCGGTGCAGTGCAGCCCGCGGGCAAGAAGATGATGGACGCCCTCGACTGGGCGCGAGGCGCGGCAGCGCGCGGAGAGCTGGTGTTCGAGTGAGTGCTACCGGAGGAGCGGGCAGGGAGTCCAGAAGATCCCCGGACCCGAAGAGCAGCGACACGGGAGCCGCGGGAGGTGCCCGGCGTCGTGACGAGCAGGGGCGCGAGCGGAATCGTGGCGGTGAGCGGCAGTACTCGCAGTCCGCGCCGTCGCAGCGCACACGCCGTGCGGACCCTGCCCGACTCGTGGCGTTCGAGGTTCTGCGTGCCGTGTCCGCGGAGGACGCGTATGCCAACCTGGTGCTACCGGCGAGCATCCGGAAACATCGGCTGGACCGGCGGGATGCAGGTTTCGCGACCGAACTGACCTACGGGGCGCTGCGCGGTCAGGGGACGTACGACGCCGTCCTGGCGCGTTGCGTGGACCGCCCGCTCGCGCAGCTCGATCCTGCGGTACTCGACGCCCTCAGGATCGGCGTGCACCAGCTGCTCGCGATGCGTGTCCCCGCGCACGCTGCCCTGGACCAGACGGTGGGTCTGGTGCGCGCGGTGATCGGTGCGGGCCCCTCCTCCCTGGTCAACGCCGTGCTCCGCAAGGTGACTGCCCGGGATCACGACGGCTGGATCGCCGAGCTGGTCGATGGCCTGGACGATCCCACGGCCATCGCGGCCCTGACCCACAGCCATCCCGAGTGGATCGTCCGGGCGATGCGCCAGGCCCTGGTGGCCCACGGCCGGGACGTCGCGGAGATCGACGCCCTGCTCGCCGCGGACAACGCCGCTCCGCTGGTGCACCTCGTGGCCCTGCCGGGAATCGGCACGCTGGAGGAGGCCCTCGAGGAGGGGGCCGAACCGGGCACCCTGGCCCCCGGTTCCGCGTACTACTCCGGCGGTGACATCAGCCGGCTGCCCGGTATCTCCACCGGGACGATCCGGGTGCAGGACTCGGGATCCCAGCTGGTGGCCCGCGCCATGGCCGCCGTCGACCTCGCGGACGGAAGCCCCGACGGGCCCGAGAAGTGGCTGGACCTGTGTGCAGGACCCGGCGGGAAGGCTGCCCTGCTCGCCGCGCTCGGGCAGGGAGCCGGTGTGACCCTGACGGCGAACGAGCCCGTCCCGCACCGTGCCCAACTGGTCCGGCAGGCACTGCGTCCACTACCGGAGGGCTCCTGGACCGTCAGGGTGGGCGACGGCCGGGACGTGGGTACCGAGCTGCCCGGTCATTTCCACCGGGTCCTCGTGGACGCGCCCTGCACCGGCCTGGGAGCGCTGCGGCGCAGGCCCGAGTCGCGGTGGCGCCGCCGACCGGCGGACCTCGTGGCCCTCGCGCCGTTGCAGCGCGAACTGCTCACCTCCGCACTCGACGCGGTTGCACCCGGGGGAGTGGTGGCCTACGTGACGTGCTCGCCCCACCACGCGGAGACCGACGCCGTGGTGGACGACTGCCTGCGCAGGCGTCCCGGGTTCGAGCGCCTCGATGCCGGCGCGGCCCTGGACGCAGTGGCCATCGGGGGAGCGCTCGGAGCCGGCCACGGGACGAGCGCACAGTTGTGGCCCCACATCCACGGCACGGACGCCATGTATCTGGCGCTCATCAGGAAGCACCCCGAAGGATGACTGCCGGCTGCAGCACCGCACCCGGCAGTACCGGGTGGCCATGATCACCCGGCAAGGAAAGGTAGGGCCATGACCCACTTCCGCATCAACCCCAGCATCCTGTCCGCGGACTTCGTCAACCTCGAGGCCGAGCTGCAGCGCATCACCTCGGCCGACGCCGTGCACGTGGACGTCATGGACAACCACTTCGTGCCCAACCTGACGCTGGGGCTGCCGATCGTCCGGCGCATCCAGCAGGTCAGCCCCCTCCCGCTCGACGTACACCTGATGATCGAGGATGCCGACCGCTGGGCGCCGCAGTACGCGGAGGCGGGTGCGGCGTCCGTCACGTTCCACGCGGAAGCCGCCGCCGCCCCCGTCAAGCTCGCGCGTGAGATCCGTGCCGCCGGCTCGAAGGCCGCGATGGCGCTCCGTCCTGCCACTCCCGTGGAGCCCTACCTCGATCTGCTCGGCGAACTGGACATGCTGCTCGTCATGACGGTTGAGCCGGGCTTCGGCGGTCAGCCCTTCCTCGACCTGACGCTCCCCAAGATCCGGCGAGCAGCGGCCGCCATCCGTGGCGCAGGCCTTCCACTGGTCATCCAGGTGGACGGCGGCGTGACCGAGGAGACGATCCTCCGCGCCGCCGACGCCGGGGCAACGGTCTTCGTCGCGGGCTCCTCGGTGTACGGAGCGGACGATCCCTCCGCTGCCATCGACGCGCTGCGGAAGGCCGCGCTGCCGCTGGTGTGAGGAGTGGTCCTGGTCGGTCCCTCGGGCTGCCGGGACCGGTCGGGGTCAGGGCGGATCGGTCACCGTGATCCGGAAGGACAGCGCGGACCGCGCTGCCTCCTGGAGGATCGTGAAACGCGGATCCGGCACGGTCAGGAACGGCACCTGCGGGAGCTTCGAGTGCCGCGCGAGGATCGGCTCGGCGAGTGCGGCTCCGGCCAGTGTCCTGTCCCCTCCCAGCTGGAGGCAGGCGGGCTGCTCCGCGTCGAACAGCGCCGCGGCGCGTCGGGCCGTCTCCTCGACGAGGGCGTCGGCCTGATTGGCCCGTCGCCTGGCGAAACGCTGCTGGGACCACCCGCCGGCCGCGGTCCGGCCCTGCACATAGCGGGTCCCGGTCTTCGAGGACAGGATCCGTCCGGCCCGGGAGGTCCCCACGGAGTAGCCGCCCCGCCGGATGAGCAGCAGACCCACGACGGCGGAGCGGTCGAGTCCTGCGAGGAGCGCCGGGGCGAGCGGCCCGTCCACGGGTGCGGGAGTCTCGACCGGAAGGGGAGGGGACAGGAGGGCGGAGCAGCCGTTGGTGGCCACGATCCGCACCGAGCCCCCGGGTGTTCCGCCATCGGCGTCCACCGCATAGGGTCCGTTGCGCTCCCCGAAGCGGACGAGCCAGCCGTCCATGCGCGCCGCCTCGACGAGTACCGACCGGGTCGGGGACATGGGCTTCCTTTCCGGACGGTCGGCGGGAGCCCGCCCGACCACGGGCGGTAGCCGGGTCAGTGCCCCACAGTAACGTTGACGCTGTGAATGATCTATTCAGTTCCGCGGAGGACGACGCCGAGGACGACGCGCTCGCAGCCGGCGGTCCTCCGACCTCCGGGCGGCCACGCAGCCCGCTCGCCGTCCGGATGCGCCCGAAGACACTGGACGAGGTCGTGGGGCAGCAGCACCTGCTCGGACGCGGAGCGCCCCTGCGCACGCTCGCCGGTGAGGCCGACCCCCAGGCCCACGCGGCGCCGTCGTCCGTGATCCTGTGGGGGCCGCCCGGCACGGGGAAGACGACTCTGGCCCACGTCATCGCCCGCGGGCAGGGCCGGAAGTTCGTCGAACTGTCCGCCATCACCGCAGGCGTCAAGGACGTGCGGCGCGTGATGGACGAGGCCCTGACGTCGAGGGACCTGTACCGGCAGACCACGGTGCTTTTCCTCGACGAGATCCATCGGTTCAACAAGGCGCAGCAGGACGCCCTGCTCCCCGGTGTCGAGAACGGCTGGGTGGTCCTCATCGCCGCCACCACCGAGAACCCGTCCTTCTCCGTGGTGTCCCCGCTGCTCTCGCGCTCGCTCCTGCAGACCCTGCGACCGCTCGACGAGGACGATATCCGGGGCCTGCTCCTGCGCGCGGTGGCCGACGAACGGGGACTCGCAGGCTCGGTCCAGGTCGAGGAGGAGGCACTGGAGCACCTGGTGCGGCTTGCCGCGGGCGACGCGCGGCGTGGCCTGACCGCACTGGAGGCCGCCGCCTCCGTGGCGCAGTCCGAGCTGTACGCCTCCTCCGACACTCCGACGTCTGATGTGTCGACGGGGAGAGCCGGGGAGACCGACGTCGGGGGCGACGCGGACCTCGTTGCCGCACCGGTCCCGGTGACGCTCGAGCACGCGGAGAAGGCCGTGGACGTGGCGGCGCTCCGCTACGATCGCGCCGGGGACCAGCACTACGACGTCGCGAGTGCCTTCATCAAATCGCTCCGGGGATCCGACGTCGACGCCGCCCTCCACTACGTCGCCAAGATGCTCGAAGCCGGGGAGGACCCGCGGTTCATTGCCCGGAGGCTCATGATCTCCGCGTCCGAGGACGTGGGGATGGCGGATCCGACCGCTCTGCAGACCGCGGTCGCTGCCGCACAGGCGGTACAGCTGGTGGGGATGCCGGAGGCACGGATCATCCTCGCCGAGGCGGTGGTGCACATCGCTACCGCGCCGAAGTCGAACGCCGCGTACAACGGCATCAACGCCGCCATCGCCGACGTCCGGGCCGGGCGGGGCCAGGGCATCCCCGCCCATCTGCGTGACGCACACTATCCGGGGGCTTCGCAGCTCGGGCACGGGAAGGGCTATGTCTACTCCCACGACGAGCCCCACGGGATCGCACTCCAGCAGTACGCGCCGGACGACCTCGTGGGACGCGACTACTACGAGCCGACGGATCGCGGCGTCGAACGGGACATCTCGGCGCGCCTCGCCCGCCTGCGCCACATCATCCGCGGGGAGTGAGCGGAAGGGGAAGCGACGGCGGTTCGGCGCAGCCGACCCCGACTGCTAGCATTGAACGCTGACTGGCAAGTCGTCGTGCACCAGCCACCCTTCCCCTGATCGGCAGGATCCTCTGCTGTGCTCGGTGGAAAGGGGGCCAGGGTCGCGGCGGACTGTAGTACCGGGAAGCGGCCAATCCCGGCTCTCCGCAAGTGGAGGCCAGCGACACCAGGAAGTGCGGATGCCCCCGTGGCTCACTCCGCTTCTTCGCCGCAAAAACATCGAAAGGTAGACGTGGCTAACAACACAC
>JASLBS010000011.1 GCA_030146405.1 Arthrobacter sp.
TCCTGGCCACCAACACTAAGAAATCACTTCAAGGAGAACCGTGGCTCAGAACACTGAAGAGCTGAACGAACCGACTGAGGAGCTCACGAGCTACACCTCAGAGTCCACCGAAGGCAGCGAGACCGCCGTCAAGGAGCGCCCTGCGCTGACCGTCGGCGGCGGAGCCGTAGGACGCCGCAAGGAAGCAGTCGCCCGCGTGCGCCTCGTCCCCGGCACCGGCAAGTGGATCGTCAACGGGCGCGAGCTCGCCGACTACTTCCCGAACAAGCTGCACCAGCAGGAAGTCAACGACCCCTTCAAGCTCCTCGATCTCGACGGTGCGTACGACGTCATCGCCCGCATCCACGGTGGTGGCCCCTCCGGCCAGGCCGGTGCACTGCGCCTCGGCGTGGCACGCACGCTGAACGAGATCGACCGCGAGAACAACCGCCCCGCCCTCAAGAAGGCAGGCTTTCTGACTCGTGATGCCCGCGTCATCGAGCGCAAGAAGGCCGGTCTCAAGAAGGCACGCAAGGCACCTCAGTACTCCAAGCGGTAAATACCGCTTACCCCACCGGAAATTGCCGAGGCGATTTCCGGTGGGTCCCCTCAGCGGTCTTTGCCGCTCGGCTCCACGCGCTCCGGGGTCGGGTCGAGGACGCCGAGGACACGCTCAGATGCCCGTCCGGACCTCCGGACGGGCATCGTGCTTTAACCTGTTGGAAACCCCGCTAATCGGTCTCGTGTTCTTCACAAAGGATGATCAACGATGAGCAAACTATTCGGCACGGACGGCGTACGTGGTCTGGCCAACGGCCTGATCACGGCAGAACTGTCCCTGCAGCTGGCCCAGGCCGCCGCCGTCGTCCTCGGACACAACGCCGTCGAGGGCGGGCGACGGCCCACGGCGGTCATCGCCCGCGATCCGAGGATCAGCGGCGAATTCATCGCCGCCGCCGTCGAGGCAGGCCTCGCGAGTTCCGGCGTGGACGTGTTCGACGCGGGAGTGCTCCCCACGCCTGCTGCGGCCTTCCTCGTGGCGGACCTCGACGCCGATTTCGGGGTGATGATCTCCGCTTCGCACAATGCCGCGCCGGACAACGGGATCAAGTTCCTCGCCCGCGGTGGTAAGAAACTCAGTGATGCGCTGGAGGACGCCATCGAGGACGAGATGGCGCGGCCGAGATTGCGCCCGGTCGCCGGCGACGTGGGGCGCATCCAGCGCTTCGCCGACGCCGAGGACCGTTACGTTGTGCACCTCCTCCAGACCCTGCCGCACCGTCTCGAGGGCCTCACCGTGGTGCTCGACTGCGCCCACGGTGCAGCGAGCGGGTGCTCACCCGAGGTGTTCAGGAATGCAGGTGCGGACATCGTGGTCATCGGTGCGGATCCGGACGGGGTGAACATCAACGAGGGGTACGGCTCCACGCACCTCGAGAAGTTGCAGGCCGCCGTCCTCGAGCACGGCGCGGATCTGGGGATCGCCCATGACGGTGACGCGGACCGCTGCCTCGCAGTGGATCACGAGGGCGCAGTGGTGGACGGCGACCAGATCATGGCGGTCATGGCACTGGCCATGAAGGATGCCGGGAAGCTGAAGGACAATACGCTCGTGGCCACGGTGATGAGCAACCTCGGCCTCAAACTCGCGCTCCGTGACGCAGGGATCACCCTCAAGGAGACCGGCGTGGGGGACCGCTACGTCCTCGAGGGAATGCGGGACGGGGACTTCAGCCTCGGCGGGGAGCAGTCCGGTCACGTGATCTTCGCCGAGTACGCCACCACGGGGGACGGCGTGCTCACCGGGCTCCAGCTGGCTGCACGCATGGCGGGGACGGGCAAGAGCCTCAAGGAGCTCGTGACGGTCATGACCAAACTGCCGCAGGTCCTCATCAACGTGAGGGGTGTGGACCGAGCGGCTGCCAACTCGGACGAGGTGGTGCAGGACGCCGTGCGGACGGCCACCGCACTCCTCGGGGAGACCGGCCGCGTGCTGCTGCGTCCTTCCGGCACCGAGCCCGTTGTCCGCGTGATGGTCGAGGCGGCCGACACCGGTACCGCACAGCGGATCGCCGACTCCCTGGCCGCCACGGTCCAGGCGCGACTCTCGCTGGAGCCCGTGGCCTGACTCCGATCCCCACGGTCAGGCCGGGATGCCGGCTGCGGAAGCGCTGCGAACACAGATGGCGCCCGCACTGCAGGGGCGCTCACAGGGGGAGGGGCTTGGTGCCGCTCCGGCGAGGAGCCGTGGTACGGCTTCGTCGTAGCGGGACAGCGCTATCTCCGCGATCACCGGGCTCGGCAGCAGGGGAGCGCTCACGACGTCGGCCCCGGCCTTCGCCAGCTGGTCGTGGAAGTACCCCGGAGCCAGCAGGTAGGAGGCCACCGCGACCTGCGGGCCTCCGGTGTCGCTGCGGGACGCGATGACGGCGTCCGGCACGGAAGGCGCCGCCTTGGACCCGAAACCCGCGAGCACAGGGCCGGTACGGAGTTCGGCGAGGACGGCTCGTACCTCCGCCACGTCCACCGAGGCGCACGCATCGGACGAACCCGCGGCGGCGAGTACGACGGCGGTTCCGTCGGCCACGCCGGCCTCGGTAAGTCGGGCCTGCAGCACATGCGCCAGGCGCGGGTCCGGGCCCAACGGTAGCGCCGCCACCGTTCCCGGTCGGCTCGCCGCCGCCCGCGCGATGTCCACTTTCACGTGGTACCCGACGGACAGCAGCAGGGGCACGATGACGGCCTGGTGACCCTCCGGGATCGAGGCGATGACGTCCACGAGATCGGGGTGCTGTACGTCCACGTACGCCTCGAGAACCTGGACGTCGGGTCGCAGGGCCTGGAGCTCCGTCCGCACGGCGTCGATCTCCCGGCGACCCCGGACGTTGTCGGTGCCGTGCGCACAGGCGATCAGGACGGGAGGACGGGCGGGTGCGGTCATGGCAGCCATTCAAGCATCCCCGGGAGTTCAGGCCGCAGTGTCCACCTCGACGACGCCGTCCACGCACCGCACGTCGAACACGCGGATCCCTTCCCCGCCGGACAGGCAGGTACCGGTGGAGAGGTCGTAGACCTCCTTGTGCAGGGGCGACGTGATGGTGGGTGAGTTCCCCCGGGATCCGATGATCCCCCGGGCGAGTACAGCTGCGCGCGTCCGCGGGTCCACATTCCCCACCGCATGGAGCAGGTTCCCCGGAAGCCGGAAGAGGGCTATCTGCTCACCCTCGATCAGCGCTGCCTCACCCCAGTACTCCTCGAGATCGTCGAGAAGGCAGACCGCGGCCCAGCAGGGAGCAGGGGCGGTGGCCGGGCGCTGGAGTACGAGTTCTGTCATGACGGTCCCCTCGGTGGCGAGTGCGTTGGCATCAACGCTAGGCCGGGTAGGTATCCGGGAGGTCCCGGTGCTGTTGCGCCCGGGTAACGTCCGTCTCACCGGCACGGGCCTCCTCCGTGAGGTCGAAGTTAACGTCCCGACACATCTGCGACACACAGGGGAAATTGGCCGTTCGTAGTCTGGAGCCAGACGCGGGAACGCCCCGGACGGAAGGCACAGCATGAGTGAGATCCGATCATCCCGGCCCGTCGAGGGCGCCCGCGAGACCGATCGCCGTGTGATCGTGATCGGTGGGGGGCCGGCATCGCACCGGCTCGTCGAGGCGCTGTGGCGCCGTGGGACGGACGGTCTGCAGATCACCGTGCTCACGGAGGAGGACCACGCTCCCTACGACCGCGTGGCGCTGAGCAGGGCGCTGATCGGCGACGTGGACCTCAGCCTGGGTGAGGCGCTCATGTGGCGGGAACCGGCCATCAGGCTCGTGACCGGCGAGCGTGCCGTGCGCCTCGATCCGGTGGAACGCTGCGTGCAGGGTGCCTCCGGCGTGGTGTACCCGTACGACGACGTGGTGCTCGCCACCGGCTCGGACGCCGTGCGCCTTCCCCTCCCCGGCGGTGAGCACGCCGCGGTCTACCGCACGCTCGACGACGCCCGATGGCTGCGGACCGAGGCCGCCCGGCTCGCCGCCGTGCTCGGTCGGAAGCCGCGTGTGGTGGTCATCGGAGGTGGGCTGCTCGGCCTCGAGGCGGCCGGCGGGCTGCAGGAGCTCGGGACGGAGTCCACCGTGGTGAACCGTGCGGGCTGGCTCATGAACGCGCAGCTCGACCAGGGTGGCGGCCAGGCGCTCGGGCGGCTCATCACCGCGAAGGGACTGGGTGTCCACTGCGGTGGCTCGCCGGTATCGGTGACCACGGACGACGACGACCGCGTCACCGGCGTGGGCCTCGCGGACGGTACGGAGCTACCGGCGGACCTCGTGGTGTTCGCCGTCGGCATCCGTCCCCGGGACGAACTCGCGCGCCACGCCGGGATCGACGTGGCGGCCCGCGGCGGGGTGGCCATCGGGGCGGACTGCCGCGCCTCGGTCCCGGGAGTCTGGGCCATCGGGGAGGTGGCGAGCTACGAGGGTGTGAGCATGGGCCTCGTGGCTCCCGCGAACGCGATGGCCGAGGTGTGCGCGGACGGCATCCTGGGTGGTGACTCCGCCTTTCCCGGTTTCGACACGGCCACGAAGCTCAAGCTCTCCGGTGTCGAGGTGGCCAGCTTCGGGGACGCACTCGCGGACACCGCGAACAGCCTGGAGATCGTCTACGCGGACCCCGCACGTGGGCTCTACCAGAAGCTGGTGGTCACCGACGACGCCAAGACGCTGCTCGGTGGCATCTTCGTGGGTGACACCGCGCCCTACTCGGCGCTCCGTCCGCTCCTGGGCCGGGAGCTCCCGGCTGAGCCCGGCGCCTACCTCTCCTCGGCCGGGGGCGGTGAGGCGCCGTCCTCGGAGCTGCCCGACGACGTCATCCTCTGCTCCTGCAACAACGTCACCGCGGGTGCCTGCCGGTCCGCCGTGCACGGGGAGGGAACCGGGGCGGAGGCCGCCCTCGAATTACCCGCCCTGAAGGCCTGCTCCCGCGCGGGCACCCAGTGCGGCTCGTGCGTCCCGATGCTCAAGAAGCTGCTCGACGCCGAACTCACCAAGACCGGCCGCACCGTGTCGAAGGGCATCTGCGAGCACTTCGCCATGTCACGGCCCGAACTGTTCGAGGCCGTCCAGGCGCTGGACCTCGCCTCCTTCCAGGACATCCTCCGCCGGCTCGGTGCCTCGGACGAGGCCAGGGCGGGTCACGGCTGCGACATCTGCAAGCCCGCCATCGGCTCCATCCTCGCCACCCAGCGCGGCGAGTACGTGCTCGACGGCGGTCGCGGGACGCTCCAGGACACGAACGACCGTGCCCTCGCCAACATGCAGCGCAACGGTACCTACTCGGTGGTGCCGCGCATCCCCGGGGGCGAGATCACCCCGCAGAAACTCGCCGTGATCGCGCAGGTCGCCGAGCAGTTCGGCCTGTACGTCAAACTGACCGGCGCCCTCCGGATCGACCTCTTCGGTGCCCGGCTCGAACAACTCCCGGAGATCTGGAAGATCCTCGTGGAGGCCGGGTTCGAATCGGGCCAGGCCTACGGCAAGGCACTCCGGAACGTGAAGTCCTGCGTGGGCTCCACCTGGTGCCGGTTCGGCGTCCAGGACTCCGTGGCCATGGCGATCGACCTCGAGCTCCGGTACCGGGGGCTGCGGGCGCCGCACAAGTTCAAGATGGGCGTGTCCGGGTGTGCCCGCGAATGCGCGGAGGCGCGGGGGAAGGACATCGGAGTGATCGCGACGGATCAGGGCTGGAACCTCTACGTGGGCGGCAACGGCGGCTTCCAGCCCGTCCACGCGCAGCTCCTGGCCCAGGACCTCGACGGGGAGACCCTCATCCGCTACATCGACCGCTACCTCATGTACTACATCCGGACGGCGGACCGGCTCCAGCGGACGGCCCGCTGGATGGAGGAGCTCGACGGCGGCCTCGAGCACGTGCGGGACGTCGTCATCGGGGACTCCCTCGGCATCGGCGCGGACCTGGAGGCGGCGATGGCCCGGCACGTGGAGCACTACGAGGACGAATGGGCGGCGACGCTGAAGGATCCGGACCGGCTCCGGCGGTTCCGGTCCTTCGTCAACGCCCCGGATGCGGCGGACTCCTCGATCGTCCTGGTCGAGGAACGGGGGCAGCGCCGTCCGGCCACCCCTGCGGAGATCGAGGCTCAGGCCAAGCGGGTAGGACTCGGAGCGGCGATCCCCGTCCGCTCCGCGACCGGAACCCTGGAGGGCTGAGACGTGCAGGTGGACATCGATCTGGCAGGACGCCGCGTGCTGGTGATCGGGACCGAATCGGAGACGCGCCGGGTGACGGCACGCTACCGGAGGACCGGTGCCGTGGTGGAGCGGCACGAGCATGCAGGAACCTGCACGGCGGCAGTCCTCGAGGACGTGGTGCTCGTAGTGGTGGTCGGGGACGACGAGTCCGGCGCGGAATCCACGACCGACGACCTCCGGGATCGTTGCCGCACTGCCGGTGCACTGCTCACCCGCGAAGCACCGGCCACGGTGAACGGGCACGTGACCCTGATCGGTGGTGGACCCGGGCTGCTCGGACTCCTGACGCTGGACGCCTCCGCAGCGCTCAGGGAGGCCGACGTGGTGCTCTTCGACCGTCTCGCCCCCACCGACGCGCTCGCGGAACTCGCCCCCGCGGCGGAGCTCGTGGACGTGGGCAAGCTGCCCGGCCACCACCGCGTACCGCAGGACGCCATCAACGGCCTCCTGGTCCAGCACGCGCTCGCCGGGCGCTCCGTGGTGCGACTCAAGGGCGGCGACCCCTTCGTCTTCGGGCGCGGCAGCGAGGAACTCGCCGCCTGCGTCGCCGCGCGGGTCCCCTGCCGCGTGGTGTCGGGGGTCAGCTCGGCCATCGCGGTACCGGCCGCTGCCGGCATCCCTGTCACGCACCGAGGGGTCAGCCACCTGTTCACCGTGGTGTCGGGGCACGCCCCGCTCACGGAGCGCGAGCACGAACACCTCGCGGGTCTCGGTGGCACCATCGTGGTCCTCATGGGGGTCTCCACCCTCCCGCAGCTCGTGGCGGGGCTCGGCCGGGCCGGAATGAGGACCGACATGCCGGTGGCCGTGATCGAGCGGGGCTACAGTGCGTCCCAGCGGACGACGGCGGGAACGCTCGCCACGATCGTCACCGCCGCCGGCTCCGCGCGCTGCCAGTCACCGGCCGTCCTCGTGATCGGGGAGGTGGTCCGGGTGGGCCTCGACCTCCGGCGCGTTCCGGAACTGGCGCACCTGACCGGGGCGCTGGCGTCATGACGGAGGTGGCGCGCCCGGACGGCAGGACAGGCCAGCTCGCCGGATTCCGGATCGGGGTCACGTCCGATCGCCGCTCCGGTGACCTGATCGACGCGCTCGAACGGCGCGGCGCCTCGGTGTTCCACGCGCCCGCATTGAAGATCGCGCCGATCGCGGAGGACGTGGAACTGCTCAAGGACACCGCTGCGATGGTCGCGGCGCGGCCGGACCTCTTCGTCATCACCACGGCGTACGGTATGCGCCGCTGGTTCGAGGCCGCGGACGCCGCAGGCCTCGGGGACGATCTCCTCGACGTGCTCGCAGGCGGTGGCATCTACGTCCGTGGGCCGAAGGCCAGGGGAGCGGTGCGGGCGGCCGGGCTCGACGACGTCGGTATCAGTTCCGACGAGACCACCGCCACCCTCGTGGACCAGCTGTTGCAGCAGGATCTCTCCGGCCTCACCATCGGCGTGCAGCTGCACGCCTACGCCGACGAGCACCAGCTGGCGCGGCTCCGCAGCGCGGGAGCCACCCTGCTGACGGTCACCCCGTACCGGTGGATCAAGCCCGAGGGGTCCGAACGGTTGCCCCGGCTGATCGACGCCGTGTGCGCGGGGCAGCTGGACTGCGTGACGTTCACGAGCGCACCCGCGGTGGACGCCCTGTTCAGTACGGCCGCGGAGCAGGGGCTGCAGGAGGAACTGATCCGGAGGTTCCGGCACACGGTGCTCGCAGCCGCGGTGGGACCGGTCACCGCGCAACCCCTGCTGGACGCCGGTATCGAGCCGATCGTCCCGGAACGCTTCCGGATGGGAGCGCTCATCAGGCTCGTCTGCGACCACCTCGCTGAGCACCACGTGGAGCAGTTCGCCACGCGGTGCGGTCGGGTCGAGGTCCGGGGACGATCAGTGCGCGTGGGGGAGGCGACGGTGGAGCTCGCTCCGGCGCAGCTCGTGCTGTTCAAGGCATTGCTCTCGGCACGGGGCGCCGTCCTCAGCCGCGACGCCCTGACCGCCCTCCTCACTCCGGCGGGCGCCGGCCACGCACTCGACATGAACGTGAACCGCCTGCGGAAGTCCCTGCCCGATCCGGGCCTGGTCGAGACGGTCGTCAAGCGCGGGTACCGGCTGCACGTCTAGCCGCGCCCATGTTCCCGTCCCAGCCCGCGTCCCTGTGCCGCGGCACATGCGGCGTCACGGGGCCACCACGGCGAAATGCCCCTCGATCAGGGTACGGATGTCGTCGTGGCAGCCGCCGCAGCCGGTTCCCGCCCGTGTGCCCGCCGAGACGTCCTTCACGGTGGCGCACCCCGAGTGCACGAATTCCTGCACGGTTCCCCGGGTCACTCCCGCGCACCTGCACAGGGTCGCATCCGGTCCGGGTGGCAGCGCTGCGGCCGGCCCCTCGATGCTGTCGAGCCGCAGGAGACTGGAACGGTCGGCGGGGAGTTCGCTGCCACGTTCGAAGAGCAGGACCAGCTCGGCGCCGGTCCGTGGCATCCCCACGCACACGAGACCGGTGAGTACCCCGTCGCGGGTCACCATCTTCACGTACCGACCGTGCCCGGGATCGGCCCACACCGCGACGGCGAGACCGGGGTCCACCGACCACGGATCCGCGTCCGTCTCGCCCGCGGAGACGGCGTCCACGCCACGGGCCTTGAGGGCCAGGACGGCGTCGCGCCGGTCGGGAAGGCCGGCTACGGGGGCGGGGGCATCGGAGAGCTCTGCGATGAAGGCCCTGCCGAGTTGGTCCGCCTGCTGCCAGCCCGGTCCGATCAGGCCCTGCGGGGTGGTGATGCCGCTGCAGGCCGGGCAGGAACCGTCCCAGCAGCGCACCTCGGCGCAGTCACCGACCGCCCAGATGTCCAGGGTGTCCAGGGCGCGGAGTTCGTGGTCCACGAGGATACCGGCGGCGGTGTTCAGGTTGCAGCCGTCGGCGAGTTCGCTTCGCGGGCGGACACCGCAGGCGAGCACGAGGGCGCCGCCCTCGACGACGGTCCCGCCGTCGAGGGTGAGCCCCGAGAAGTGTCCGTGGGTCAGCATGATCCCGGTGGAGGTACCGCCCACCACGGTGATGCCGGCGTCGGTCAGGTCCGCGGACAGGACCCGTGCGCCTTCACCGAGGAAGCGTTCCATGGGTGCCCGGCCGTTGTGGACGAGCGTGACGCGTCCTCCCTCCTCGGCCACGGCGAGGGCGGCCTCGATGCCGAGGATGCCCCCACCCAGCACCACGATGCGTTGCCCGGCGGCCAGGGCCGCCGACACGGCCCGTGCGTCGCGCAGATCCCGGAGGAAGCCGACGCCCGAGGGGAGGGGGTGCGCGTCGTCGAGCCCATCGAGCCGGGGCAGGACGGGACGTGCCCCGGTAGCGAGGACCAGGCGGTCGTAGCCGATGGCCTGTCCGTCATCGAGGACGACCCGCCGGAAGGGGCGGTCCACCCTCGCAGCATGGGTTCCCAGCCGGACGTCGACGCCCATCGCCCTGAGCGACGCGGCGTCGGCGAGCCGGATGGCGGACTCGCGGGTGCGGCCGACGGCGACGTCCGCGACGAGCACCCGGTTGTAGGCGGCGTCCTGCTCCTGGCCGATGACGGTCAGGGCGACGGTGCCGGCGGCGACGAGCGGCTCGAGGTGCTCGATGAGCCGGGCGGCGACGGGACCGAAGCCCACCACGACGATCCGTTCAGGAACAGGGGTTCCGGCATCGCTCATGCGAAGACCTCCCGCTGGGCCGCACCCTCGTGGCCCGCGCGGGCCGGTGGAACGGACACCTGCACCGGCGTCGTCTTGAACTCCGGCATGCCCGAGACCGGATCCGTCGAGCTGCCCGTGAGGAGGTTGGCGGTTCCCGCTCCCGGGTAGTGGAAGGCGAGGAACACCGTGTCCTGGCGGATGTCCGCCGTGACCTCGGCGACGGCGTGCGCCTCGCCGGAGGCGCTCGTGACCACCACGGCGTCACCCTGCGCGACGCCGAGGTCCTGCGCCGTGGCCGGGTGGAGCTGCAGCCGGGCTTCGGGCTGCGCCGTGAGCAGTTCCGGGACACGCCGCGTCTGCGTGCCGGACTGGTAGTGCTCGAGAAGGCGGCCGGTGGCCAGGAGCAGCGGGGCGGGGACCCGGGCCGTGTCCGCGTCGAGCCGCGGTGCGACCGGCACCAGGGTGGCCCGGCCCGTCGGGTGTGCGAAGGCACCGAGGAACAGGCGGGGTGTTCCGGTGCTGCCCACGGGGTAGGGCCAGTAGGCGGGGGTGTCGCCGTCGAGCACGTGGTAGTCGAGTCCGGAGTAGTCGGCCGGGCCGCCGGCGCTCGCGCGGGCGAGCTCGTCGAACATGGTCTCGGGGTCCTCGCTGAACAGGGAGGGAGCATCGAGCAGCCGTGCGAGCTCCTGCATGATCCAGAGCTCCCCGCGTGCACCCGCGGGCGGGTCGACCGCGCGGCGACGGCGCAGGACCCGACCCTCGAGGTTGGTCACGGTTCCCTCCTCCTCCGCCCACTGGAGTACCGGCAGGACGACGTCGGCCAGGGCCGCGGTCTCCGAGAGGAAGAAGTCGGAGACGACGAGGAAGTCGAGAGAGCGGAGTCCGTCGATCACCGTGAAGGCGTTCGGAGCAGAGACGGCGATGTTCGCACCGTGGACGAAGAGACAGCGGGTGCCGCCCGGCTTGCCGAGGGAGGCGAGCAACTCGACGGCGGGGAGGCCGGGACCGGGTATCGCCTCCTCGGGCACACCCCAGACCGAGGCGACATGGGCACGGGCAGCGGGGTCGGTGATCCTGCGGTACCCGGGAAGCTGATCGGCCTTCTGGCCGTGCTCCCGGCCACCCTGGCCGTTGCCCTGCCCGGTGAGCGTCCCGTAACCGCTGTGCGCCGTACCCGGCAGGCCGAGGAGCAGGGCGAGGTTGATGGCGGCCGTGGTGGTGTCGGTACCGTCGGCATGCTGCTCGATCCCCCTGCCGGTCAGGATGTAGGCGCCGGCGCCGCCCATAGCGCCCCGGCGTGCACCCTCCGCGAGGAGCTTGGCGGTCGCCCGGATCGCGGTCGCGGGAACACCCGTGATGCCCTGCACCCGTTCGGGCCACCAGCGGGTGAGGCCGCGTGCGACGTCGTCGTAACCGGATGCCCGCGCCTCGAGGAAACGGCGGTCCTCGAGGCCCTCGGTGACGACCACGTGGGCGATCCCGAGCAAGAGCGCGAGGTCGGTCCCCGGGGTGGGCTGCAGGTGGACGCCCTTGCCCTGCTCGGTCAGTCGCGCGGTCGACGAGCGCCGGGGGTCGACGACGATCAGGCCGCCGGCCGCCTGCGCCCCGCGGAGGTGCTGGACGAACGGCGGCATGGTGTCGGCGGCGTTCGAGCCGAGGAGCAGGATCACGGAGGCGGCGCCGAGGTCCTCGAGGGGGAAGGGGAGGCCGCGGTCCACGCCGAAGGCCCGGTTCCCCGCAGCTGCGGCGGAGGACATGCAGAACCTGCCGTTGTAGTCGATGCGGGAGGTGCGCAGCGCCAGGCGCGCGAACTTGCCGAGCGTGTACGCCTTCTCGTTGGTGAGGCCCCCACCGCCGAAGACCGCGACGGCGTCCCGGCCGTGCTGCGCCTGGGTGGTCCGGACGCGCTCGGCGACCAGGGTGAGGACGTCCTCCCAGGCCGCGGCGCGCAGCACGCCGTCCTCCCCGCGCAGCAGGGGAGCGGTGAGGCGGTCCGGGTGGCGGAGCAGCTCGGCTGCGGACCAGCCCTTCCGGCAGAGTCCACCGCGGTTGGTGGGGAATTCGCGTCCGGTGACGGTCACGTCGCCGTCGTGACTGTGACTGTGACTGTGACTGTCGGCGTCGTGCCTGTGTCCCGCCGTGACGGTCATGGCGCACTGGAGGGCGCAGTAGGGGCAGTGCGTCCCGGTCCCGGCCTGCTGCAGCATCGGTCAGACCTTGCCGAGCGTCGAGGAGCGGCGGAGGTAGAAGAACCAGGTCACGGCCAGCATCAGGACGTATCCGGCCACGAAGCCGTAGAACGCGCCGTCGTAGCTGCCGGAGGCGCTCTTCGAGGCGTTGAGCACCTGCGGGATGAGGAATCCCCCATAGGCACCGATGGCCGAGATGAGGCCGAGGGCCGCTGCCGACTTACGGGCGGTGCCGACGGATTCCCGCAGTTCCAGCGAACCGGCTGCGGCTCCCCGGCGGGCGAAGATCACGGGGATCATGCGGTAGGTGGCGCCGTTGCCGGCACCGGCTGCGGCGAAGAGCACGAGGAACAGTCCGAGGAAGAGCCAGAAGTCGGCCAGGGGGAGGGTCCAGACGACGGCGAGCGCGATCGCGGCCATGACGGCGAACGCCGCGACGGTGATGAGCGCTCCACCGAAGCGATCGGCGAGCCGCCCCCCGAGCGGCCGGGCGAGGGATCCGACCAGCGGCCCGAGGAAGGCGAGGGTCAGGGTGGCGGGCCCCATGGCGATCTCGGAGAAGGCGGGGAAGGTGTCGGCGATGAGTTTCGGGAAGACCCCGGCGAAGCCGATGAAGGAGCCGAACGTGCCGATGTAGAGCAGGGCCATGATCCACAGGTGCGGTTCGCGGAGGGCGGCCAGGGAGCCGGCGAGGTCGCTCTTCGCGCTGGAGAGGTTGTCCATGTACTTCCAGGCGCCGAAGGCGGCCACCAGGATCAGCGGCACCCAGATCCAGCCGGCGAGCGGCAGGTTGAGGGTGGCGGCGGCACCCAGGGCGACGGCGATGGGTACGACGAACTGGGCCACAGCGGCTCCGAGGTTGCCTCCCGCCGCGTTGAGGCCCAGCGCCCAGCCCTTCTCCCTGGCCGGGTAGAAGAAGGTGATGTTGGCCATGGAGCTGGCGAAGTTGCCGCCCCCGAAGCCGGCGAGCGCCGCGACCGCGAGCATGACCCCGAACGGGGTCTCGGGGTTGGAGACGCAGATCGCGAGGCCTCCGGCGGGGATCAGGAGGAGGAGCGCCGAGATGACCGTCCAGTTCCTGCCCCCGAGCTTCGGCACCATGAAGGTGTACGGGATCCGGAGGGTGGCGCCGACCAGGGAGGGGATGGAGATCAACCAGAAGATCTGCGACGTGGTGAAGGTGAAGCCGGCGGCGGGGAGATAGACGACGACGACCGACCACAGTTGCCAGACCACGAACCCGAGGAACTCGCAGGCGATGGACCACTGGAGGTTCCGCTTCGCGATGGACCTGCCCCCGCTGTTCCACTGCGTGGTGTCCTCGGCGTCCCAGTTGTCGATCCAGCGTCCGGGGCGGTGCTTCAGGGGTGGAGCGTTCGTGG
>JASLBS010000020.1 GCA_030146405.1 Arthrobacter sp.
GACGCCGGACGCGCGCCTCTCCATCAACCAGGCCACCATCAAGTACGCGCCGCTCGCCGACGCCCTGCAGGTGACCGCCGACGCCGGGATCACGAGCATCGGCCTGTGGCGTGACTCCGTCCAGGCGGCATCGCTGCCCGGCGCCGCACAACTCCTCACCGATTCGGGTCTGCGGTTCTCGAGTCTCTGCCGCGGTGGTTTCTTCACGGTGCCGGAGGGCGAGGCCCGCCGCGCTGCCATGGACGACAATCGCCGTGCCATCGAGGAGACGGCGCAGCTCGCCGCCGCAGGTGCGGCCGGCTCCGCCGCGGTCCTCGTGATGGTGGCCGGTGGTCTGCCCCAGGGCTCCAGGGACATCGCAGGAGCTCGGGCCATGGTGCAGGATGCGCTGGCGGAACTGGTGCCCGAGGCGCACGCCGCCGGGGTGACACTCGCCCTCGAACCGCTCCACCCCATGTACGCCTCCGACCGCGCGGTCATCTCCACGCTGAAGCAGGCCCTCGACCTGGCCGCGCCGTTCCCGGCGACGTCCGTGGGAGTGGTCGTGGACACCTTCCACGTCTGGTGGGATCCGGAACTGTCCGCGCAGATCGCCCGTGCAGGCGCCGAGAACCGCATCGCGAGCTACCAGGTGTGCGACTGGGCCACTCCCCTCGCCGCTGATGTGCTCCTCTCGCGTCATTACCCCGGCGACGGCGTGATCGACTTCGCGGCCATCACCGCAGCCGTCGAGGCCGCCGGCTATGCGGGTGACGTCGAGGTCGAGATCTTCAATCAGGACATCTGGGACACCGCGCCAGTAACGGCCGTGGAGCGGACCATCGCCGGCTTCGAGGGACACGTCTCCCCGCACCTGGGGCACCCTGCCTGAACGCCCGCCTGTAGCATCGGCACATGGAATCCAGCGAAGTTGTCCGGCAGTACTGGCAGTCCGTATGGCGCCGGGACTGGGCCGCCGTGGGGCAGACGCTCGCCGAGGGCGTGGAAGTGTCGTGGCCCGTCACGCGCGAGATCATCCGCGGCAGGGACAACATGGTGGCGGTCAACTCGCAGCGTCCGAACGGGTGGAGCATCGACGTCCTCAATGTCTACGACGCGGGGGAGGTGGTGGTGTCCGAGGTACAGATGCCGCAGGAGGACGTCGGCATCTTCCGGGTCGTCTCGATCTGGACCCTGGCCGACGGACTGATCACATCGGGACGTGAGTACTGGACCCTCTACGGCGGAGAGGAAGGCCGCGATTGGCGCCGCCGGTACACCGAGATCGGCGACCCGCCCTCCTGAGGCGACGGGCATCGGCCGGTTCCGTTGCCCGCTGTTCGCCCTCCCCACTGGCCAGCTCTCCTACCGCACCGTAAACTAAGCATGCTGACGATGTGATCGTCGTCGGCACCGCAGCCAGCAGAGGGAGGCATGATGAGCACGAAGGTCGAAGAAACTGTCGTAGTGAATCTTCCGGTGACAACCGTGTACAACCAGTGGACGCAGTTCGAGGAGTTCCCCCACTTCATGGGTGGCATCCGGCAGATCACCCAGCTCGGTGACAACCGCCTCGAGTGGATCGCCGAGATCGGTGGCATACGCCGCCAGTGGCAGGCGAGGATCCTCGAGCAGGTCCCTGATCTCAAAGTGTCCTGGGCAGCCACCGAGGGTGCCACCAACGCCGGCACGGTGTCCTTCGAGGACCTCGGTGGAACGACCCGCGTGAACCTGCTCCTCGAGTACGAGCCCGAGGGGCTGGTGGAGAAGGTCGGCGACAAGCTCAACGTGGTGGAGAACCAGGCCAAGGCGGACCTCCAGAGGTTCAAGGAGTTCATCGAGTCGGAGAGCTACGCCACGGGTGCCTGGCGCGGCAGCGTGACCGGCAGCCCCGGAACCCCCACCACCGATGACGCCGAGCAGTCGCGCGGAGACAGTGGCAAGGCCGGCGTGTCCGGCAAGGTGGCTGCAGGCGTCGGCGTGGCTGCAGCAGCAGCCGTCGCCGGTGTTGCAGCAGCGGCAGCCGGTAAGAACAAGGACGACTCCGACGAGGTGACGAGCGTTGCCCCGGCCGAACCTGCAGCAACGGGTTCCCCCGTCGTCGTGCCCGTGGTACCGGAGAGCGCGCCGCTGGTCGACGCAGCGCCGGACGATGTGGAGCCGCTGGATCGGGTGGTGCCGGTCGACGATGCCCCCGTGGATGCCGTGCCGGCCGTGGACGGGGTCCCGGGCACGGGTGTTCCGTCCGACAGCGGGATACTGCACGACGACGTCCGCACGGGTCAGGATCCGATCGACCCGCTGACAGGTGCACCGCGCATCAAGTAGCGCCGAGGTGCAGTAGGACTCGCACGTACAGGGAAGGGCCGGATCGCCTCGACGATCCGGCCCTTCCCTGTACGGCTCCGCTCGTGCATCCAGCTTTGCCGGGACACATCACGGCGGGCAGACCGGCGCACCCGGTCCGGATCAGTGGGCGATCAGGGTCCTGAACTCCGGGTTCTCCCGGAGGAACGTCTGCACCTCGGTGCAGTACGGGAAGGCCGCGAGCCTGCGCTTGTGCGCGTTCAGGAGCACCTTCCTGATCAGCACGCTCTTTGCACCCGTGCCCTCGAAGGCCTCGGTGACGACCGTCCGGTGGAGTCGCAGGGCACCGGCACGCAGGGTGTAGGCGAGATAGCCGGCCAGCATTCCGTTCTGGAACAGTTCGAAGCGCCGGTTCGCCGGGTTGTCGCGGAAGGCATCACGGCGGGCCGGGCTGGCGGAGCCGTTGCGAGCCCGCTCCTCGCGCAGTTCCAGTTCGGCTGCCACGCGGTAGCAGTCCTCACGGACGCCGAACGGAGGACCATCCGTGTCCAGCAGCCTGTACAGCTGGTTGCTCCAGCGCCGTAGCTGGCGCGTCGTGGCGTCCTCGAGGGAGGTGGGTACGGGCGGCAGCTGGGACGAGCCGGCGGACGGGGCCGGCTCCGTGGAGTTCGCCGGTACGGTCCGAGAATCGGGGGCCTGGTCGCCGTTCGGAGCAGGCATCGCCGGAGCGGTGGCCTCGGGTGGTGCGACGGGGAGAGAAGCGAGCGTCATGGCATTGACCTTCAGGTCAGGGGGCTGGCCACTTTCTTGACCTGCCTCAAACCTAGCTGTTCACTCATAAACTGTACAGCTAGTCTGTCTAACTATTATCCGGGTCGTGAAGCGTAGGACGCAGGAACGAGGTGTCAGGACGCGGCGAGGACGATGCTCGTCACGGGCAGACCCGGATCGGTGCCGAAACCGATCCCGCTCGGGCGCGCGCCGTTCATCACCAGTTGCGCCCCGAGTGCTGCGACCATGGCACCGTTGTCGGTACACAGAGACGCAGGCGGGACGGTGAGCCTGATTCCTGCGGCGGCGCACCGCTGTTCCGTCAGCTCGCGCAGGCGCCGGTTGGCGGCCACTCCCCCGCCCAGCAGGAGATGCGTGATGCCGTGCTCCCGGCATGCCAGCACCGCTTTGGTGGAGATGATGTCCACCACCGCCTCCTGGAAGGACGCGGCGATGTCCGCCACCGGCACCTCCAGTCCTGCCGCCTCGTACTGCTCCACGCTGCGGGCCACGGCGGTCTTCAGGCCGCTGAACGACCAGTCGTACCGGTGCGGGCCGGGCTCCTCCGCCGAGCCCATGTACTTCGGCTGGGAGAGCCCCCGCGGGAACCGGATGGCTCTCGCATCGCCCTCCTGCGCCAGGCGGTCGATCGCCGGTCCGCCGGGATAGCCGAGTCCGAGGATCCGGGCCGTCTTGTCGTACGCCTCGCCCGCGGCGTCGTCGATCGTGGACCCCAGCAGTTCCACCCGGCCGGCGATGTCCCTGACGCGCAGGATCTCCGTATGGCCACCGGAGACCAGCAGTGCCCCGAGGTTCTCCGGCAGGCCGTCGGGGAAGGTCCCGCCCAGCACCCCCACGCCCACGTGTGCCACCAGGTGGTTGATCGCGTAGAGGGGCTTGCCCGTGGCGACGGCGAGCGCCTTGGCAGCGGAGACACCGACCATGAGCGCCCCTGAGAGCCCCGGGCCGGCGGTGACGGCGATCGCGTCGATGTCGGCGAGCGGAACGCCGGCGTCGTCGAGCGCGGCGCGCAGGGTCGGGACGAAGGCCTCGAGGTGTGCGCGGGAGGCGATCTCCGGGATCACTCCGCCGAACCGGACGTGCTCGGCCATGGAGGAGGATACCGTGTTGGTCAGGAGCTCGGTGCCACGCACCACCCCGACACCGGTCTCGTCGCAGGAGGATTCGATCCCGAGGATCAGGGGCTGTGCGGTGTTCATGCTTTCGGTTCTCCCTCTGCGGGCAACAGGAGCCTCATGATCCAGGCGTCCACGCCGTCACGGTAGTACTTCCGCCGCGTGTGGATCTGTTCGAAACCGAAGCGCGTGTACAGCTGCTGGGCCCGCGGGTTGTCGGCCCGCACCTCGAGCATCACGTTGTCCGCCCCGCGACGTCGGGCTTCGGCGAGCAGCTCGGTGAGCATCGCGCGTCCTATCCCCTGGCCCTCGAACCGGGGCAGCACCCCGATGGTCTGGATGTCGGCGGTCGTGTCGATGACCATCAATCCCGCGTAGCCCACCGCCCGGTGGTCCACCTCCGCCACGAGGTAGCGCCGGGAGTCCGGCTGGAAGAACTCGGAGTAGAACATCTCGAGCGGCCATGCGTCCGTGGGGAAGAGTTCGTTCTCCAGCTTCCCGATCATCTCGATGTCCTCGAAGGCCATGTCCCGGAGAAGGAAGTTCACGACGTCGCCCGCTTCCTCGGGCCGGGCACCTGTGCGTCCGACCCGCGGAGGTACAGCGGTGAGGTGTCGAGCAGGGGCTCCCCCGCAAGGAGGCGGAGTCGGGCCACCTGACCGAGGAAGGCCGCATCCGGGTCCGACGACGCGAAGGCCGGGAGTCCGTCGACGTCCTCCGGGTACAGCCCTGCTGCACGCCCTACGAGCGGCGCGTCCTTCCCCACGGCAGCGGCGGTGCCCACCTGCGGACCGTCGAGGAGTTCGGGCAGCAGGCCGGATCGCGAGGGAGCTCGGTAGGCGGCCCAGTAGATCTCCCGGCGCCGGGCGTCCGTGCCCACGAGGAACCGGTGTCCGGCCGGGACGCCGCCGCTCGAGGTCACCTCGAAAGCGAGGGCGTCGAGGCTCATGACCCCGTGGAGGGGCACGCCCCACACGAACGCGAGGGTGCGCGCGGTGACGAGGCCGGCGCGCAGTCCGGTGAACGGGCCGGGCCCCGCGCCGGCGATGATCCCGTCCAGCTCCGGCCCTGCCACCCCCGCATCGCCGAGGACACGCTGCACCGCGGGTGCCAGCACCTCCGCGTGCGAGCGCGTGTCCGAGCTGACGAACCTGCCGATGACGTCGTCGTCCCGCAGGAGCGCGACCGTTGCCGCAGCAGAGGTATCGAGGGCGAGGAGAAGCACCTGTCAAGCCTAGTCGAGGGACAGCACCGGGTGCCGTCCCCGCCACCCGGGCCCGTAGGCCGTGAGGGTGACGGTGCGCACCTCGTCCACGCCGTCGTCGTCGAACTCGGTGACCGGCCCGGCGTCGTGCCCTGCGGTGCGGGAGGCACCGAGGGGCCGCTCGATGCCGATGTGGAGCCGACTCCCGCTCAGGTGCTCCACCCGGCCGGCCCCCCACTCGACCACCGTGACGTTCGCGTCCAGGGTCGCTTCGAGGTCGAGGTCGTCGATGGCCGCGGCGCTGTCCAGCCGGTAGGCGTCCACGTGGACGAGGCCCGGGCCCCCACCGGTGGACGGATGCTGACGCACGAGCACGAAGGTGGGCGAGATGATCCGCTCCCGGACAGCGAGGCCACGCCCCAGGCCCTGCGTGAAGGTGGTCTTCCCCGCACCGAGCTCACCGGAGAGGACCAGGAGATCAGCCGGGCGCAGGTGGAACGCCAGGGCCTCGGCGAAGGCCTGCAGCTCGGCTGCCGAACCCACGTCGCGGACCTCCGACCACTCAGGAGTTCCCGGCATGGAATGACCCTCCGTCGTCGAGGTAGACCCGCTCCACGCGGTCGCTGATCCGCGTGATCACTTCGTAGTTGATGCTCTGGGCCGCCGCCGCCCAGTCCTCGACGGCGGGGGCGCCGGCGCCGCCGAACAGGACGGCGCGCGCTCCGAGCGGGGTGTCCGGTGAGTCCACGAGGCCCGTGGCGCCGAAGTCGATGACGAACTGGTCCATGGCGATGCGTCCCACCACCGGGTACATCCGCCCGTCCACGAGCACCGGGGCACCCGTGGCGATGCGCGGTACGCCGTCGCCGTAGCCCACGGGGATGAGGCCCAGCGTGGTGGGCTTCTGGGTGCGGTAGGCGTACCCGTAGGACACCCCCTGACCCGCAGGTACCTCCTTGCAGTTGGAGACGATGGTGCTGAGGGTCATCACGGGCTGGAGACCGAGGTCGGCGGAGCCCTGGTCGGAGAAGGGCGAGAGACCGTACATGCCGAGACCCACACGCACGAGGTCGAAGTGGCAGTCGGGCCGCGAGAGCGTCGCGGGGGTGTTGGCCAGATGGCGGACCTCGACGTCGATCCCGGCGTTCTCCGCCGCCGCGACGGCCTCGCGGAAGGCCTGGACCTGGAGGTCGGTCTCCGGCCGGGAGGGTTCGTCGGCCACGGCCAGGTGCGAGAAGATCCCCACCACCCGGATCAGCCCCTCCTCCTGGTAGGCCACGGCCCTGCTCAGCAACGCCTCCCACTGCTCCGGCGGGCACCCGTTGCGGCCCAACCCCGTGTCGATCTTCAGGTGCACGATGGCGGGGCGCTCCAGTTCGCGGGCGGCGGCGACCACGTGCTCGAGTTCCCATCCGGAGATCCCGAGGTCCAGCCCGTGCTGCACCCCGGCGGTGAAGTCCGATCCGGGCGAATGCAGCCAGGCCAGGATGGGCGCCTCGATACCCGCTGCGCGGAGCGTCACGCCCTCGTGGATGTGCGCCACGCCGAGCCACGCGGCTCCCGCTTCGAGCGCCGCCCGGGCCACCGGGACAGCACCGTGTCCGTAGGCGTCCGCCTTGACCACGGCCATGACCCGGGCCGGATGCGCGATATCGCGGAGGTGGCGGACATTGTGCCGCAGGGCCTCGAGGTCGATCTCTGCCACGCGCTCGGGATAGGTCACCCGCCCTATTCTGCCAGTTCTCCCGGCTCGCCTCCCGCCGTTCCCACCGCTCCACCCGGGTGGGCAGCGGCCGGTCCCCGGAGCTTGCGGGCGGGTGTCGCCCGCGACACAATCGAAACTGTGTTCGACGTCGTCCCGGGTGGACCCCGCTGCATCCTGCCGGATTCCACCGGGCGTCCCTGCGGCAGGGAGACCGGCACCTCACCGTTCCCGCTGTGCCTGGCCCATGCCGCCGAGGTGGCGGAGTGGGCCGACGGTGAAGTGGGCCACTGCGACGTGCTGCCGGGCGGCTGCCGGGTCTGCGGCTCCCGGCTCGGGGTGCGGTACCCCTCCGGGTGGGTGTGCGCGGCGTGCGAATGGCGGGTCGGTGATGTGCTCGATGACGACGTGCCGCCACCGCGCGTGGACGTGGTCTATTACCTCCGATTCCAGGACCGGATCAAGATCGGGACCACGGCGAACCCGCAGCAGCGCCTCCGCCGGATCTGGCACGACGAGGTCCTCGCGTTCGAGCGCGGTGACCGCTTGGTGGAGCACCGCCGTCACGGCGAGTTCGACCACCTGCGCAGGGGCCGTTCCGAATGGTTCGACTCCGCACCGGACCTGCTCGCGCACGTTGCCGGGCTCGCTGCCGGGGTCGACGACCCGTGGGCGCGGTACGCGCGCTGGCTCGGCGAGGCGGTGGCGCTCAGGGGATGACCGGGCGCCCCCGGCCCCTCTGATGCGCCGGTTCCTCAGAACTCGGCGGACAGGTCCCCGTGCTGCTCCGACCGGACCGACGACGGCGCGGCGTCCGACTGCCGCGCGATCGTCGCCGTCGCCCTGCGGACGGCTTCGGTAGGAACGTCCGAGACGAGCTCCTCGAGAAAGGCGTAACGGCGCAGCCACTGCTTCCGCACGCCGTCGCGCCCTGCGTTGACCCGGTGCCACCAGTCGGCGATGTCACCCCACCCGGGAGCTGCGAGCGAGCCGCCCACGTGCTGCACGGACAGCGAGGCGCAGAGGTTGGCGAAACTCAGGCGGTCGGCGAGCGGGAACCCGGCCAGATCAGCCATCACGAACGCCGCGCCGAAGCAATCCCCGGCCCCCGTGGGATCGTAGGCGGACACCGGCAGCGCCGGAACCCATTCCTCCTCGCCGGTCAGCGAGTCGATCGCCATGGCGCCCTGCTGACCCACCGTCACCACGGCCACCGGCACGCGATCGGCGAGGGCGTACAGCGCGGCCCAGGGGTCCTCGGTCCGCGTGTAGGCCATCGCCTCGACCCCGTTGGGCATGAACGCGTGGAAGTACTCCAGCGACGTCAGCGTCTCGGGAGCCCACTCCCCCGCCGGGTCCCACCCCACATCACCGAACAGCTTCGTGCCGGCGGCTGCCGCGGTCCGCGCCCAGGGCTCCAGCTCCTGCTCCACGCTGACGACGGCGGCCCGGCAGGAGGGCGGCGAGCCGATCAGGTCGGAGGCGCGCATCGGTGAAGGATGCCCGTGCGTGACCATGGAGCGGTCCTGGTGCACCGAGAGGGACACGGTGACGGGTGAGTGCCACTGCCCGAAGACGCGGGACCGCGAGAGGTCCACCTGCTCCTGGTCCTGCAGCACATCCCAGTTCGACTGCCCGTACCCGTCGTCACCGAAGGCTGCGGCCAGGGTGGTGCGGAGTCCCAGCCGACTCGCCGCGATCGCCTGGTTCGCTATCCCGCCCGGGCCCGATCCCATGCCGTCCGCCCAGACCTCCGTCCCCGGGGACGGAAGGTGCTCGAGCCCCGTGAAGATGATGTCGAAGAACACCTGACCGGCCAGCAGGAGATCGAACTCCGGGCCCCCCGGTGTCCGGGTGGCGGACAGCGGATCGAAACGATGCGGTGTGGACATGTACGGCAGAATACTTCCCAGGCGGTGTCTTCGCGCGGTGGTGCTTCCGCCGCAGGGTTCAGGAACACTGCGGCGGCAGCGCTCCCGGTCATGCCGGAGCCCCGGGGAGGGAGTGCCGGGCCGCATCCACCCGGGGCTGGGGGCCGGGACCCCAGTACCGCAGGAACACCGGACCAGGAAAGGGAGTACCCGCCGATGCCGAGCGGACAGGGAGCACGACTCGTGATCGTGGGGGGCGGTGGTTTCCGGGTACCCCTGGTGTACCGCGCACTCTCTGCGGGACGTTTCTCCGGGCTCGTGTCCGACGTCGTCCTCCTCGACACGGACCCGGACCGCGCACGGGCGGTCGCACGCATCCTCCAGGCCATGCCCGGGAGCAACAGAACCGGCACGCCCGCCGTGCACGTGGCCGCCACGCTCGCCGGGGCCCTGCCCGATGCGGACATCGTCTTCGCCGCGGTCCGCAGTGGCGGAGTGGAAGGTCGGATCCTCGACGAGCGGGTGGCACTCGGGGCAGGCCTCCTGGGGCAGGAGACCGTCGGTGCCGGTGGGATCTCCTACGCACTGCGCTCCATCCCGGACATGATGCGGGTGGCCTCGGCGATGCGCGAGCACGCCCCGGCGGCCCACCTCGTCAACTTCACCAATCCCGCGGGCATGGTCACGGAAGCAGTCGCCGCGGTGCTGGGCAGCAGGGTGGTGGGCATCTGCGACTCGGCGTCAGGACTCGTGGCGCGCGCCGCACGCGCGGCAGGTATCCGGCACGGCGACTCGATGTCCGGCGTCGACTACGTGGGCCTGAACCATCTCGGCTGGTTGAGGGGGCTCTCCGTGGACGGCGCGGACCATCTTCCCGCGCTCCTGGCCGATCCGCTCCGGCTCGGCAGTTTCGAGGAGGGGCGTCTGTTCGGACCGGATCTTCCCCGGATGCTCGGCGCCCTGCCGAACGAGTACCTCTTCTACTACTACTTCCACCGGGAGGCGCTGCGGTCGGTCAGCGCGGCGGACAGGACCCGCGGGGAGATCCTGCGCGATCAGCAACGTGATCTCTACCCGCGCCTGCTCGCTGCTCCCGATCCGCTCCGGGTCTGGGAGGCGGCGAGGCTCGAACGGGAGGCCGGCTATCTCGCCGAGGCCCGGGGAATCGACGAGGAACGGGACGACGCCGACCTCGCCGGGGGCGGGTACGAGCTCATGGCCCTGAAGGTGATGCGGGCACTCCTCACGGGCCTACCCGCCGAGCTCATCCTGAACGTCAGGAACGGCACCACGATCGCCGGGTTACCCGAGGACGCCGTGGTCGAGGTGCCGTCCGTGGTGGACGCCGACGGCGCTCGGCCACTACCCGCTGCGCCGCTGACCCAGCACCAGCTGGGACTCATGGCCGCGGTGAAGGCCGTGGAGCAGCACACCATCCGTGCGGCCGTACAGCGGGACCGGGACGCCGCTGTCCTCGCCCTCGCGGAGCATCCGTTGGTGGACTCCTTCCACGCAGCGGTGCGGGTCCTCACAGGCTACGAGGAGGCGTTCCCCGGTCTGAAGGCGTCCTGGAGAGCTTGATCAACCGCCCTCGTGGTGCCCGGGAGCGGCCGGGAGGGCCGGACGCCGTGCTGCGAGCGGGACGTCCCGGCGGTCCGTCACAGCGTCCGGTGCATGATGTGCAGACCGGTGGGTCCTGCGGTCGGGTGCAGGAAGGCACCCGGAACCGTGCCCACGATGTCGAACCCCAGGGACTTCCAGAGCCGTACCGCGCGTTCGTTGGTCTGCACCACCGCGTTGAACTGCAGGGCGGTGTAGCCCGCAGCCTTCGCCTCCTCGAGCACGAACTCGGCCAGACGCCGGCCCACACCCTTCCCGCCGGCGTCGGCGGACACGAGGAACGAGGCGTTGGCCACGTGGCTGCCGGGGCCCCCGCGATTCGCGTGGAGCTGGGCGGTACCCACCACCCGGACGCCGTCCTCGACGGCCACGAAGACCTGCAGGGTGGGATCAGCCCCGGCGGGGCCGGGCAACCACTCGAGCCGCCCGGCCTCCTCCTGCATCGACGTGTCCCAGCAGTAGGTCTCACCGGCACGCGCGACTGGTTCCAGGATGGCCCAGATGGCAGGCCAGTCCTTGGCAACCGCTCCTCGGACCGCGAGCATCAGGCCTCGGACGCGCTCGCCCACAGGTTGATGTCCGATTCGACTGCGAACTCGTCGATGGCGTGCAGTTCCTCTGCCGAGAAGTCGAGGTTCTGCACCGCGGTCAGGCTGTCCTCCAGCTGGCGCACGCTCGATGCACCGATCAGCGCCGAGGTCACCGGGGTGCCCTTCGGCTGGTTCCGCAGTACCCAGGCGATGGACATCTGCGCCAGCGTCTGGCCGCGCCGCCCTGCGATCTCGTTCAGGCCCCGCACCCGTCGGAGGTTGTCCTCGGACAGGTGGTCCTCGGAGAGGGACTTATGGGCGGCCGCCCTGGAATCGGCGGGGACGCCGTCCAGGTACCGGTTCGTGAGGAGTCCCTGCGCGAGCGGGGAGAAAGCGATGGACCCGGCCCCGGACTGCTCCAACGCCTCGTACAGGTTCGGCGAACCGTTCTCGGTCCATCGGTTCAGCATGGAGTAGGAGGGCTGGTGGATCAGCAAGGGTGTGCCGAGGTCCCGGAGGATCGCGGCGGCTTCCAGGGTCTTCTCGGGTGAGTAGGAGGAGATCCCGGCGTAGAGGGCACGGCCCGAGCGCACCGCGGTGTCGAGTGCTCCCATGGTCTCCTCGAGCGGGGTGTCCGGGTCGGGTCGGTGGCTGTAGAAGATGTCCACGTAGTCCAGGCCCATGCGCTCGAGCGACTGGTCGAGGCTGGCCAGCAGGTACTTGCGGGAGCCGAAGTTGCCGTAGGGCCCGGGCCACATGTCGTACCCGGCCTTGCTGGAGATGACGAGCTCGTCGCGGAAGGGACGGAAGTCGTCCTTCAGGTGCCGACCGAAGTTGGTCTCGGCGCTCCCGTAGGGAGGCCCGTAGTTGTTGGCCAGGTCGAAGTGGGTGACGCCGAGGTCGAAGGCCCGGCGCAGGATGGCCCGTTGCGTCTCGAACGGCTTGTCGTCCCCGAAGTTGTGCCAGAGCCCGAGGGACACCGCGGGCAGTTGCAGCCCGCTCTTCCCCACCCGGCGGTACGGCATCGTGTCATAGCGATCGTCAGCAGGCTGATAAGTCATGTCTTCATCCTAGGCGAGCGCGTCGCCGCAGCGAGGGCCGGTGCTTCGGCGGGGAACTAGTCGACACGCAGGGCCGCGGGCGGCGGTTCGGCCGCGGCACCCGGGGTTGCACCGGCGGGCCTGATCGCCCGGACGGACTTGTCCCGTCCGCTGGCTTTCGCCGCGTACAGCGCCTGGTCGGCCGCGGCGATGGCCGCCACGAGGTCGTACTCCGCGCCCTCGATCGACGCGATGCCGTAGCTCGCCGTCGGCATGTCCATCCCGCCGTGTTCGGAGTGCCCGCGCAGCGACGTGCTGATGTCCCGTGCGATGTCCTCACTCCTCGCGACCGTGGCACCGGGCAGGAGGAAGATGAACTCCTCCCCTCCGTAGCGTCCCACCAGATCGGTGGAACGGACCGTCTCCGTGGCGGAGCTCGCGAACGCTTCGAGGACGGCATCCCCGGCGGCGTGCCCGTGGGTGTCGTTGACGGTCTTGAAGAAGTCGAGATCCGCGAGGATGACCGTCCCCGGGCTGCTCGTCCGGGCGAGCCGATCGGTCTGGGCCTGTGCGAGGTGCAGGAATCCGGCCCGGTTGAGCAGGCCGGTCAGGGCGTCGTGGTCGGCCCGTTCGCGAAGATCGGTGGCGATCTGCTCGGAACTGAGCGCGGCAGCGCTGAAGGCCACGATCACCAGCAGCACGAGGGTCATCAGGGCGGTGATACCCGAACCGAAGTAGGTGGTGAAGACGGGGCCGTCGGGGCCGTCGACCATGAAGGCGATGCATCGGCCCAGGTACAGGACGGCCACGAGCCCGGCTCCGACGGCCAGCGGCGTCTGCACACGGCTGTAGTTGCGCGGCAACCGGAACAGTTCCCAGGAGGCGAGGCCGATGGTCAGTGCCATCATGCCG
>JASLBS010000042.1 GCA_030146405.1 Arthrobacter sp.
GGGCGTCAACAGGACCGCGATGTTCGGTCTGCACCGCAGGCGTCTTCCTCGGCTGACCGCTGAGCAGAGGGACAGCATTGTTGCGATGTGGCGCACCGAGCTGTTGGCCGCCGATGAAGAAGCGACATGGTTCCTCGAAGCAGGCGACCCGATGGCGTCACCGGTCACATGGGGCTCACCAGCGCTGCGGTGATACCCACCCAGCGCTCGCTGGGGGAAACAGGGGGTCGTGCCTGTCGGTCGACCGGAGGATGAGATGCCGACCGGATCTCGGAGCTCGCACCGGGCCGGCTACCGTAACTCGCGCCGACCACACAGTAGTGCGCTCAGAACGACAGGTACTCACTACTCGCGACGAGTCGCCGCCGGGATGCCTACTGTGGTTCATGTCACATTACGAGCACAGGTGCCAGTGCTGCGGAGAGCTTTGTGAACCTCTCTTCTGCGAGGCATGCCAGGAAGATCACTCTCCGTTGACGAACCCGACCTACCCCACACGAGGGGGCTCGGCGTTCCGCGTCGGGGCGTGAAGCACGGTGATTTCTGACCCTACCGCCTGCACAGCAATGGAAGCAGGGTCAAGCGGTGCGCCTCTCATGTTTATCGGAGGTTGACCCGGTATAGATGGGTCATGGGGGAAGTTCGGGCAACTCAACGAAGGGACAGGTGAACGACCTTGGCACTTTTGAAGGGCGGAGCGACTGCCGTCGGGCGGCTTGTGCGGCTGGTCAGGAACGAGATCGCTGTGCTTGCGGGCCCAGACGAGACCGCGTACTAGACCCAACACCAGAAAGCGCCTCATCCCCTCAGGGTGAGGCGCTTTCGTCGTCTGCTGTGCCGTTGACCGGTGCCGTTCGGGGGAACGATCTAGGGTGGGTCCATGACCCGTAAGAGGCGCACTCGTTGGCGCATCGTCATGACCATTGCCGGCGCGTCCTTGATTGCCCTTGTGGTCGCCGCTCGGCGGCTGGGAATCGGTGTCGCGAATGGTGAAGGTCCTGAACCGTGGCTTGCGTTGATGTTCGTCGTAGGCGCCCTACTGATAGGTGCTGCCGGACTCGGCCGGCTGATTGCACTTCTCCGGAGCAGATGAGCTTACGCCCGCCGGTTCGGCTCGCTCGACCCCTGCGGCGTTGTCGAAAATGAAGGCCGGGCCTAGTCTGGAGAAACCGTCGCGGGTCTCTTCTTCAAGCGCGGCGGGAGGGACGGGCCGGTCCGTATGCTGGGGGTAGCGGGCCGGCCCCGACACTCCCGTGCCGGCGAAACTCCTGTGCCGGTGACACGGCGCGTTGAGAAACGGCCCCCCACCCGGTCTCAAGAGGTGGGGGACCGCCCGGCGTCTATAGCCGCCTCGAGAGCGCGACCGCCGCGGTTCTGCTGGGGAAACGACCGCGGGGTGGGGCTCCCTGTTCTATTTTCCGTTCGCGGAATCCCTGCGGCAATCGGATGTGGACAACTAAGCCGAGGGAGTAATCGGGAGCGTCGACCACACGTCGTTCATTGCCGGAACGAACCATTGTCGAGCAGTGGGGCAGAGGCGTCAAGGGGCCACCAGATGGTGTGCGCCGGGAAGCCCGAATAGTCCGGAGGCCATCGCCGCGCTCGGTTAGGGTGTTCGGATGAGCGCTGTGGGCACGGCCAAGCAACACCTGCTGGTGCGCAACCGCAATTTCCGTGCCCTCATGGCTTCCAGCACCTTCAATGTTCTCGGGAACGCCGTCGCCGCCGTGGCCTTGCCGATCATCGCAGCAGTGGAACTCGACGCCAGCAACTTCGAAGTGGCTGCTCTGGCCGGGATGACGTTCCTGCCCTGGCTCCTCTTCGGCCTCGTGATCGGCGTGTGGGTGGATCGACTCCCTCGGAAACCGGTGATGCTGACGTCCCTCGGTGTCCGTGTCGCCGTCCTGGGTCTCCTGCCCGTGGGCTATTGGCTCGATTTCCTCAGCGTGCCCCTGCTGTTCGTTGCCGCGTTCGTCGCTGGAGTCGCGTCCGTCTTCTTCCAGCTGGCGGATGCTGCTCTCGTCCAGCAGGCGGTGACACCCGACGAGCTCATGGAGGGCAACGGGCTCATCACCGGATCCGGTGCCGCTGCTGATGCAGCGGGCCGGTCTGCGGCAGGATGGCTGACCACCCTGGCCGGCGCCTCGAACACGCTGATCGTCCAGTTGCTGGCGTCGATCGTTTCCCTCATCGCCATCCAGCGTCTCGACGTCAAGGAGATCGTCCAACCGCAGAGCGATCGCCGGATCGCGCGCGAGATGTACGAGGGCCTCCGCTATACGTTCAGCACGGCCCCCCTTCGCGCCCTCCTCCTCAATGCGGCGCTCTGGAACCTCGGCGGCAACATCGCGGCATCGCTCCTGGTCCTCCTGGTCCTGCGGACGCTGGGCGAGTCGGAGGTATGGCTCGGGCTCCTGCTGGCAGCCGCGTCGGTGGGGGGAGCGGTCGGCGGAATCACCGCCAGAACGATGGGCGAGCGCTTCGGATCGGGACCGCTCTGGCGTTGGTCCATGGTCCCGGGTGTGTTCGGCTACGCCTCGCTCCTGATGCTCAGCCCCGGCTGGGGCATGCTGTGGGGCATCGCCGGCATGTTCGTGATGGGCGCAAGCGTCTCCTGGAACATCGTGGTCGGCTCGAGCTTCCGCCAGCGCGTGTGCCCCCCGGGCATGATGGGCCGCCTCGGCGCTGCGTCACGGACCGTCAGCTGGGGGATGCTGGCACTCGCGAGTCTGCTCGCGGGCGTCCTCGCCGAGACGGTCGGCATCCGCGAAGCCGTCCTGATCGGCGTCGTCATCGCGGCCCTGGCGCCGCTCGTCGCCCTGGTTGGACCTCTGCGCGGTATCAGGAGGCTCGAAGACCTCGTCGAAGCCCCGGTCATGGATGCGCCCGTTCTCGATCCACTGGTCGACAAGCCGGAGAACGCCTGATCCTGCATACCCACGGGAGCCTGCCCAGGGCCGGGTCAGTGCCCGAAGGGATCGGGGTCCACGCCGGGCATCCACGTCAGTCCGGGTACGCCCCACCCCTGGTTCCTGATCGCCTTGCTTGCCTTGCGGCCCTGGCGATTGTTGAGGCGGTCGACGTACAGCTTCCCGTCCAGATGGTCGTACTCGTGCTGCATGCACCGCGCGAACCATCCGGTGGCCTCGAACTCGACCGGAGCGCCGTCGCCGTCGAAGCCGGACACGCGAGCCCACTCCGCCCGCTTCAGGGCGAAAGCCTCGCCCGGGACCGACAGGCAGCCCTCGGCTTCTTCCTCCGGGTCCGGATCGGAACCCGGGACCTTCGAGGTGACGAGGGTCGGGTTCACGAGTACGCCGCGGGGTGGCACGCCGTCGTCGTTCTCCATGGCGTAGACGAAGACACGCAGGCCGACGCCGATCTGGGGCGCCGCGAGACCGACACCGTTGGCGACATCCATGGTCTCCAGCATGTCGGCGATGAGGGTACGCAACTCGTCGTCGAACGTCCCGACCGGCTGCGCGCGTCGGTGGAGGACGGGTTCTCCGAGGACGACGATGGGGTGGACAGTCATGGAACCTACCTGTTCTGGCTGGAGCGGTCCGCGATCGAGCGACCGATGGACTCACGCATGATCTCGCTGGTGCCGCCGAAGATGGTCAGGAGGCGCGCGGCAAGGAACGCCTGCGACACCGGGTACTCGAGGATGTAGCCGTAGCCGCCGTGCAACTGCAGGCACCGGTCCGTGATCGACTTCGCCCGCTCGCTCGCCCACAGCTTGGCCTGCGCCGCAGCGGTCGGGGTCAGGGTTCCGGCATTGAACGCGAGGACCGCGTTGTCCACGAAGGTCTCCGTCACCTCGACCTCGGTGAGGACGTCCGCAAGTACGTGCCTGGTGTTCTGGAAGTCGAGCACCCGCTCACCGAACGCGCTGCGATCGGTGACATAGCGGACGGTCTGCTCGTAGGTCGCCCGGGCCAGCGCAGCGGAGGCGACGGCGATACCGAGACGGCCCTGCGGGATCTGCTCGAGACTGTAGCGCAGGCCCTGGCCCACCTCGCCGACGAGATCCCCGCCGGGAATCCTCACCTCGTCGAAGAACAGTTCGGCGGTGTCGGAGGCGCGAAGCCCCATCTTGTCGAGCTGGCGGCCCGGGGTGTATCCCTCACCCCTGCGCACCATGAAGAGCGAGAAGGAATCGCTGGACCCACGACCCGAACTGCCATCGGTGCGCGCGAGCACGAGGGACGCGTCCCCGCTGATGCCGTTACCGATGAAGACCTTCTGGCCCGAGAGAAGCCAGTCGTCGCCGTCGCGCACCGCACGCGTGCGGATCCCGCGAAGGTCGCTTCCGGCTCCCGGCTCGGTCCACGCGCAGGAGGTGACGATCTCCCCTGAGACCATGCCCGGAAGCCACCGTTCCTTGAGGTCATCGGACCCGTGTGCGAGCAGGTGCGGCAGGACGAGGTCGTCATGCAGGTGGAAGGCGAGCCCGACGGCGAGATGATTGCTGCGCGCGAACTCCTCGTCGAGCACGGCACGGAAACGGTAGTCGGGCATGCCCGCTCCGCCGAATTCCTCCGGGACCGCCAACCCGAGCAGCCCCTGCTCGCCGGCCGCGGTCCACACGGAGCGGTCCATCATGTGCTCCTGGTCCCACCTCGCGTAATGCGGGGAGACCGCTCGTTCGTTGAACTCACGGGCGACGTCGCGGAAGAGTTCGTGATCCTCTTCGAACACAGTGCGATCCATGATGGGTCCTTCGGTGCTGTCGGGCCGGAGGGCTGCACAGCACCTGGCGGGCTGTCCTCCGGGGCATTGACTTGCTCGGGCCGAGAAAAGCGTATGCCGCCCCGGAGGATCTCCGGAACGGCATACATTGTCAGGATCGATCCTGACCGCTGAGGGTGAGTAACGGGGGTTGAACCCGCGACCTCCTGGACCACAACCAGGCGCTCTGCCAACTGAGCTATACCCACCATGTGTCTTCACGGCCAGCCGGCGAGGAAACTCCGCCGATACTGGCTGCGAAAGGCAGCGGACATAAGTTTACACACTTTTCGACGTCCTCCGGACCGTGCCGGTGCCGCCCCGGTGTGGTCTCAGTCCGTGATGGTGCGAGCGATCGCCTTGCTCGTCGCCGAGTCCGGTCCCGGGGCGGGAACGAACACCGCAGCCCGGTAGTAGCGCAGTTCGCGGATGGAGTCCTCGATGTCGCCGAGCGCGCGGTGCCCGCCGGTCTTGGCAGGGGACTGGAAGTAGGCGCGGGTGAACCACCGACGTGCGAGTTCCTTGATGGTGGACACATCGATGACGCGGTAGTGCAGGTGATCGACGACGAGGGGCATGTCGCGAACCAGGAAGTTGCGGTCGGTGCCCACCGAGTTGCCGGCCAATTGCGCCTTCCTCGGTTCGGGAACCCACGTGCGGATGTAGTCCAGGACCTGCTGCTCGGCGTCCGCCATGGTGATGCCGGCGTCGAGTTCCTCGAGGAGGCCGGAGGTGGTGTGCATCTCCCGCACGAAGTCGCCCATGTGCGTGAGGGCTTCAGGAGCGGGCTTGATCACGACGTCGACGCCGTCACCGAGGATGTTGAGCTCCGCGTCGGTGACGAGCACGGCCACTTCGATCAGGGCATCCTCGGCGAGGTCCAGGCCCGTCATCTCGCAGTCGATCCAGACGATGTGTTCATTCGTTATCGGCATTCGACCAATGTACCGTTCGGCACCCCCGCTACCGCGCCCGCCGACCCCGCCGACAGCATCACCGAGGACCCGCTGCAGCGGCTGGGGTGCCCACGCCCGGGTGGCCGGTGATCCGGCCTTGCCCGGCGACCCGGTGATAATATTCGAACAGTTCGCTCAGGGCTGCGGGGGATCTGGGTGCGCCTGCTGCTTCCCGGCAAGGGTCCCGACCCTGCCGGAGTCTCCGCTGTCCGATGCCGTCCGGTCGGCCGGCCCGGGGTCGCGGGCGCCACGCCTACCCTTGCTTGCCGACGATTGGATCTCACAGATGCCCGCCCAGGTCCCGCTCTCCGAGGTCGAGACGCAGACGGGGCCGCACCGGCCGAACGTCGCCATCGTTCAAGGGTTCGTCGGGTCGCTGATGATGTGGATGGGCTCGCTCGGCGTCGGATGGCTGTCGCTGGCCTCGGTAGAGCTGCGGCGTAATCCCGTCATCATCTGGCTCCGCTTCGAGCCGGTCGGTGCGGTGCTGTCCGTCCTGCTCCTGGCCGTAGGCGGGATGCTGCTGATCAGGGCGTGGCTCCGGCTGGGTCAGCGGTTGAACGGCTGGTCGGACGACACCAGGCCCTACATTCTCAAGGCCATCATCGCGTGGACGATCCCACTGGCCGCGGCCCTACCGCTGTTCAGCCGGGATGTCTTCGCCTATATCGCACAGGGCCAGGTCATGGTGGCCAAACTCAACCCCTATGTGGACGGCTACTCCCAGATCTCGAACTACCTGCAGATCGGTGCGGACGATCTCTGGGCCCAGAGTCCCACCCCGTACGGTCCGGTGTTCCTGTGGATCGAGGAAGGGATCGTGCGGCTCACCGGTGGCTACCCCGACACGTCGATCATCCTCTTCAGGATCGTGGCGCTGGTGGGTGTGGCCCTTTGCGTCTACGTCGTCCCGAAACTCGCGGAACTTCACTCGATCAACGCCAACCGAGCGCTGTGGCTGACCGCGGCGAACCCCCTCTTCCTCATCAACTTCGTGGCGGCGATCCACAATGATTCCCTGATGATCGGCCTCGCGCTCGCCGGGCTCTACCTCGCTGCCACCAAGCGGCCCGTCCTCGGCATCCTGCTCATCACCCTCTCCGTCGGGATCAAACCGATCACCCTGATCTTCCTGCCGTTCGTGGGACTCCTGTGGGCGGGCAGGGGGGCGTCGTGGCCACGCCGCTTCCTCTACTGGTCCATCACCGCCGGCCTGTCCCTCGGGATCCTCTGGGTGATGGGGTACGTGAACACCTTCGGCTTCGGCTGGGTAGGGGCCCTCAGCACCCCCGGGAGTGTGTGGATCTGGTACGCGCCCGTCGGTTTCATCGGCCTGGTGGTCGCAACCCTCGGAAACGCCGTCGGCCTCAACGGGTGGGACCTGGCCAACGTCTTCCACACCCTCGCGCGGCTGGCGTCCCTCGTGATCATCGCGCTGCAGATCTTCCGCGGCGATCACAGCAGGCTGGTCCGGAGGCTCGCCATCGCCTTCGCGGCGATCGTCCTGCTCTCTCCCATGATCCAGTCCTGGTACGTCGTGTGGCTCATCCCGCTGTTCGCCGTCACGGGCATCCGCGAGGACTGGCAGGTCAAGTTCCTCTACTTCACCGTCGCCTTCTTCATGGTCTATGCCATCTCCGATCAGCTCGACATCTTCCCCTACTTCGATCTCAGTCTCGCCGTGGCACGCCAGGTCGCGGCCGTCGTGGCGCTGGCTTTCGCCCTCTATCTCGTCTTCGTCGACCGCAGTACGAAGGTCCTCTTCCGGCGTCGTTATCGCGCCCTGAAGCCGGGGCAACTGCACTGATCCTCGCTGGACCGGACGGCGCCGCCCGGGCGCCCAGTGAGCGACGTGACATGCGGGACACGCGTGGAACGGCGATACTGAGCAGATGACGGAAACAGGAACGACGACGTACAACGGCGAGTACGAGATCACCGCCTGGGATGCCGAGGCCTATTCGGAGCCGGGCAGTACCGGCGAATTGTCCCGGGTGAGGGCTGCCAAGGTCTTCGAGGGGGAGATCATCGGCAGCAGCACCGCCGAGCTCCTGATGGCGGGGAACGACGTCGGAGCGGGCTACGTGGCATCGGAGACGTTCGTGGGGTCCGTGGGTGATCGATCCGGGTCCATGACGGTTCAGCACTGGGGAGTCGCCGAGGGCGCGGAAGCTGCGAGCTCGGGTCACATCATCCCCGGTTCGGGGACCGACGGACTCACGGGCATCTCCGGCAAAGCCATCTACTCGCAGGATCCCGACGGACAGCACCGGCTCGAGCTGAGGGTCACGTTCCTAGGCCTGGAGTAGTGCGTCCAGGATCTGCAGCCCCACCTCCGACCATGGACAGGGGCCGAGGACCCGCCCATAGTAAACTGGCCGTACTGCCTCCGTAGCTCAGGGGATAGAGCAGGGGCCTTCTAATCCTCTGGTCGCAGGTTCGAATCCTGCCGGGGGCACAGCACAAGGGCCGGGCGCCGTGGCGCTCGGCCCTTCGTCTGCCCGCCGGTGCAGTAGGGCCGGGAATGCTGTGATCAGGGGCGCTTGCCGGTATCGAACCGTTCGCCGTACAGCCGCTCGGCCTCCTGCAGGAGTTCCTCGTGCAGCCTGCCGAGGGGCACCACGTCCGTGAGCAGCGGCTCACAGTCGGGTCCCCTGCCGACACAGGTGCCAGTCAGCACCCAGGGGTATCGGTCCTCCTCCTTGGCGAGATGCAGGTACTGGCAGATCTGCCGAGCCAGCCAGTCCTCGACGGGGCGGGTCCACCACTGCTCGGGCGTCAGTGGGTTGACGGACAGTCCCGGGAGGGCGAGTCCGCTTTCGCCGTCCTCACTCGTGGAGTCGCGGTCCGCCTCGTAGCCGCACGAGTACCGCAGGTAGACCGCATCCTGGACCTGCACGAGCGCGGACAGTTCCCCCAGCGTGCCGATCACCTGGTCGTCCGCGATAGCGGGAGTGGCTGTTGCTGCATCCATACCTCAACGCTAGGAAGCCGGACGGCGGCTCCTCAAGCAGTGTTCGCCGAGGTCGGAGGACTTCCACTTTCGCGAGCGTTCGCCTAGCCGCACCCGGTTATCCACATAATCAGACCCTGCCGCACCCGACTGGGGGACCCGTTCGAGACTGGATGAAGCCGGTGGGCCGCGCCGGCTTCGAGAACGACGGAAGGACAGATCATGACCGACATCATCACCGTGCGAGGGTACGTCGCCACCGAGGTGCGTCTCACCCTGGCCCAGAGTGGACTGCCGATCACGGGATTCCGCATGTGCTCCACCGAACGCCGTTTCGACAGGGAGGCCAATGCCTGGGTGGACGGGCACACCAATTGGTACTCGGTGTCCATGTTCCGGCAACTCGCCACGAACGCGGGCGCGAGCATCAAGAAAGGGGACCGCGTGATCGTCACGGGCAGGCTGAAGGTGCAGCCCTGGATCAATGCTGACGGACGCACAGGAACCACGGTGGAGATCGACGCGGAGTCCGCGGGGCATGACCTGATGTGGGGCACAGCGAACTTCCGCAGGACCGCGGCGGACAGGGAGGACACCAGGAACGGGGCCGCTCCCGACAGACCGTCCGACGTCGCGACATACACCGCCGCGACGGACGACGGCGTACCTGACGGGGTCGACGCCGCAACGGGAGAGGTCTACGAAGCCCCGCCGGGACATGCAGTGGAGCGCGAACCAGGGGGAGAAGAGGCGACGTCCAGCAGGCGGGATGCCGATCTCGACGCGGAAGCAGTCCCCTTCTAGGGGCGGGCGCGCCTCTAGAAGCGGTGTGCGGCGCGGAGCGGTTTGCACGACCAGTCAGCGCCTCGTGACGCCTTCACAGTGCCTTCACGGGGCCGGTGAGCAGGCCTCCCGGTGACCGTCGTTCGAGGCACGGCCGCACCCGGACGTCGCTCCTCGCCCGTCGTTCGGATCGGAGGAGGACAGGTGCGTGGCAGGATGAACGAGTGACTAGCGCAGCTCCGAGGTATTCGAGACCCCGATCAGGCCGCAAGCGCGCCCTTCCACTTCTCGTGGTGGCCTGTCTCCTGACACTGACCTCGTGCACTGCCGCCTCCCAACCGGCTCCTGGCGATCCGGGTGACGGGGGTGCGTC
>JASLBS010000107.1 GCA_030146405.1 Arthrobacter sp.
CACCAAAGCCCAGGCACGACGCGACGTCATCGCCTACATCGAGGGCTTCTACAACAGCCGACGCCGGCACTCCAGACTCGGCTACCGATACCCCAACGACGTCCACTACAGTTACGCACAGCCAGCCCTGGCCGCGTAGAGAAAACCACCAACACCACTGTCCGAAATCACCACAGCAGCCCAGTGCGGTTGCCCCAGGCGCGAGAAGACGATCCTCAGCATCGCGTTCACGTCCGTGGCGGTACCCACGGTGGACCACGGGTTCGCGCCCATGCGCTCCTGGTCCACGATGATCGCCGTCGTCAGCCCCTCGAGGACATCCACCTCCGGTCTTCCCGCTCCTAATCCAAAAAACCGGTCATCTCTAACCCAAGAAGCGCCCTCCTACCCGAAATGAGAGCCTGACCCCGGACCGGTACACCCTGTATGAAAGAACATCAATCGGGATTCACGGGCATTCAGGAGCACACCTGAAACCTGCGAGTGAGGCCTGCGAACGTGAAGGATGCCGTGGGTGGGTCAGCGAACGCGAAGGGGAGTCTGTGTTCGTCAGTTGTTCTTCGGTGGGCGCTACGTGCGCGACGACCACGGGCACACGGGCCCGGGGTTTGAGACTGGGCGTGCCAGTGATACCGGGCCGCGAACCCATAAGCCGACATAAGGACAACGCAAGGGAACACAACGAGCACAGCCCGGGCACGTCGCCGTAAGCCTGGCCAACGGCCAGTACCCTTACCGGGGCCGCGAGCGTAACCAGGGCCTTGGTGCCCGGTTGAGGTGCACCGCACCTTTCCTCGGTGGACGGATCTCCCGGTTCTCTGCCCAGGTCGGGCCCTTCGGCCCTGCCGTCCCCTACTGATCCGAGCCATCATCGAACGAGAAGACTTCGTACCAGGTAAGGACACGCCGTGAAAACACCCTCGACCGCGCCGGATCGGACAGGAGCCGTCGACACCATCGGCGAGTTGCTGGACCCACGGCTTCCCCTGACCGAGATCGTTCCCCGGGCACTCATGGGAGTCCCGGCGTGAGTACTAACGGCACACAGGCGAAACCGGTCATCGTCGGGTACGACGGATCCGAGGCGTCGCGACGAGCAGTTCTCTGGGCCGTGCACCATGCGGCTTCGGCAGGGCTTTCCCTGGTCGTCATGCACTGCTGGATGACGCTGTCCCAGTCATCGGACCTCGGCACGCTCACGGACGTCGGGGACAGTGCCCTCCAGACAGCCGCGGAGAGAACGGCTGCCCAGGGACTGGATCTCGCCAAGCAGGCGGAACCAGGGGTGACGGTCAGCGTGCACCTCGTCGTCGGGCACCCCTCGGAGGTGTTCACGCGGGCATCGCATGATGCCTCCCTCCTCGTCACCGGTTCCCGGGGACTCGGAGGCTTCAAGGGGCTCCTCATCGGTTCGGTCAGCCTCCACCTCGCGGCGTGCGCCTCCTGCCCGGTCGCGATCGTACGAACGGAACGCCTCGGCCAGGGAGGCGTCCTGGTCGCCCTCGACGGCTCGTCCCAGAGCCTCAAAGCCCTCCTGGTCGCCAGAGATCTGGCGAAGGCGCGGACCGTACCCCTGAATCTCCTCCACGTGCGCCCGTACAGTCGGTACGCCATCACACGACCGCCGGTCTCTGAATCCGGGAGCGACCCCGTCATCCAGCAGGCTCTCGACCTGCTGGACGACGATACCGACGTCACCGTCGTCGAGGATTCGTTGTCAGGGCCCACCGTGCCCAGGATCATCGTCCTTCACGCGCAGAAGGCTTCCTGCGTCGTCCTCGGAGCCAAAGGTCACAACACCCTCGACGTCCGGCTGGGATCGACCGTGCATGCAGTCCTGCATTACGCCCAGGGGAACACGATCATCGTCCGCTGACACCGCCGGCATCCGTATCAGCCGTTGCGCACTTCCAGTTATACGCGGATGGGCAATACGCGGATAGCGGTCACATTACTTCTTATTCCCCGATGTCCTTCTCCATCTGCTTATAGTTGCACCAGCTTCAAGAGATGCGGTCGCCAAGCTCCGACTAGGCCGCGCACCAACCCCATGTTCCTGGGTGGTTCGGATGACGAAGCGGCCTTCGCCTTGGCACACAGTGCTGGTCCGGCGCGGGCAAGAGCACTTCGAAAGGCAGTCACCGTGAGCTGTAACGCCCTCCCTCTCCCCTAGCGGGTCCTGTGCGCCCTGAGGCGCACCCTTCTGTTTCTTTTATTCTTTCTTTTTGAGAGTTCCGACGTATTCCGCCCTGCGCTGCGTCGGACAGTTGTGAGGAATTCTCCATGAATGCATCCGTACTTCGCCCTGCCCGGAATCACTTCCCGATCCGTCGATTCACAGCATTGTCCGCCGTCGCTCTGATCGCTTTCACCAGCGGTTGCGCCGCACCCGCCAACCCCTCGTCGGTGGCCGGTGGTGAACCCGTCGCCGGAGGCGTCCTCGACGTATCGATCTCGGCGGAACCGGGGTGCCTCGACGGCCACGGGATCTCGGCGACGCAGCAGCAGTTCCTCGGGCGCCTGATCTACGACAACGTGGTCACCCTCGACGAGGACGGGACGATCGCCCCCTATCTCGCGGAGTCGTGGGACATCTCGGAGGACGGCACGACGTACACCTTCCACCTCAAGCAGGGCGTGACCTTCAGCGACGGCTCGCCCTGGAACGCCGAGGTCCTGGGCCAGAACCTCGAGCACATGCGGGACCCGGCCACCAAGTCGCCCCTCGCAGCCGCCTACATCGCCCCGTACGTGGACGGCACCGTCCTCGACGAACACACCTTCGAGGCTCACCTGGCCTACCCCTACACGCCCTTCCTCTACGCTCTCGCGCAGTCCTGGCTGGGAATGAACTCCGGCAAAGCCATCAGCGAGTCGCCGGAGACCCTGTGCCAGAACCCGATCGGTACCGGTCCCTTCACTGTCGAGAGCTACAAGCCGGGCCAAAGCATCAGCTACACGAAGCGCGAGGGCTACGACTGGGCGCCCGAGTGGCTGGAAGGTGAGGGCGAGGCGCACCTCGACGGCGTCGAGGTGACGCTCGTGAGCGAGCCCGTCATCCGCCATCAATCACTCGTCTCGGGCCAGTACGACCTGACGGAGAACCTCGCACCCCAGAATGCCGCCGCGGTGCAGTCGGACCCGAACTTCACCTACGAGAACCGGCCCCGCACGGGCAGCCCCTACGTCCTCAGCTTCAACCTCAGCCGGGCCCCGTTCGACGACCTGGCGGTCCGTCAGGCGTTCGCGGCAGCCGTCGACACCGAGGCCGTCACCAAGAGCCTCGGCTTCGGGACCTATACGCCGATCGACGGTTTCCTGTCCAAGGAGAGCAAGTACTACGACCCCACGGTCGAGGGCACCCTCACCCACGATCCGGAGCGTGCGAACGAGCTCCTGGACGACGCCGGTTGGTCGGACAGGGACGACGACGGCTTCCGTACGAAGAACGGGCAGCGGCTCGTGGTCGAGGTTCCCACGGTGGAGAGTTCGACGCCGAGTCCCCTGCTGGTCCAGCTGCAGGGTGAGGCCAGGAAGGTCGGCTTCGACCTGCAGATCATCCAACTCCCGCAGGCCCAGCTCAGTGAACTGAGGTACGCGGGCGACTACGACGCGCTTGCCGGCGTGTGGCACACGAACACCACCGACGTCCTCTTCATCCGCTACCACTCCTCGGAGATCACCGGGGAGCGCATCGGCCAGAACTCGTCCTACGTGAACGACCCGGCGCTCGACGGACTGCTCTCGACGGCACGTGAGGCCGACGACGGACCCGAGGCGGCCGAGGCCTACTCGGAGGCCCAGCACCGGTTGTTGGACATCGTGCCCGGCGTGCCGCTCTACGAGAACCCGAGCCAGTTCGCGTACGCCACCACGGTGCATGATGTCGCAGTCGACACCTCGCACCCCGTGCCCGTGCTCACCTATGCGTGGAAGGCGGAGTAGGTGGCGGTCCTCCGTCGCATCCTCACGCGACTGATCGTGGGGATCGGAGTCCTCTGGGGCGCTGCCTCTCTCACGTTCCTGGCGATCTACCTGATTCCGGGTGACACGGCCCTGCTGATCCTCGGCGGACCCGACGCCCGCCCCACTGCCGAGACACTGGCTCAGGTGCGCAGCGACTACCTGCTCGACCAGCCGTTCATCGTGCAGTACGGAGGCTATCTGGGCAACCTGCTGCAGGGCGATCTGGGGCAGTCCTACCGCCTGCGCTTGCCGGTCGCGGAAGCCATCGGACAGCAGATCGGTTCGACGGCGATGCTCGCGTCCGCCGCCGTCGTTCTTGCCCTTCCCCTGACCTTCGTGGTGGCGATCCTCTCGGCCCAGCGGGCCAGCTGGATCCGGTCGATCGTCTCCGGCATCGAAGTGGTGTTCGCTGCCACTCCGACCTTCATCATCGGCTTCGCCCTGCTGATCGTCTTCTCGTTCACCCTGCGCTGGTTCCCCATCGGGGGCAACCAGGGGCTGATGGCGCTGGTCCTCCCGGCCCTCACCCTCGCCCTCGCGATCTTCGGGACCCTCTCACAGGTACTCCGCAACGAGCTCGAGGACGTCCTGGAACAACCCTTCATCCTGACGGCGCGCTCCCGCGGGATGCGTGACCTCCCGGTGCGCGTGCGGCACGCCCTGCGGCACGCCGCAATCCCGGTGATGACCATGTCGGGGTTCGTCGTCGCCGCGCTCCTCGGTGGATCCGTGATCGTCGAAACCCTCTTCAGCCGGCAGGGCATCGGATCCCTCACGCTGGCCTCCGTCTACAACAAGGACCTGCCCGTCATCATCGGGGTCGTCCTCCTCTCTGCAGCGGTCTACGTGGTGGTCAACCTGGTGATCGACCTCCTCTACACGCTGATCGACCCGAAAGTGGTGACAGCATGAGCATCACCTCACGCACCGTTCCCTCCCCCGCGACCCCCCTCGCCGACCCCGCTCCCCTCTCTGCTCCCCCGGCTCCTGCCTTCCCGGCGGCCGCGGATCCCGCACCCCGAGCACCGCGCCCACGGCGGTGGCGGATCCGTCCGGGCATCCTGCTGGCCTCGGCGTTCCTCCTGTGGCTGGCGGCAGCGGTCCTGGCTCCGGGTCTCCTCACCTCGGGCGATCCCTACGCCGTCGATCCCGCCAGGAGCTTCGAGGCGCCCGGTGCGGCGGCCTGGTTCGGTACCGACGATTCGGGCGCAGACAATTACACCCGGATCATCCACGGCGCCGCGACGTCGCTGTACATAGGTATCGGTGCGACGGTGATCGGCGTCGTCGGCGGGACGGCCATCGGTCTCCTCGCGGGACTCAACGGGCGCCTGGTCGAGGCCTCCGTGATGCGCTTCCTCGACGTCACCCTCGCCATCCCGGAGATCCTCCTCGCGCTCGTGGTCATCGGCATCATCGGCGGAGGCACCGAGAACGCCATCCTCGCCATCGGTGCCGGCAGCATCGCCTACTACGCACGCATCACCCGGGCCCAGACGCACGTCGTGCGGCGGTCGGGCTATGTCGAGGCCGCCCGGACGCTGGGGTTGCCTCCATGGCGGGTCCTTCTCACACATGTCCTGCCGAACGTGATCAAACCCGTTCTCGTCCTCGCCACCATCGGCGTGGGCTCGGCCATCGGCGCGGGGGCATCCCTGAGCTTCCTCGGACTCGGCACGCCTCCCCCGGCGCCCGAGTGGGGAGCGATGCTCTCGGCCGGACGCAACTTCATCTCGAACGCCCCGTGGATGATCACCATCCCCGCCGCGTTCCTCGTCGCCACCGTCCTGTCCATCACCGTCATCGGGCGAGAGCTCCGACGCCGCGCCGAGGGGAGGCTCACATGAGCCACGCAGACGTCTCTCCCGTCCTGACAACACCGGTTCCGACGGTTACGCCCGTCGTCGAACTCGAGAACCTGTCGGTCGATTTCGGCCACGGCAGCCGCCGCCGGACCGTGGTGCGCGATCTCAGCCTGTCCATCCGTCCGGGCGAGTGCCTCGCCCTCGTGGGCGAGTCGGGCTCCGGCAAGTCGGTCACGGCCAGGACGCTGGTGGGCCTGACCGGGCCCGGCGCCCACGTCAGGGCCCGGACCCGACACTTCGACGGCCAGGACACCTCGGCCTGGGGCGAGCGGCAGTGGGCCCGGGTACGCGGTAAGGAGGCGGGTTTCATCCTCCAGGACGCGCTGTCATCGCTGGACTCACTGCGGACCGTCGGGAACGAGGTGGGCGAGGTCCTCCGTCTGCACAGTGCACTGGACCGCACGGCACGCCGCGAGCGCGTCGTCGAACTCCTCGCGTCCGTCGGCGTGCCGGACCCCGAGGTCCGTGCCGCGCAGTACCCGCACCAGTTGTCCGGCGGCCTGCGCCAGCGGGCACTCATCGCCTCCGCGATCGCAGCCGGCCCCGGCTTCCTCATCGCCGATGAACCGACGACGGCGCTGGACGCCACCATCGCGGCGCAGGTCCTCCGCCTGCTCGGCGGCCTCAAGGGCTCGAGCACCGGGATGCTCGTGGTCAGCCACGATCTGGCGGTGGTCGCCGACCTGGCCGACCGCGTCGCGGTGATGCGTGACGGTGCCATTGTCGAGGAGGGCAGTGTCGAGGCCATCCTGCAGGACCCCCGTCACCCCTACACCCAGGGATTGCTGGCCGCCATACCGTCGCGGTCCTCCCGGGGGTCGCGATTGACGGACAGCCGGCCGGCACCGTCCTCCGGGAGGGCGGCAGCCGGCACCGTAATTGCCGATGCCGCCGATGCCGCCGATCCCACCGCTCCCCCGCTCCTGGAGGTCCAGGGCATCGGCAAGGCGTATGCGGGGCCCGGCGGCAGCCGGCGGACGGCGGTCGACGGCGTGTCCTTCGCGCTCCGCAAGGGCACCACGCTGGGCATCGTCGGGGAGTCGGGATCCGGCAAGAGCACGGTGGCCCGGATCGCGCTGGGCGTCGAGTTCCCCGACACGGGGTCCGTTCTGCTGCACGGGCGCACGTGGGATCAGCACAGGGCCTCGAGGAACCTCTCCGCCCGGCGCTCCGTCCAGATGATCTACCAGGACCCGCTGCACTCCTTCGATCCCCGGAAGACCGTGCGGCAGGTCATCGGGCAGGCCGTCGCCGCTGCCGGAACCCCCGGTGGAGAGCGGGCCCCCCGCGTCCTGGATCTGCTGGATCTCGTCGGTCTCGCGTCGGACAAGGCGCGCAGCCGGCCACTCGATCTCTCCGGGGGCCAGCGCCAGCGCGTGGCGATCGCCCGGGCGCTCGCAGCGGAGCCCGAGGTCATCATCTGCGACGAGCCGGTGTCCGCCCTGGACGTCTCGGTGCAGGCCCGGATCCTCGACCTCCTCGCGGAGCTGCAGGATCGCTTCGGCCTCAGCTATCTCTTCATCTCCCACGACCTCGGGGTGATCCAGCACGTCAGCCGGGACGTGCTCGTCATGAAGGACGGCGCGGTCCTCGATCACGGGCCGGTCGACGACGTCTTCGACCATCCCCGGCACGAGTACACGCGCCAACTGATCAACGCCATCCCCGAGCTTCCCGCCTTCCGGAAGGACCAGGTACACCCATGACACGCCAGATCGCCTTCAATCTCTTCGAGATGAACTGCGTGGGGCACATCTCCCACGGTCTCTGGGTCCACCCGGAGAACAACCGCCACCGTTTCAACGACCTCGACTTCTGGGTGGAGACCGCGAAGATGCTCGAGGAGGGGCTCTTCAACAGCGTCTTCCTCGCCGACGTCATCGGTGCCTACGACGGCTACCGGGGCGGTCCGGAGACGGCCCTGCGCGAAGCGGTGCAGATCCCGAGCAACGATCCCCTGCTGATCATCCCGGCGATGGCCGCGGCGACGAAGCACCTCGCGTTCGCGGCGACATTCTCCACCACGTACGAGCCTCCCTTCGCTTTCGCGCGGCGGGCCTCGACCCTGGACCACCTCACGAAGGGGCGTTTCGGGTGGAACATCGTCACCTCCTACCTCCCCAATGCCGCCCGCAACTTCGGCCTGGCCGACGAGGTGGAGCATGACCAGCGCTATGCCATCGCCGACGAGTACCTCGACGTGCTGTACAAGCTGTGGGAGGGCTCGTGGGACGACGACGCCGTCATCGAGGACCGCGAACGGCGGGTGTACACCGACCCGACGAAGGTCCGTTACATCAATCACCGTGGGCCCAAGTTCTCGGTCGCTGGTCCGCACCTCGCCTCACCGTCGCTGCAGCGCACACCGGTGCTCTTCCAGGCCGGGAGCTCCGTGGCGGGCAAGGCGTTCGCGGCGCGGCACGCGGAGGGTGTGTTCGTCGGCGGGCGCGACGCCGAGGCCTACCGGACGAATGTCTCTGACCTCCGACGCCTCGCCGTCGCGAACGGGCGCGCCCGGGATTCCATCAAGGCCTTCGCGAGTGCCGTCGTCATCGTCGGACGCACCTCCAAGGAGGCACAGCGGAAGGCGGACGAGTACCGGAGGCTCTCCAGCGCCGAGGGCTATCTGGCGCACGCCGGCGGTGGCGGCATCGACCTGGCGGCATACCACCCGGACGATGTGATCGACGAGATCCTCGCCCGTGAGAACCGGCCGGGCCGGGACAGGCAGCCGAGCAACCGGCGATACCCCGCAGGAACCACCGTGGGGCAAGCGTTGGAGCGCATCACACGATTCGATCGTGGCCCCTTCGTCGCGATCGGCACACCCACCGAGGTGGCCGACGAGATCGAGCGCTGGGTCGAGGCCACGGGCCTGGACGGCTTCAACCTGCGTCAGTTCCTCTCCCCCGGCACCGCCGAGGACTTCATCGAGTTCGTGGTTCCCGAGTTGCAGAAGCGCGGACGGTACCGCCGCTCCTACGAGGAGTCGACGTTCCGCGAACGTCTCTTCGGTCCCGGCTCCGCCCGCCTCCCCGAGGCGCACCCGGGAGCCCGCTACCGCGGTGGCAACCATCTCGACGAAGCGATCGCCATCGCCGAGCCCGCCGTTCCGACCTACGTCTAGGAGTTCTGATGTCCACCACCTACCCAGCACCAGCCGCTCCCGCCGTGGAGTTCGGGGACCCGCCCTCGACGGCGTCGCTGCTCGACCGGTTCCGCCCGATCTTCGCCGCCGTCGCCGAGGGGGCAGCGCGACGCGAGACCGAGCGGGAACTCCCCTTCGCGGAGGTGACGGCACTGAAGGAGGCCGGTTTCGGCGCCGTGCGCGTCCCCACCTCATTCGGCGGGTCCGGTGCCAGCCTCAGCCAGCTCTTCGTCCTCCTCACGGAGCTGGCCGCCGCGGACTCGAACCTCACCCAGCTCTGGCGCGGACACTTCGCCTATGTGGAGGGACGACTGCTCCAGCCCTCCTCACCCCACCGGGACCGGTGGCTGTACGACATCGCGGCAGGAGCCATGGTCGGCAATGCCTCGAGCGAGCTGACCGGTACCTCCCTGCGGGACATCCGCACGGCGGTGACATCAGCCCCCGACGGCACTGCGACGCTCACGGGCACGAAGTACTACAGCACGGGGAGTCTCTATGCCGACTGGATCGCGGGCAGCGCGCTGCACGACGGCGAGCGCGTCGGGTACGCGGTCCGCTCGACGGCCCCCGGCGTGGACCGGATCGACGACTGGGACGGCTTCGGACAACGGTTGACCGGTAGCGGCACGACCCACTTCGTGGAGGCGCGGATCGACCCGCAGAACATCCGCCCCTACTCACCGGACGCGCCCAGTCATGTTCCGGCGTTCTTCCAGCTCGTCCTCGTGGCCTCCCTCGCGGGGATCGCCCGCGCCGCGGCGCAAGACGCAGCGGCCTTCGTCCGCCCCAGGACGCGTTCCTACATCACTGCGACCACTCCTCTGCCTCGGAAGGATCCTCAGGTGCTGCAGGTACTCGGTGAGCTGTCGAGCCTGGCCTTCGCCGCGGAGGCGGTCGTGCGGGCGGCAGCCGATGCACTCGACGTCGCGTTCGTCGCCCTGCTCGTGGCCCAGCAGAAGGAAGGAAGCGATGACGAGGTCGACAATGATAATGATGCGCGGTCATCGGTCGATGCAGCGGACATCGCCGTCAGCCAGGCACAGGTGGCCGCCGTCGAGCAGGCACTGCGGGCGGCCACGCACCTGTTCGAGGTCGGCGGGGCATCGGCGACCTCGACGAGCCGTGCACTCGACCGTCACTGGCGCAACGCCCGTACCGTCTCGTCCCACAACCCTGCTGTCTACAAGGCACGATCGCTGGGGTACTGGGCGGTCCACGGCGAGCGTGAACCGGTCCCCGAGCAGCCCTGAGACCGCGGCGAGTAAAGGCGCTTCACGAGGGTGGTACCGGCTAGCGTGGGAGCATGACGCACGAGTACCGGTACGACGTCGAGATCCTGCACCTGCTCATCTCCCCGGCCCACGCCTACTTCGGTCGGGCGCGGGACGGCGCTGCCGACGTCGTCACCACGGATGCGGACCGGGCGGAGGTCGTCGCGGGGAAAGGCATCATCGGTGACCGGTTCTTCGGGAAGGCGGCGCACATGGACGCGGCCGTCACCCTGTTCGCCGTCGAATCGCTCGAAGCCATTGCCGCGGATCTCGGCGAGGAACCCTTCGATCCGCTCCTGACGCGGCGCAACGTGGTGCTCAGGGGCGCGCAACTGACTCCGCTCATCGGGCACGATTTCTCCATCGAGTCGGCCGGGAGCCGCGTGGAGTTCCACGGCGGGAGACACGCGCACCCCTGCGTCTGGATGGACCGGGTCCTCGCTCCGGGCGCCCACAAGGCGATGCGTGGTCGAGGCGGGCTGCGCTGCAGGCCGCTGGGCAGTGGGACCCTGCATCGAGGGGCGGCCGTCATCGTCAGCCCCGTGCGGCTGGATCCCGCTGCAGCACACGTTCCCTCGGTCCTCCGGGCCTCCCAACTCCCCTAGCGGGTACGTCGGGTACGGGAGCCCTGGACGACACTGTTCCTGCAGGACACCGTTCACGACGAGGAGAAGCGCACCTCCGCGGCCGGGCTCACGGCGGCCGTGCGTCCGGGAGCCGTCTCGTACTGCCAGTAGAGATTGGTGTGCGCGATGACCTTGTCCGGCGTCGGTGCGCCCCAGGCGCTCTGGTCCTCGGTGGTGTGCGCGTCCTCCACCAGCGTGACGTCGTACCCCCGCGTGAAAGCCCCGTGGAGCGTGGAGCGTATGCACGCATCGGTCTGGGCCCCTGACACCACGAGCCGTCCCACGCCGGCATCGGCGAGCACGGCCTCGAGGTCGGTGCCCTCGAACGAGTCGCCGTGACTCTTGTGTACCAGCGGTTCGTCCGCGAGCCGCTCCAGCTCCGGCACGAGGTGCCACTCGTGGGAATCGCGTTCGAGTTCCTCGTCAAAGTGCTGGACCCACACCACGGGTACGTCCTCTGCTCGGGCCCGGGCGAGCAGGATGCCGATGGCGGTGACCACCGCGTCCCTGTCATGGGCGGCGGCGACCACCGCGTTCTGCATGTCGATGACCATCAGGGCGGTTCCGGTGCGGTGCGGCAGAGTGGACATGGCTGCTCCTCCAGGGCGGCTCGGTGGTGCTGCACCGGGTGCACTCGACCCGGCTGCACCAAGGCTACGCGCCGTCGTGAGGGACAATCCGCATGACACCGACGTGACATCGACGCCCGATGAGAGGAAAACCCACCGTGCCCGACCAGATCTTCGAGCATCCACGCCTCGCGGCCATCTACGACGCCCTCGACCCGACCCGGGACGACCTCGATCCGTACCTCGCCGTGGTCGAGGAGTTCGGGGCCCGGAGAGTGGCGGACCTGGGCTGCGGCACCGGCGTCCTGGCGCTCCTCCTGGCCGGGAAGGGCCTCGACGTCGTCGGGGTGGACCCTGCAGGGAGCTCCCTCGACGTCGCCAGGTCCACACCGGGCGCCACGGATATCCGCTGGATCCACGGGGACGCGTCCGCACTACCCCGGGAGGAGGCCGACGTCGTCCTGATGACCGGCAATGCAGCGCAGGCCGTGGTGACGGACGGGGACTGGGCGGTGCTGCTCGATGGTGTCCACGCAGCACTGGTGCCCGGCGGTCGGTTCGTGTTCGAGACCCGCGTTCCCGCCCGGAAGGGATGGCGGGCATGGACAAAAACACGGTCCCGGCGCACCACGTTCATCGAAGGGCACGGCGACGTCGAGAGCTGGGTGGAACTCCTCGCCGTCGAACCACCACTCGTCAGCTTCCGTTGGACGTTCCACTTCCTCGAGGACGGTCAGGTGCTGACGTCGGATTCGACGCTCCGCTTCCGGGATCGGGACGAGATCAGCCGCGATCTGCGCCGTCGCGGATTCGGGGTCGAGGACGTGCGGGACGCCCCGGATCGCCCGGGGCGGGAGTTCGTCTTCATCGCGCGGAAGCTTCCCGAGGATCTGTCCCCAGTGAGTCGGTAGCGTCGGTCCGCACGGGAGGATCGCCGCCCCCGATCGGTACCAGCGCGGGGGCTTCCTTCATTCACCCGGGCGCGATCATGCGCCTAGACTGGATCGATGCCAGCCCCCAGGTCCCGCTTTCCCTCCGGTGGTGCTGCGACACCCCACCGGACGAGCATCTGGGTGGCGGCCGACGTCGTCCTGATCCTCCTGTTCGCCACTGCGGGCCGCCGCACCCATGAGCACGGACTGTCCGTGACCGGCGTACTGGAGACGGCCGGTCCGTTCCTCCTCGCCTACGCCGTCGCTGCTGCCCTCCTGCTGCGCACCCGTTCCCCTGCGAGCCTCTGGCCGACCGGGATCGCCCTGTGGCTCGGCACGGTGATCGGCGGGCTGGGCCTCCGCTCCGCGTTCGGGGTGGGAATCGCCGTCAGCTTCCAGGTGGTCACCCTCGTGGTGCTCGGAATCCTCCTTCTGCTTCCCCGCGTCATCGCC
>JASLBS010000171.1 GCA_030146405.1 Arthrobacter sp.
GATGATGGACATTCCGATGATGGCGACAGGGGCGGCATCTTTCGTGGGACCGTCCGCCCGATCCGAGTCCCGGATCGGTTGTATGGCGAAAACGGATAAAATTTACATACCTGCAATGAATCGGCCGTACTCGATCAAGTCGCTCAAGATACCTCCGATTGTGTCTCAGTAGGCGTTGGTTAATTGAGAACTGTTTGTCCCGTATCCTAATAATAAGCCATTAATACCCCAACGCTCACTGCACCAATGTTCTCGCCACGCTCTTTCCCTTTTCCTATCAAATTCTGGCCCTTTGTTCTCCAGGGGCTGGTCTGGTGTCCGCCGACACGGTTGGAGGTCGAGGTATAGGGCTGACAAATTCATAAGAGAATAGTAATAAAAAGTAAGAATGAGAGGGAGAGGGGCCATGCGGCTGATGACGATGACAAGCGGGAGAACGAGTGGTGTCAGGGAAAGTGGCTCTTGGGACATCTGGGGGGGGTGAAGGTGTGGGCTCGCTGGTTGAGGCGGTGGCGTTGAGGGGTCGAGGTCCCTGAGGATCAGAAGCGCTAACTGACTTGCGCGACCCGAGGACCGCGATGTGTCTCACCTTACTTCGGGGTGCGCTGACGCGCGTTCTGACACCTGCACCACCTGCCCTTGTTCGCGCTACAACTTGTTGTTGGGCCTTGATGGTCCTCATGTCGAGCAGGTCGAGCGTGACGACGGACTGCTGATGGTGACTGTCTCGACGCCGCCGCGGGTGATGGGTTGCCCGGGATGCGGGGTCGTCGCGGTCGGTCGTGGCCGGCGCCGCTGGGCGCTGCACGATGTTCCCGGCGCGAGTCGGGTGCAGGTGATCTGGCGGCAACGTATCTGGCGGTGCGCGGACGCGGACTGCTACAAAAAGACATTCGTCGAACAACTCCCGTCGCTGGTCGCAGCACGCGGGTCGATCACCACCCGGGCGGTCTCCTGGGCGATCGGGCAGCTCCGTCGGGAACACACGACCATCGCACGTCTGACCCGGCAGCTCGGAACGTCGTGGAAGACGGTGTGGCGTGCGGTCGAGCCCGAACTGCAGCGCTTCGCCGATGACGACAGGCGTTGTGAGGGGGTACGGACTCTCGGCGTTGACGAGCACATCTGGCACCACTCACGACCCCCGCAGGCGGGGCCCGAAAGAGCTGACGGGGATGGTCGATCTCACCCGCGACCAACACGGGAAGACACAGGAAGACCCGGGCTAGGTTGCTCGACCTAGTACCCGGTCGGTCAGGGAAGGCCTGCGAAGACTGGCTCCACACCCGCAGCGAAGTGTCTCGGAATGGCGTGCAGGTCGCAGCTTTGGATCCGTTCGCCAGCTACAAGACCGCGATCGATGACCAACTCGAGGACGCCACCGCGGTCCTGGATGCGTCCCATTCACGTGAAGCTCAGCGCCGCCGCCGTGGACGAGGTTCGCCGCCGGGTCCAGCAGGAAACTCTCGGCCACCGTGGGCGTGAGGGTGACCCGCTTTATGGGATCCACACCATCCTGCACGCCGGGGAGGAGAACCTCACCGACAAGCAACACACCAGACTGGCCACCGCGCTCGAGGTCGACCGCGCTCGAGGAAGTGTTCATCACGTGGCAGACCTCTGAACAACTCCGTGACGCGTACCACCAGAAGGACCTGACCCAAGGGCGAGGGATCGCCGAGAAGCTCGTGGACTCGTTCATACCTGTCCGATCCCTAAGATCGCCCAACTCGGCCGGACCCTACGCCGTTGGCGGGAGGCGTTCCCGGCGTACTTCACCACCGACCATGCGAACAACGGGGGAACAGAAGCCGTGAACGGCATCATTGAACTCCATCGCCGCCTCGCCCGCGGCTACCGCAACCGCCACAACTACCGGCTCAGAATGCTCCTCGCTGCAGGCGGCCTCACACCATGACCCCCACCAAATGTCCCAAGAGCCCATTATTCAGGCACATGGATTCGCTCGTGTCCGCGATCTGGCGCGTATTCGGCCAGACCATCGATGTGGTGCACACCGGAGTGATACTGCATTCTGCACCCTACAGGCATGTCCCGGTGAGCCTCCGGAACACAATCATGCTGGCCTCATGGGAAGCCGCGAATATACGTCTTTCCGATGCCGACCATCGCCGAACCGGATGGCAGAAGTATTGGCGTGCTTAGGAGGGACTGATTGACTGAAACCCATGAAACACGAACGCGTATTCGTGTTCATCCTTTCCCCGGTCCCTCGACATGCGACCTGCGTCGCGTGGCCTCCCATTCTCTAGGAGTCCAGTGAGCACGAAGAACGAATGGTGGCGGACGGCCCTCGGTGAGTACCCCACCGGCGTCACTCTGATCACCTCTACAGACCCAGAAGGGCAACCGGTGGCGATGGTGGTGGGTACTTTCGTCGCAGTGTCCCAGGAACCCCCGTTGATCGGGTTTCTCCCCGACACCGGCTCGACCACCTTCCCCATCGTCTCCGCCAACGGCCGATTCTCCGCCAGTGTGCTTGGCAGCGAGCACGAGGCACTGTGCCGAGCCTTCGCACGCAAGGACCCAGACCGTTTCAAACTAGGAGAATGGGTAACCGCCAAGTCGGGCATCCCACGTCTACGTGATGCCCTGGTCTGGTTCGATGCAGACATCACCAGCTCCGTCCCAGCAGGAGATCACTCCTTCGTGGTGGGCGCGGTGGAGGATTTTGGAGTCGGAGACGGTAGTGCCGGTATGCCGTTGTTGTTCCTGCGCGGAGGATATGGGTCGTTCACTGTTCCCACCGCAGGAATCGATCCTGACTCTCTCGTGGCCCAAATACGGGCCGCAGAGATAGCTGGACCACTGGTACGACACCTGGCATCCGACCTGCGAGCGCAAGTGATGGTCAGCACGGTCGCCCAGGACGCAGTGGTTGTACTCGATGAAACCAGTTCCTCCCCGCTTCAGGGAACCTCTGTCGAGGAGGGCCAGGCGCCGGCTCGTCCGCGGACGAAATTTCCCTTCGCAGCTCCCCTCGCCCCGGCCTTCGTGGCTTGGAACGATGACCACCGACGGGCTACCTGGATCGAGAATTCCCGCCACCTGATTGGATCGGTGGACCGCCCTGCACTGGCAAGTCTGCTCCAAGGTGTCCGTGAGCGCGGGTATGCCGTGTCTACCGGTCAGGGGATTGCGGCTTTGTTTGAGGATCTTGTCACCGAGCAGGGTACGACGCGGGCTTCATATTCGGCTTTGTGGCGCAGTGTGGCCGAGCAGAATGCTGAGACTGCTCGTCATCCGCATGGGGTGCCGGAGGAGGTCAGTTCGTTGCAGGCACCGGTTTTTGGTCCTCGTGGGGACGTTGAGCTGGTGTTGAATCTGAGCGGTTTCGATCCGCTTCTTGCCCAGGATCAGGTGGAGCACCTGGGGGCGAGGTTGTTGACGGTGTGCCGCGAGATTACTGCCCTTATTGGAGGGCGTTGGCCTGTCGATACGGCTGCGGCGTCATCCACTTATTAGTCCCGTCTTATTAGTCCTGTCCCCTTTACTGAAGGATTTTCATGCGTTACTCCGCGTTTCTCACTACCCGTTCCTCTGGTCCTGAGGAGGATGGGCCTGTTATTCAGGCCATGACCGATCATGCCCTTGACATTGGTTCGAAGGGTTTTGATGCGATTTTCCTGCCCGATCACCATTTCACCGGGTATGCGCCGCCGGCCAGTGATCCGATGGTTTTCGCCGCCTATCTCGCCGGGCAGTTGCCGCACATGCATTTTGGCTTTTCGGTGCAGACTGTGGCGTTGCACCACCCGGTGCGTTTTGCCGAACGTCTGTCCCTGATGGATCAGCTGACTAAGGGCAAGCTGCTTGTCGGGGTGGGCAGTGGCACGACTCCGGAGGAGATGGTGGGGCTGGGGGTGACATTCCCAGAAGCTTCTCAGCTGGCTCAGAGCAACTTGGATATTGCTGAGCGGTTGTGGGCCAAGCAGTTGGGGGAGGTGCCGGTGAGTTTTGATAATGGTAAGTACAAGGGTGATGTTGTTTCGCGTATCGTTCCGGCCCCGTACACGGCGCCGCGTCCGCGGATGATGTCGGTCGCGATGCGGCCCTCGAGTGTGGATCGGGCGGCCGCTGCTGCTGAGCCGGCATTCATCACGACTTTCACACCCCCGAACCTGGCTAGTACGAATCCGTTCGAGCACGCCTCGAAGTACTTCACCGCCTACCAGGAGAAACTGCTGTCGGCCGGTCATGCGCAGGAGGTTATCGATGCGGCCCTGGAATGGACCACGGTGTCGTTCCAGTACATCCACGTAGCAGAGACCGACGAGCAGGCGAGGGAGGAGCTCGATGCGCTCACCGAGGAACTCCAGGCAGCAGTGGAACGCGAACACGTGGCCAACAAGCAGGCCGAGAAGATCAGTGGTGTGGAATTGCGCGATCCGCCCAACGCACTCACCGAGGGCTGGAAGCGTACCTGGTGCCTGTGGGGTAGCCCGGAGACGGTGGCGGAGCAACTCATCCAGTACAAGCGCCTCGGTATCGGGAATGTGCTCGGCGGTTTCATGAGTGGTCCGTTGACGGAGCGGCGTCGGCAGCTCACCGAGCAGTCGGTTCGTTTGTTTTCCGAGCAGGTCATCCCGTTGGTTGAAGCGGCCTAGACCTACTATGACCACTGATTCCTCCACCGCCTTCAGCACCGCTTCCGATCTCGCCGCGGCGACCGTGGGGCGCAACGGATGGAGTACCGCCGGTTCTGCCGCTCTCGGTATCCGCTCGTTACGACTCGTGGACGGGCCCCTGGGTGTGGTGAGCACCACCATGGACGAGCGGGACACCTCGGTGCTCCACCCTTCCGGGACGATGCTGGCCGCCACCTGGGATCCGGTATGTGTGCAGGCGGTGGGGGAACACTTGGGCCGGGAAGCCAGGTCACGTGGGGTCGATGTCCTTCTGGGGCCTAACCTGGGTCTTCCGCGCAATCCTTTCTCGGGTCGAGCATTCGAGATGTACTCCGAAGAGCCCGTGCTCACCGGGCAGATGGCACGGGCGCTGATTAATGGGATCCAGTCCCAGGGGGTTGCAGCGGCGGCCAAACATTTGGTGGGCAACGACACCGAGACGCAGCGGCGGACCATGAATGCCCGGATGTCGCAACGCACCTTGCGTGAGGTGTATCTGCTGCCCTTCGAGTACGCCCTCAAGGGCGGGGCGCGTATGGTCATGACTGCTTACAACCGGCTCAATGGAATCCCGTGTGTCGCCCACCCGGATCTGCTGTCCATCGTGCGTGAGCAGTGGGAGTGGCCCGGTGCGGTGGTCTCGGACTGGTTCGGCGTCACCGACGGCCTCGCCTCGGCCGCCGCGGGGGTGGATCTGGAGATGCCAGGCCCACCGCGCCACTTCGGTGATCCTTTAGCACACGCCGTCGTTGAAGGTCACCTGGAACGCTCCCGGCTGGAGGACATGGCCTCACGCGTCGGTCGGGTAGCCGCATGGGTGCAGCAATCGACGAGTACAACGACCTCGGATGAGCAGAGACCGTCGGGGGACACTTCGGCGGTGTTGCTGGAGGCTGCAATCACCGGAACGGTGCTGCTCACCAACCATGATCATGCCCTGCCTGTTCTTCCGTCGCAGGGACAGTCCATCGCGGTGCTCGGCCCGCTGGGCCGGACACTGACCTTGCAGGGGGGAACCTTCGCCCGTGTCAGCCCTGCCGAACGTATCCCCGGCTTGGTGGATACCCTCACTGAACGCTACGACGGCACGAGCACGGTGCGCTGGTCCCCGGCGATTCCCCGCACCGCACCGCGACCACTGAACGCACTCCCGTTGGAGGACCCTGACGGGCGCGGTGCCATTCGCGTGGACTACACCGCCGCAGACGGCACCACGAAAACCGAGCACCGGCCTGGATCATCCTTCGTCTGGTTCCACCACATCCCCCTGCTCGGAAGCACCCGTGACGCAGGAGAGGTACGTCTCAGTGCCCGTCTCACCGCGCAAGAAACCGGCACCTACGAATTTGGGGCCTCCGGAACCGGTGAGCTGGAATTAAGGGTCGACGAGCATGTCCTGGCTACACGACCGGCACCGGCACCGGAGGATGTGATGGGTGTTGTCGCCCGTGCCGAGCCCATCACGGCGGCAGTGAACCTCGATGAGGGGCAGACCGTGACGATCCAGGCCAGAGCCCGTCTCGCTCCCAGCCACGTGCAGTCGATCGGCCTCACGGCCCGCCTCCCGGAGGCTCCCTTCGGGCAACTCCTCGAGGATGCCGTGGCCCTGGCCGGGCAGAGCGACGTGGTCGTGATCGTCGTCGGTGATGACGAGAACACCTCCCGTGAGAGTGCCGACCTGCCGAGCTCGGCTCTGCCGGTGGCTCAACTGCAGCTCATCAGCACGGTCGCAGCAGTGCACCGGCGGGTCATCGTCATCGTCAATGCCTCACGCGCCGTGGACATGCCCTGGGCCGAGGATGTTTCTGCCGTCCTGTGCTCCTGGTACGGGGGACAAGCCGTCTCCGAAGCCCTCGCAATGATCATTGCCGGTGACCGTGAACCCGGTGGGCGGCTGCCGGTGAGCATCGCCGCCCGCGACGAGGACTACCCCGGCTGGGGTCAGAGCCTCGACGCCGAGGGATCCCTGGACTACGACGCGAGCGAACCCATCGGACACCGCCACTTCCAGCACCACGGTCTAACCCCACGCTTCGCCCTGGGCCACGGCCTGGGATACACCGACTTCGACTGGCACCTCACCACGGTGGAGGTCCCCGACCGACCCGGGGACGTGACGTTGCGGGTTCGGGTGACCAACACCGGACAACGCACAGGATCCGACGTGGTGCAGTGCTACACCCGGCAAGCGGAGGAGACCTACGACCGTCTCGCCGCCTTCCACCGCGTCCAGCTCGAGGCAGGACAGACCCAGGAGGTACGCCTGGTCCTGCCGTTGCGTTGCTTCCTACGCTGGAATGACGAGCAGCACGCATGGTTTGCCCCAGCCGACATCGTC
>JASLBS010000145.1 GCA_030146405.1 Arthrobacter sp.
AGCATGCCCACACCCAGCAGGTCCCACCAGCTCAGGCCCGGATCCAGGGCCGCCTTCGTGGTCCTGGTGACCAGGAAGGTGGTGAGGAGGATGCCGATCGGCTTGCCGAGCACCAGGCCGAGCACGATCCCGATGAGCACGGGATCACTCAGTGCGTCCACGAAACCCTGGACGCCGCCGATCACAACGCCGGCGGAGAAGAAGGCGAACACCGGAACCGCGAAGCCGGTGGAGAGCGGCCGGAAGCGGTGCTCGAAGACCTCGGAGAGCCCGGGCCGGCCGGGCTCGGGAAGCGCGGTGGTGCGGTCGGGGTTGTGGCGCAGCACGGGAACGCAGAACCCGAGCAGCACGCCGGCCACGGTGGCGTGGACCCCGGAGGCGTGCATCAGGGCCCAGGTGACCACACCGAGCGGCAGCAGGATCACCCAGGGCGCCCACGGGCTGGTGCCGAAGAACCGGGCCCTGGTCTGGGCGAGGAGCGCGAACAGCCCGAGCGGCAGCAGCATCCACAGGAGGTAGCCCAGGTGCACGTCGGTGGAGTAGAAGAACGCGATGATCGCGATGGCGATCAGGTCATCCACCACGGCGAGGGTGAGCAGGAAGATCCGGAGGGCGCCCGGCAGGTGCGAGCTGATCACGGCGAGCACGGCCAGGGCGAACGCGATGTCCGTGGCCGTGGGGATCGCCCAGCCGCGCAGCGTGTCCGGGGAGCCGAGGTTCACCGCCGTGTAGATGAGTGCAGGGATCAGGACGCCGCCGAAGGCCGCCGCCACCGGGACGATCGCCCGGCTGAGCCGCCGCAGGTCTCCCGCCACGAACTCCCGCTTGAGCTCGAGCCCGGTGAGGAAGAAGAACACCGCGAGGAGGCCGTCGGACGCCCACTGGCCCAGGGAGAGCTTCAGGTGCCACGGCTCGTAGCCGACCTCGTAGTCGCGGATCGCGAAGTACGAGTCGGTGAGCGGGGAGTTGGCCCAGATGATGGCGATGGCACTGGCGATCAGCAGCAGGATGCCGCCCACGGTCTCCTTGCGGAGGATCGCCGTGATCCGCAGGTACTCGGGGTAGCTGGACCGCTCGAAGATCAGTGGGTGGGAGCCACTGCTCTTCGGGCCTTCTCCCTGTGCCATGGGTGGCTCCTTCGAGATGGAACGGGTGCCCGTCAGGCCACGAGAGCCCGGATGCCGATGATCGCCGTCGCGGCGCCGAGGATCATCGACGTCGTGATCAGCATGAGGTGGACGGTGAGGAAACGGGTGGGCGCACCCTTTTCATCCCGCGCCCGTGGATCCTTCAGGACGCGGCGGAGGAACGGCGGCCAGACGATCAGCGTCCACACCCCGGAGAGGATCAGGATGAGGGCAAGGGGTGTTGCGAGTTGCACGGGAGGTCCTTTCGGGCGCTGCGGGGTGCGGGGAGTACGGGCGGGTCAGCGGCTCTCGAGCCACTTCCGGGCCTCTGCGGCCTGGACGTTCAGCGCCTTGCCGATCATCGGCTCGGCGGTGCTCGCGATCTTCCCGCCCAGGAAGGGAATGGACGAGGTGACGTTGCCCTGGAGCTCCACCACGGTGTCCGTGCCCTGCGCCACCAGGCGCTGCACCGCGGCGACCGTCAGTGGAACATTCGCCACGGTCATGTCCAGGGTTGCCTCGCGGGAACCATCGGCCTGCGGCGCACCCCAGTGCTCCGTCTGCGTCACCGAGAGCGTCTCGCCCACGAACTTCCGCGCCATCTCCGGGAGCCGCTGGGTGGGCATGGTGCGGACGGCGGTGAGGACGAACGCGCCGGCAGGATCCCCGTCGAGGGTGAGCGACTCGAGCGTGCCGCCCACGTACTCGCTCATGTGCCGTACGAAGCCCTCGTCAGTGAGGACGCCGAGCACGGTGGCGGTGTCATAGGGGAGCGTGGTGCTTGCGTTCAGTGCCATGATTCCTCCGAAGGCGCCCTCGTGGGCGGTAGGGGCAGGGGTCCTCGGTAATACTAAGGCCTCCGCCTGCGCTAGGAGCGGACCGGATCGATCGGTGCAGGAAAAGCGTCAGCACCGGTTGCTAATGTGGAGACACCCCGGGAATGATTCGTCTTTCCGGGCTTTTGTGCTGTCTCCGCGCTTTTCCCGCGTCCTCGTGCCCCGGGAAGGACGCCGAGGAACCCACGCCTGAGGAGCCCCGAACAACATGAGCCTGAACGGATTGCGCGCGGCACTGGCCGAGGATGCCTCCTACGCACGCGTGCGCACCAACGCCTCGCGGCCGGTGGACCAGCGGAGCGCGGACCTGCAGATCGGTGCGCCCGCCGGTATGCGGGCGGCGCTGATCGCGGAGATGGTGGACGCGCTTCCCACCTCCCTGCCGAACGCCGACTCGAGCACTGACCCGGGCGCGGGCTCGGGTACCGCCGACGCCGTTCCCGTGGTGCTCGCGATCACCGCCACCGGGCGGGAGGCGGAGGACCTCGCGGCGGCGCTGCGCAGCTACCTCCCGCAGGGCGACATCGAGGAGTTCCCGAGCTGGGAGACCCTCCCGCACGAGCGACTGTCCCCGCGCTCGGACACCGTGGGACGCCGTCTGTCCGTGCTCCGCCGGCTCGCCCACCCGGAGGGCTCGCCGATCAGGGTCATCACCGCGCCCATCCGCGCCGTGGTGCAGCCGCTGGTCGCCGGACTCGGGGAGCTCGAGCCCGTGTCCCTGAAGGTCGGCGACGAGGTGGCCTTCTCCGACGTCGTGAAGGCCCTCTCGGACGCCGCCTACGCACGCGTGGACATGGTGACGCACCGCGGCGAGTTCGCCGTGCGCGGCGGCATCATCGACGTCTTCCCGCCCACGGAGGACCACCCCATCCGCGTGGACTTCTTCGGCGACGAGGTGGACCAGATGCGCTGGTTCGCCGTCGCCGACCAGCGCTCGCTGACCACCGACGAGCCACCGGCCGCCCTGTACGCACCGCCCTGCCGCGAGATCCTCATCACGCCGTCCGTGATGTCCCGGGCAGCGAAGCTGCAGTCCGAGTTGCCGGCCGCTGCAGCCATGCTCGAGAAGATCGCCGGGGGCATTGCCGTGGAGGGCATGGAGTCCCTCGCGCCGGTGCTCGTGGATGCCATGGTCCCGTTCGCCGGGGAGCTGCCGGCCGGCTCCATCGCCGTCGTCATCGAACCCGAGAAGGTGCGCACGCGCGCCCACGATCTTGCGGCCACCAACGAGGAGTTCCTCGCGGCCGCCTGGTCCACGGCGTCCGAGGGAGGGGCGGCGCCGCTGGACCTCGGGGGAGCACTGGGCACGGACCTCCAGGAGGCCAGCTTCCGCTCGCTCACGGACACGCGTGCCACGGCGCTCGCCCACTCCGTGGCGTGGTGGGGCATCACGTCCTTCGGCTCCGACGAGGAACTGACCGACGTGGACAGCTTCTCGCTGCACGCCCGCGAACCGCGCGGCTACCAGGGCGATGTCGCCGAGATGATGGACTTCATCGGCGGGCGGGTACGCGACCAGTGGCGGATCGTGGTGGTCACCGAGGGCCCCGGGCCCGCGGAGCGCCTCGCCGAGCTCTTCTCCGACAACGACATCCCGTCCAGCCGGGTGGAGTCCCTCGACACCCCGCCGAGACCGGGCATCATCGGGATCACCACGGGATCCGCCGGCCGCGGCTTCGTGGTGGACGGGCTGAAGCTGGCACTGCTCACCGAGGCCGACCTCCTGGGCCGCACCACAGCCTCGGGCACGCGCGACATGCGGAAGATGCCCTCGCGCCGCCGCAACGCCGTGGACCCCCTGCAGCTCAAGGAGGGCGACTTCGTGGTGCACGAGCAGCACGGTGTGGCGCGCTTCGTCGAGCTGATGCAGCGCTCCACGGGCGCCGGGCCCACCCGCACCACGCGCGAGTACCTCGTGCTCGAGTACGCCTCCTCCAAGCGCGGAGCCCCTGGGGACCGCCTGTTCGTCCCCACGGACCAGCTGGACCAGGTGACGCGTTACGTCGGCGGCGACGCCCCGGCGCTGAGCAAGATGGGCGGCTCGGACTGGAGCAAGACCAAGAGCCAGGCCCGCAAGGCGGTCAAGGAGATAGCCGGTGAACTCATCCGGCTGTACTCCGCGCGCATGGCCTCGCGGGGGCACGCCTTCGCGCCCGACACCCCGTGGCAGCGTGAGCTCGAGGAAGCCTTCCCGTACATCGAGACCCCGGACCAGCTGACCACCATCAACGAGGTGAAGGCGGACATGGAGCGCGAGGTGCCCATGGACCGCCTCGTCTCCGGCGACGTCGGCTACGGCAAGACCGAGATCGCGGTCCGTGCGGCGTTCAAGGCCGTGCAGGACGGCAAGCAGGTGGCCATCCTGGTGCCCACCACGCTCCTGGTGCAGCAGCACTTCGAGACCTTCTCCGAGCGCTTCTCCGGCTTCCCGGTGCGTGTGCGGGCCATGTCCAGGTTCCAGTCCGCCAAGGAGTCCCGCGAGACGGCCGAGGGCCTCACCTCGGGCGCCGTCGACGTCGTGATCGGCACGCACCGCCTGCTGTCCAAGGAGATCTCCTTCAAGGACCTCGGGCTCGTGATCGTGGACGAGGAGCAGCGCTTCGGCGTGGAGCACAAGGAGGCGCTGAAGAAGATGCGCACCAATGTGGACGTGCT
>JASLBS010000148.1 GCA_030146405.1 Arthrobacter sp.
GCATATTGCACGCTCCCGGGAACGTTGGTCTCGGCGATCATGCTGCCGACCGTCACCGGGGTCGTTGATCTGGCCACAGGGCCGGGTTCGGCAGCAGGTTGCATCGCCGCAGGATGCGGCAGGAACAGGTAGCCGGCCACCAGAGCAGCGATGAGAAGAACCAGAACGGCTCCTACGAGCGGACCTCGTCGACGATGGCGAGACCCGCCTGCTCCTAGGAGGTGGGGCGGGGGTGTCTCTGAGGGTGCAACAACACGAGCTGGGGAGTCAGGCATCAAGGATTCTTCTTCGGTAGAGAGTGATCAGGTGACGGTGCACGACGGACGCAGTCCTGGCCGGTCGTGCATCCGGAAAGCTTGCCCTGGCAGGAGTGACAGCCGATCTACAGGGCCAAACATGCGTCGACGTCGTCCGGGCTCGCGTCGTCCGGGATCGTGTACGCCTGGTCGAGGGCCGGCTCCTCGACGTCATAGCCCTTCTCGCGAAAGCAGGTGACCTCCTTGAGCCACATCTCCAATGACTCCTGCGCACTGGGTGGTGAGCTGCTCACGGGGGGATCACCGATCTCACCCCGGCAGGCCAGCGCCGCGTCATTGAACTCGGGGCCGCTCTCCTGAAGGCCCATGCCGGGAGCAGGATCCTTCACAACGAGTCCCTGGCCTCTCATGCACTTGGCCAGCTTCAGGTCGTATTCGTCGCGCGCTACCGACAGATCGCTGTCGCTCAGGCCGCCGCCGGCACCAGTGCCGGCTGAAGCACCTGCTATGGGTGACGATTCCGTCGAACCCGGTGAGCCGGTACCCGGCACCGAGCACGCTGACAGCGCCAGCATGAGACCGATCGACGCGAGGAGACCGACGCGGGACCGCGAACGATGGGGTGTGGAGAAATGCATGAGAACAACACTTCCGATTGACAGGCGCGCGATCGCGGCGCCGTTATGAGTAGTCAACCGAAGCCCGTGTTGTCATCACGTAGGGAAAAAACCAAAAGGTTTCGATATGCGGCCGCGCACGCGTACCCGGCATGGACGCAGTGAGCGCGGAGACAAGGACCACCAGGTGCCGGGCTCAAGAACGAGTCCGGTGAAGAGCGCTCCCCCGACATGACCCGATGGATAGGTGTCCCGCGCCCTCCGAGGAGGGCTGCGAAGAGGTGCGGAGCAGTGCTGTGGACGGGAGTGCTGGATGGCGCGCTCAAGATAGTGACGTCGTGCAGTACCGCGTCGAGGCGGTCGCGGGCGCGGTCGTTCGCCTAGTGTGGTCGAACGGATCGGACATGGTGTTCATCGATCTGTTCGACCACACTACGTCACCGGTAGACCTATTTCATCTGCTCGAGCCAATCAAAGGGGAACATCATGGCCGAATCGAAACTTGTCCCGCAGAAGCCCACCGGAGCATTCGTCGGCGCCAGCTGGGTCGCATTGCTCATCGGGGTGTCGTCCTATCTCATCGGTCTTTGGAACGCGCCGAGCATGGAACTCAATGAAAAAGGGTACTACTTCACGATCCTGCTTTTCGGACTGTTCGCGGTGATCTCGATCCAGAAGACGATTCGAGATCGAGCCGAGGATATCCCGGTCACGAATATCTACTACGGCGTGGCATGGTTCTCTGTTGTCGCGTCACTTTCGCTCCTGGTGATCGGCCTGTGGAATGCCGATATGATTCTGTCCGAGAAGGGCTTCTACGGTTTGGCCATGCTGCTGTCTCTCTTCGGGGCCATCACCGTTCAGAAGAACGTGCGGGACATGGCAGTGTTCGCCGAGGTCGAGAAGACCGTGAATCCACGGCGGAAGCTCTTCTCGGGTCAGGAGAACCCCGCTGCAACGCCTGGGTCTGCCAATCGCTCCACCTCTGATCCGATTCCAGGTCGACCAGAATGAGGTGAGGCCCTCGTTCCCGCAGTCGGTGATCGATTCCCTCGGTCGGACCCATGATCGACCGGTTACTTCCCCTTACCCTTCGATGCTTTGTCCGTCGTAGCGATGTGATAGCGCTGAGGTACGAACCGCTGGTGGTCCAACGGCGGCCGCTCGTAGGCCCGGTTCTGGCGCTCGGGCAACTCGATATCCGGCAACTTCGGCTGCTCGTAAGGCAACAATGACAGCAGATGGGCCATCAGGTTGAGCCGGGCCTCTTTCTTGTTGTCGGCGTCCACCACCCACCACGGACTGAGCTCGGTGTCGCTGAACTCGAACATCGTGTCCTTCGCCTCGGCGTAGTCGACCCATCGAGCCTGCGCCTCGAGGTCCATCGGGCTCAGCTTCCAACGCTTGGCCGGGTTGTCGATGCGGGCCTGGAATCGACGACGCTGCTCGGAGTCCGAAAGACTCAACCAGTACTTCACGAGAACGATTCCATCGGAGATCAACGCCTCCTCGAGCATGGGTACCGTGTCGACGAAATCTGCATACTGCTTGTCGGTGCAGAACCCCATGACCCGCTCCACCCCGGCCCGGTTGTACCAGGACCGGTCGAACAACACCATCTCCCCGGCCGCCGGCAAATGGGCGATGTAGCGCTGGAAGTACCACTGCGATCGTTCGCGCTCGGTCGGCGCCGGGAGTGCAACGACGCGGCAGGAGCGGGGGTTCAGTGCGGCGCTGATGCGCTGGATCGTTCCACCCTTACCGGCGGTGTCGCGTCCTTCGAAAATGACGACCAACCGTGTCCCGGTAGTACGCACCCACTCCTGCAAGGCGACCAGTTCCTCCTGCAACCGCAGCAGTTCCTTCTCATAGTCCTTCTTCGACAGGACCTGGGAGCTCGCCTCATCGGACGTTTTCGTGACCATCTCTCATATACTGCCCCACAGCGGAACAGGTCGGAGGGGTGATTCCACTACTCGCACCCAGGACGCCGAGAATTGACATTCTTCGCAAACCCCGGCGCGAAGTCTCGAAACTCATTCGCGGTGATGTCCCCCAGCAGGATGAGCATATGAAAATATCGGGGACCCTGGTTCTGCACTCCGGGCATTCTCGAACGAAACTGCAGGACCGGATGGCTGGTACGCCTCCTGTCCGCGGTGATGGAAACGATGGACGGCGACAGGAGCGGGCACATGACGGTGGACGGTTACGACGACGAGCGCCTCGTTGCACTCTACGACGAGTTCAACGCGGGAACCTGGGACACGGATTTCTATGCCGCGGCGCTTTCCGGCACGTCGTTCCGCATAGCCGACGTGGGCTGCGGTACCGGATCCTTCGCCATCCGGCTCGCGCATGAGGGCCATACCGTGACCGGCGTGGATCCTGCATCCCGCATGCTCGATGTCGCGCGCGCCAAACGGGGCGCGGAACGGGTGGACTGGGTGCAGGGCACGGCGCGTGATCTTCCCGAGGAGCCGCTGGATGCCGCCGTGATGACCGGGCACGCCTTCCAATGCCTCCTGACGGACGAGGCCGTCCTGGAGACCTTCACCGAAGTACGCCGAGGGCTCGTTCCGGGTGGGCGCTTCCTTTTCGAGACCCGTAATCCCGAGCGGAAGGCCTGGTTGGACTGGCAGAGCCCGGACGGGCCCAGCCACGTGACGTCGAGCGCCGGTGCCCTCCGGACGGCGTGGCAGCTGATCGAGGTGCGGGGCGAGCTCGTGACCTTCGAGGGATGGACCCGGTTCGAGCGCGACGGGACCGAGCTGACCGACACCAGCACGTTGAGGTTCATCTCCGCCGGTCGACTCGGTGAACTGCTGCACGAGGCGGGGTACGGCTCCCTGGAGTGGCATGGAGACAGGGACGGATCAACGTTCGAACCTGCCACCAGTCCTGAGATGATCGTCTTCGCCCAGCACCCGGGGGTGCAGTCCGCAGCACAGGACTGACGATTCCCCCGAGGATCCCGATCCTTCCATCGCCGTCAACTCTCCAGCGAAGCACCCGGTGAGCGGGTGTCGCGTGCCTATGATGGGAATCCGGGCAGCCCGTCTGGTCTCAACCGTTTGGCAGGAGTCGGCACCGGGATCACCGCGTCGGACCTGCCGGAAGAATTCATGACTGACATAGAGACCACCGCAAAGTTCCAGGTGAAGCGGCTGGACCGCTGCGCCGTGCTGCTGCACCTCGAGCGGGACGCCCTCATCACCGAGGCCGACGCCCTGGAGATCCTGCAGCGCAGTTTCGTCCTCACCGGTCAGCGCCAGTACGTCCTCTTCTTCGACCTGCGGCATGTGTCCCGTATCTCCTCGGGTGCGCGACGCGTGTTCACCTCGGCACGCAACATCCTCGCCTGCGCACTCATCGGTTCCCGGCCGATGGACCGCATGCTCTCCGTGCCCTATGAACAGGCCACCTACCCGTCCGAGTACTTCACGGACCCGAGGACGGCGCTCGAGTGGTTGGCGTTGATGCACGATATCCTCTGCGCGGAGCCGGTGGAACACAGCATGAGCCTCACCGAGGACGATGACCCCTTCGAAAGACGGCGCGTTTCCTCACGTTAGGGCGTCAAGCTCAGCGTTGGGGCAGGATTGGCCCAGCCGCGCCCCCGTGCCGACAACGCGCTGATAACTTCATCGAGACACAGGCCGCTCCAGCAGCTTCCCGTACAGGGTTGCCACCAGCTGCGCCGCATTGCATCAAGCAGCCGGGGAGGGCTCATGACACCTCGCGAACGCGAAGAATTGATCGTCGACAACCTGCCGCTGGTGGGCTATCTGGTCTCTGCCCTGTGTGCGCGCGCCACCCATCTCTCACGGGAGGATCTGGCGTCCGTCGGGGCGATAGCCCTGATCACTTCCGCGGACTCGTTCGATCCCACGCTCGGCGTACCGTTCGGCGCCTATGCACGGCGCCGGATCATCGGCGCGTTCGCGGACGAGCTCCGCTCGAACGACTGGGCGCCCCGCTCGGTACGACGGCGGATCGGCGAGACGGCAGCAGCGCACGACGCACTTACAGCCTCCCTCGCCCGGACACCCACGACGGACGAACTCGCCATGACGCTCGGGGTCAGCCGTCACGAGGTCCACACCGCGCAGGACCACGCGGCGCGCACCGTCCAGGTTCTCGACGAGACCGTCCTCGAGCTCGTCCCCTCGCTCGACCAACTTCCCGAGGCATCGATTCTCGCCGACGAACAGGTCCGCCACGTGTGCGCCGCGGTGACGCACCTTCCCGCCCGTATGCGTCACATCATCAAGCGCGTCTTCTTCGAGGGCCGGTCCGTCACGCAGGTCGCGGACGAGCTCGGCACCACGCACTCGGCGGTGTCCCAGCAGAAGTCGCAGGCACTCCGACTCCTGCAGGACGGTCTCTCGACGCATTACTCGGACACCCTGGGAACCTCGCACGTCCCGGTCTCCCGCGTATCCCCGAAGCGCCGCACGGAGTACCTGTCGGCCCTCGGGACCGCGCTGGCGCCCGCCCGGGCAGACGCCGCAGGGTTCGTGGAAACCCGCCCGAGGCTCGCCTCGGCCTGCTGAGGTTTTCCCGCCTCCGCCCATCCATGATCGATCGTGTGCCATCGGCCCCGTATCGAGGGCCCGACGCCTGCGGTGGCGTTCCGCTCCCGGAGTCAGGGCGCCTGCCGGGGATCGAGTGACTGCCGGCGTACGGTCCGGAGGCGCTGGTACACCGTGACCGCACTCGCCGCAGCCAGGATCAGTAGCACCGCGAGGAGGAAGCCCTCGGGCAACCCGAGACCGGTGAGACCCGTGACCACCAGTACGGACACGAGGCGTTCGGCGCGTTCGGCGATTCCCACGTTGGCGGTGAAGCCGAGCGATTCCGCCTTGGCCCGGGCGTAGGAGACGAGCATCCCGAGCACCAGGCAGGCGAGGGCTGCGACGGCGATCGCCGTGTTGTGGCCTCCGGTGAAGAACCAGATGGCGACGCCGGCGAACACCGCACCGTCCGCGATACGGTCGAGCGTCGAGTCCAGGAAGTTTCCCCAGGAGCCTTCGTGGCCCTTCATCCGTGCCATGATCCCGTCGACCACGTCGGAGAAGACGAACAGCGTGATGAAGAGCGTCCCCCAGAACAGGTGGCCGAGCGGATAGAGGACGAGCGCGCCGGCGGCAACACCCACGGTCCCGGCGATCGTCACGGCGTCCGGCGTCACCCCCCATCGAAGCAGCAGGCGTGCCAGAGGTGTGAAGAGGCGGGTGACGAATCCCCGGGCATACCTGTTGAGCATCAGGCGTCCGCTGATCCGGCAGGGACGCCGTGGACGGGCCACGCCTCGGCCACCTGCGCACGAACCTCGCCGAGGGTCTGCGTGATCGCCTTGGTCTGCGCGATGATGGGCAGGAAGTTGCCGTCACCACCCCATCTCGGCACGACGTGCTGGTGGAGATGGGCCGCGATACCGGCGCCACCCGTGACGCCCTGATTCATGCCCAGATTGAAACCGGACGGGTTGGAGACTTTCCGGAGTACCCGCATGGCAGTCTGGGCGAGTGCGGCGATCTCCGCGGTCTCCGCCTCGTCCACGTCCGTGTAATCCGGAACGTGACGGTAGGGGCACACCAGCAGGTGGCCGGCGTTGTAGGGGAACAGGTTCAGCAGCACGAAGGCGTGCGTTCCGCGGTGCACGATCAAGGCTTCCTCGTCGCTCAACCCCGGAGCCCGGCAGAACGGGCACGTCTGCTCGGAGGTGACCTGGTCCTGTCCGCCCTTGATGTAGGCGAGACGGTGCGGGGTCCACAGCCGCTGGAAGGCATCGGGAACGCCCGCCAGTTCGAAGCCGTCCGTCACCGCGGCGTCACCCGGATAACCGCCCGAGCCCTCTCCTGGTGGTGAACTGCCTGTACCGTTCCCTCCGGCTCCCATCAGACCGTGGCCTCCCTGCTACGGACCGCCTCCACGATCCGGCGGACAGCCTCGTCCACGGGTACCTGGTTGTCCTGGCTTCCGTCACGGAACCGGAACGAGACGGCGCCTGCTTCCTCGTCCTCGCCCCCTGCGATCAGCACGAAGGGCACCTTCTCCTTGCTCGCCGTTCGGATCTTCTTGGGGAAACGGTCGGAGCCGGAATCGACCTGAGCGCGGATACCCTCCGCCTTCAGCTTGTCGACGACGTCGAAGAGGTACTCGTTGAAAGCCTCGGCGACGGGAATCGCGAGCACCTGGACGGGTGCCAGCCAGGCCGGGAACGCGCCGGCGTAGTGCTCGGTCAGCACGCCCATGAACCGCTCGATTGAGCCGAACAGCGCACGATGGATCATGACCGGGCGCTGACGTGACCCGTCGGCTGCCTGGTACTCGAGCTCGAAGCGGTCCGGCAGATTGAAGTCCAGCTGGATGGTGGACATCTGCCAGGTACGGCCGATCGCATCGCGTGCCTGGACGGAGATCTTCGGGCCGTAGAAGGCCGCTCCCCCGGGATCCGGCACGAGTTCCAGTCCTGAGGCTTGGGCGACCTCGGCGAGGGTGCGGGTCGCCTCGTCCCAGATCTCGTCCGAGCCCACCGACTTCTCCGGGTTCCGCGTGGAGAGCTCCAGGTAGAAATCCTCCAGCCCGTAGTCCTTCAGCAGTCCGAGCACGAAGTTGAGGGTCTCGGTGAGCTCGTCCTTCATCTGCTCACGCGTGCAGTAGATGTGGGCGTCGTCCTGTGTCATCCCGCGTACACGGGTCAGCCCGTGCACGACGCCTGACTTCTCGTACCGGTACACGGACCCGAACTCGAAGAGGCGCAGCGGCAACTCGCGGTAGGACCGCCCGCGTGAGCGGAAGATCAGGTTGTGCATGGGGCAGTTCATCGGCTTGAGGTAGTAGTCCTGCCCGGGCTTGCGCACCGTGCCGTCCTCGTTCAGCTCCTCGTCCACGTGCATGGCCGGGAACATGCCGTCCCGGTACCAGTCCAGGTGACCGGAGACCTCGTACAGGTGGCCCTTCGTGATGTGCGGGGTATAGACGAACTCGTAGCCGGCATCGGTGTGGCGCTGACGGGAGTAGTCCTCCATCTCCTTGCGGATGATCCCGCCCTTGGGATGGAACACCGGCAGACCGGAGCCCAGCTCGTCGGGGAAGGAGTAGAGGTCCAGTTCGGTCCCCAGGCGCCGGTGGTCACGCCGCTCCGCTTCTGCGATGCGTTCCTGGTAGGCCTTCAGTGCGTCCTTCGTGGGCCATGCCGTGCCGTAGATGCGCTGCAGCTGCTTGTTCTTCTCGTTACCGCGCCAGTAGGCAGCGGCCGACCGGGTGAGCGCGTACGCATTCGAGATCAGCTTGGTGTTGGGCAGGTGCGGGCCGCGGCACAGATCGCTCCACACGACGTCGCCGGACTTCCGGTCTACGTTCTCGTACACCGTCAGTTCACCGGCGCCCACCTCCACGGAGGCCTCGTCCCCCTGCGCGGTCCCGCCCTTGAGGCCGATCAGCTCCAGTTTGTAGGGCTCGTCCTTCATGGCGTCGCGGGCCTCGTCCTCGGACACGACCCGGCGGACGAAGCGCTGGTTCGCGTTGACGATCTTCAGCATCATCTTCTCGAGCTGCTTCAGCTCCTCAGGGGTGAAGGGTTCCTCCACGTCGAAGTCGAAGTAGAAGCCATCGGTGATGTAGGGGCCGATCCCGAGTTTCGCCCCGGGCCGAAGCTGCTGCACGGCCTGCGCCATGACGTGGGCGGCGGAGTGACGGAGTACCTCGAGACCGGCCGGATCCTCCATGGTCACGGCCTCCACGGACACCCCGTCCGCCAACTCCTGGTCGAGGTCCCTGAGTTCACCGTCCACGCGCATGACGACGACGTCGCGTCGCTCGTAGAACAGCTCGGCGCCGGTGGTACCCGCGGTCGCCTGCTTCTCCTCGCCGTCGACGATGAGTTTCATGGGCTCTGGCGCTGACACGGGCGGTCTCCTCGGTGCTGGGGTTCGGTACCCGGTACGGGTAGGACGGACGCCCCGGAAGGGCCGGAACCGCCTTCCTGATCGTATCGGGTGGCTGATGGGCCCACCAACAGCCCCGCCGGTACGGCGCGCACTCTCCTCGGTGACGCCGGCCCGACCGCCGCTTCGACGCCGATCGTGGCCCCGAAGCCGTCCGTCATCAGCAGGAATGGTGGGGAAGCGTTCTGCGTTGGACAGAGTGCGGGTGGACGAGCCGCCCGTCCATCGACAGCCGCGTGCGAAGCTTCGCACGCCCACCTGAGGAGCACCGTGGACTACACGCCCGACGCCGGATCCATCACCATGTTCTCCACCTCGTGGTGCGGCTACTGCCGGCGCCTGAAGTCGCAGCTCGACGCGCAGGGCATCGGCTACACCGAGATCAACATCGAGGAGGTCGAGGGCACCGCGGAACTCGTCGCCTCGCTCAATGGCGGGAACCAGACCGTACCCACGGTGATCTTCCCCGACGGCACCTCGGCCACCAATCCCTCGGCCGCCGAGGTCAAGAGCCGCGTCGCTGCCTGACCCCGGTCCCTCCGCGCACCGGCGCCCTCCCCATATGCTGGAAGCGGTGGACCGTTCCCCGGTCCCACCGCTCCCAGCGGAAGGACAGCAAACATGGTGCACGCAGTTCAGGGTGTCGTGGTGAGGGCCAAGGACGCCCCCGCGACCATCGAGACCATCCTCGTTCCGGATCCCGGACCCGGGGAAGCACTGGTGGATGTGCTGACGTGTGGTGTCTGCCACACGGACCTGCACTACAAGCAGGGCGCCATCAACGACGAATTCCCGTTCCTCCTCGGACACGAGGCCACCGGCGTGGTCAGCGCTGTGGGCGCCGGTGTCACCGAAGTGGTGCCCGGCGACCGCGTGATCCTCAATTGGCGGGCCGTGTGCGGCGAGTGCCGGGCCTGCCGCAAGGGTGAGGCCCAGTACTGCTTCAACACCCACAACGCCACCCAGAAGATGACGCTGGAGGACGGCACCGAGCTCACCCCGGCGCTCGGGATCGGAGCTTTCGCCGAGAAGACGCTGGTTGCCGCTGGGCAGTGCACCAAGGTGGACGCGGCAGCGGACGCCGCTGCCGTGGGACTGCTCGGCTGTGGCGTCATGGCAGGGATCGGTGCAGCCATCAACACGGGCAACGTCTCCTTCGGTGACTCGGTGGCCGTGATCGGCTGCGGCGGCGTGGGAATCGCGGCCGTGGCAGGCGCCAGGCTCGCCGGGGCCACCACGATCATCGCCGTCGACATCGACGACCGGAAGCTCGAGCTCGCCAAGGGCCTCGGCGCCACGCACCTGATCAACTCGAAGAACGAGGACCCGGTCGAATCGATCCAGGGCCTGACCGGCGGTCACGGCGCGGACGTGGTGATCGATGCCGTCGGGCGGCCGGAGACGTACCTGCAGGCGTTCTACGCTCGCGATCTCGCCGGAACGGTGGTGCTGGTGGGAGTTCCAACACCCGGCATGACCATCGAGCTGCCGCTCCCCGACGTCTTCGGCCGCGGTGGTGCGCTGAAGTCCTCCTGGTACGGCGACTGCCTGCCCAGCCGTGACTTCCCCATGCTCGTGAACCACTACCTCCAGGGCAACCTCGACCTCGATGCCTTCGTCACCGAGCGGATCGCACTCGACCAGGTGGAGGAGGCATTCGAACGGATGCACGACGGCGTGGTCCTCCGATCGGTGGTGGAACTCTGATGGCGGCGCGGGTGGAACACCTCGTCACCTCGGGTACGTTCTCGCTCGACGGCGGCACCTGGGACGTGGACAACAACGTCTGGATCGTGGGTGACGACGAGGAATGCGTGATCATCGACGCTCCCCACGACGCCGCGGCGATCGTGGAGCAGGTGAACGGCCGGACGGTCCGTGCGATCCTGCTCACCCACGCACACGACGACCACATCCGTGCCGTGGGCGAACTGTTCGACGCCGTCCATGCGCCGATCCATCTGCACGACGCGGACCGTGAACTGTGGAATATGGTGTTCCCCGACCTCAGCCCCGATCAGTCGCTCGCGGACGGCGACACCATCGAGGTTGCCGGCGCGACCCTCAAGGCGCTGCACACGCCGGGGCATTCCCCTGGTTCCGTCTGCTACCTCCTCGAGGAAGCAGGGACGGTGTTCACGGGTGACACCCTGTTCCAGGGCGGACCGGGTGCCACCGGCCGCTCCTACAGCGACTTCCCCACCATCATCGAGTCGATCCGAACCCGCCTCCTCACCCTGCCACCGGAGACGATCGCACGTACCGGCCATGGGGACAGCACCACGATCGGCGCGGAAGCCCCGCATCTCGACGAGTGGATCCAGCGCGGGCACTGAGCCGGGTCCGCGCTGCCCCCGAGCACCCCGTCTCCCCTCAGGGGCGGCGGGGTGACTCGTCCACGGTCAGCTTCACTTCGCCCGCGTACGCGGCGAGGAGGGCACGTTCGACGTCGTCCACCGTGAGTGCCGGCACGAGGTCCTGCGCGGCTCCCGCCGTCGCCGGTTCCCAGGCGAGACCGAGTGCGGCGTAGACCTCCGTCAGGACGGCGCGAAGGGGCTGGGAGTCCTCGATCACCACCACCGACGAGAACAGCCAGGCACCCGACACCACACGCTGAGCGGTCCCGACGAGCTTCACCGCGGGCCGGCCGCCACGGCGGGCATGCACGCTGAACTCGCCCGGACAGTATTCGCCCGGCACCTCACCGACACCGGCGTCGAGGCCCACGCCCGTCAGCAGCTCTGCGAAGAACGCACCGAATGCTGCGAAGCGAGCACGAGTACCTGCGACGGCGTCGCCGGCCGGTTCGATGTGATCCACCACCAGGCACCCCGGATGATAGGCGGCGGCCCGTCCGCCGGCCCTGCGGACGAGGGGCGCGAAGCCTCGGGCGAGGGACGCCTCACCGGCGGCGCCGAAGCCGGGCAATCGCGCATCCCGTTGACCGAAGGCGACAGTAGGGCTCGGTCGATAGAGGCGGAGCGTGGCGCCGCGCTGTCCGTCGGCGACATCGCGGAGGAGGGAGATACCGCGGTCCAGCTCCGCAGAGGCATCTCCGGACGGAGCATCGAGCACCAGCGCCAGCTCTGCCGCGCCGCTCCAGGGAGGTGTCATCGCTCCATCGTAGGCATTGCCGCGGGAGAGCGTAGTCTCGGGACCGGACCGACGGATCGGCGTCGGCAGCAGGAAGGACGAGGGTCATGGGAATCGACGTGGTGGAGTACTCGGACGCCTGGCCGGCGGACTTCCAACGGGTCTCCGAAGCACTCTTCGAGAATCTTCGCGGGGTCACGGTGATCGCGATCGAGCACGTGGGATCCACCTCCGTGCCCGGGCTGGCTGCCAAACCGATCCTCGATGTCGACGTGATCGTGAGCCGCCCGGCGTTGCCCGAAGCGGTTCGCGCGCTGCAGGGTGCCGGCTACCGCCATCTCGGTGATCTGGGCCTCACGGACCGCGAGGCGTTCGAGGCACCGGATCGGGACCCCGTCCGGAACGTCTACGTCTGCGTCGAGGGCACCCTCCACCTGCGGAACCACCTGGCCGTGCGGCACGCGCTTCGCAGCGACACGCAGCTACGGGACCGCTACGCCGCGGTGAAGCGGGAGCTCGCACGCCAACCGGGCATCGACATCGTTCGGTACGTCAGCGGCAAATCGGTCGTGCTGCAGGACATCCTGGCCACCTCGGACCTGACGGCGGACGAGAAGCACCAGGTGTACGAACTCAACGCGGCCCCCTAGTTCTCCCGCTCGGGAGGAACAGGGCAGGCTGCTCCACGCCCGGCCTGGACGCCGGGTCACGGCGCGAGGCTGGGCGCCTTCCACGGCCTGGGGTTGGGACAGCGCGACTTCGTTCGGCAACGCGTAGACCGGCAGCTAGCGGGTGACCGTTACACCCCGAGTCGTATCGTCGATGAGCCACCAGATGCCATCAGGACTGTACCCGCGGTCCTCCTGCAGGCTCCGGGTGTGCGCTTCCAGGGCTCGGTTGATGATCGCAGCCTGTGCCCAATCCCCTAGGAAGTCCCCCTCCGAATGACGCGTCCACACCT
>JASLBS010000212.1 GCA_030146405.1 Arthrobacter sp.
CATACCGTTGCCTGGTCGCACGGCATGATGTATGCCTGAGGACGAGGGTCTGGTGGCCATGGACGAGGGTCTGGTGGCCATGGACGAGGGTCTGGTGGCCATGAGGACTGTTGTGCCGATGCGGCGGGCAAGCGGCGGGTAAGTTGTACGCATTGAGGTCAGGGAACTGATGATGAAGCAACAGACTCGAGTTCGTTATCAGCTCGAGGACGCCGGTGACTACGTGTGCCTCGAGTGGAATACCGGAATCACCGTGGAATCCTCCGACGTGGCGTCTGCGACCACAGCGGTCACGGCCCTGTCCCCTGCAGGTCCGCGTCCCCTGCTGGTGCGCATCGGGCTCATCGATCACATCACGTCGGGAGCCCGGCAACTGCTGATCAGGGACATTTGCTCCTCGCGAATCGGCCTCGTGGGCGCCGACGACATCGGAACCGTCCTCACAGGTTTCGCCCACCGGTCGGTGACCCCCACCCGGCACTTCGCCGACGACGAGGAGGCCGTCGCATGGTTACTCGATGACACTTCGGAGCAGCCCAGCATCTTCGGTGAAAGCTACGGTGTGCAGAAAGCGTTCACTTCGGAGATGCATGACGACCTGCTGTGGGTGACATGGACACAAGCCCTCCACATCACAGATGCCATTGCGGAGAACATCGTGGTTCGGGCCGAATTCATGAATCCCACATCATGTCCACCAATGCTTCTGGAACTCCATCAGGTGATGTCGGCGACGGACAATGCAATGAACATTCTCGCCGACGGGCTGAACATCGCCGCCCTAGCGGTCGTGGGCGCGGATTCCCGCGGTAGAGCACTGATCACCTACTACAAGCAGCGGGCACACCCGCCCTACCCAACCCGCCACTTCGATACTGTCGAGGAAGCAAAGCACTGGCTCACTCAACGGCATGCCGGGCACACCTGAGACCGACATGGAGGTAAGTCCGTAGTCAGCAGATGAGCTGCACATGAGGGGCCAGCTCTCAGCATGCTGGTTCTTCGTTCAGTTGCAAGGTGTCCGAGTACCGGCGGATTGGGTTTGAGCTTCGGCTCGGTACTGGGAAAGTTCTCTTGGTGGCTACCGGTGTTGCTGACAGAGTAAGTGTGTCTGTTGAACGATCGAGGAACGGATTCGCTGTGGTTGTTAGTGGTATCGGGGTGGTGGTCACCGGAATGGGCGCCATGACTCCTGTTGGAGGTACGGTCACCCAGACGTGGGACAGCCTTGTAGAAGGCCAGTCAGGCATCACGAGTCTGGATGAGCCGTGGGCCCGGGACCTACCGGTGCGGATAGCCGGGCGTGTGACTGCGGATCCTGCCGATGCACTCTCGACCAGGGAGTACCGGCGGATGGATCGTTGTGGCCATCTGACCCTGGTGGCCTCACGTGAGGCCTGGCAGCAGGCCGGGCGACCAGACGTTGATCCTGACCGGCTCGCGGTGGTCATCGGATCCGGTTACGGGGGCCTGGGCACTGTCCTCGCTCAGGTTCGTACCCTGGATGCCGGCGGCCCACGCCGGGTGTCTCCGCACACGCTGACGCAGATGATGGTCAACGGTCCCTCGGCGTGGGTCTCCATCGATATCGGCGCTCAGGGAGGTGCCCGCACCCCAGTCAGTGCCTGCGCTTCCGGGGCCGAAGCGATCGCCCAGGGGGTTGAGATGATCACCTCGGGCGCGGTCGATGTTGTCGTTGCCGGCGGGGTCGATGCGTGTGTCAACGAGCTGGCGATCAGCGGTTTCGCTCAACTCCGTGCCCTCTCCACGAGCAATGATGACCCAGCGACGGCGTCCCGCCCTTTCGACCGTAGCCGCAATGGTTTCGTCATCGCCGAAGGAGCTGGGATCATCGTTCTCGAGCGGGAGGACTTCGCCCGGACACGCGGGGCAGAGATACTCGGCCGGATCGCCGGTACCGCCGTCACCTCCGATGCCGGGGATATCGTGGCCGCCGACCAGGCTATTCAGCACCGTGTGATGCGCAAAGCCCTCGCAGCAGCCGACTTTTCAGCGTCGGACATCGGCTTCGTCCACGCACACGCCACCTCCACCCCGCTCGGTGACCTCCTGGAAGCAGGCGCTATCACGAAGGTGATCGGCGATGACGTGCCTGTCACGTCCACCAAGTCCATGACCGGACACCTCCTCGGCGGAGCCGGGACACTCGGCGCCATCGTAACCCTTCAGGCTCTCCGGACCGGGCTCCTACCCGGCATACTGAACCTCGAGGAACCCGACCCGGACATCAACCTCAACATCAGCGCGGTCACCACCCGATGCGGAGGGGCGAAAGCCGCTGTGACCAACGCCTTCGGATTCGGTGGGCACAGCACCGCGCTCGTGATCACCTCTGCCTGACAGCAGATCCTGCCCCCTCGTGTAGAAGCACCACCCGCTCGACCAACCAGTGCTGCGATGCCATCACCAGATCAGTGCCGATCCGCCTCCCACATCGCACCAGACCTTGGCGTACCCCGCGCCACCCTGCACCTGCACGTCGACATCTTCGACGCGCGGGAATGGATCGCCGACCAGCAGTTCCACTAACTGCTCAACCCGCTGGCGCCATGCTCGGCCTTCAGCACCTATCAGTAACCTCAATGGCCTGCTACTTTTCGATCGGACTGATTGTATAGGGCGTAGAGACTCCGCGGATCATGTTATCGGGCTTTGATGCACTAAGCGTTGATGAGAGACATCACAGCACAGAAAACAGGTAGTGGTTTACGAGTGGAATGGTGCCAAATCGTAATCGGAGAGCGATAGAGTCGACAGCAGGGGGTTACATCAATTCACCTCAACGATTCGGAGTAAGAAATCATGGCACAGCGCGTACAGGTACAACTCGTCGATGACCTCAATGGTGAAGAAGCACACGAAACAGTACGTTTCGGTGTGGACGGCATCAACTACGAAATCGACCTCACTACGGAGAACGCCGACAGGCTGCGCTCAGCTCTCGGCGAGTATGTGGAAAAGGCCCGGAAAGCGAACACCGGTGGCCGCAAGAGCCAGGGCGGGCAGAAGAACGCGTCACCCTCAGCGTCGGGTCGATCCAGGGAAGAAACCCAGCAGATCCGCCAGTGGGCGAAGGACAACGGCCACAACCCCAGTGCTAGAGGCCGGATCACCCAGACCATCATCGATGCCTACAACGAAGCCCACTAACCACCCGGCCCGCTGACCAGCGAGGAAACTGGATCAAGCAGGGAGGGGGACGTGGTGAAGCGGTAGAGACCTACTAACGCACCATGTCCCCCTCCCTGCTTTCCGTCATGGCAGTGGACATGGCCATTGTCTCCATTGCTGCGGAGGACAAGTCGATTGTTCGGTGGTTCGCCGGCCGGTTGAAAGCGTAGTTCCAGGCGACCTCACCGCGATCCGCGGACTCAGCGACAACACCGACCGACGCGCCCCCCTCTGGTAAGAGCAATTTCGAACTTCTCCACCGTGATGCCGCTGGAGGAAAGAGGACAACGTCCCTCCCCCGCGGCACCGATGGCAATAACTATGCCGCCGACAATCGCCTGGACATTCCCCTGACTGGGTTGACGCCACTGGTCACCCCTCTCCGCCACCCTGTCTCCAGAACTGCTGGGCGACACCAGCACAAAGTGCTAGCACGCTGTGCTAGGTTCTAAGGATGGACGGGAACCAGCGAGAGCGGATCGTGGAGTCGGCAGCTCTGGTCATGGCCGAGGCTGGGCTGGCCGGTGTGACCGTTCGGGCGGTGTCTGCCGCTGCGGGGGTGGGAATGGGAACACTCCGACATTACTTCCCCACTCAGCGCGAACTTCACGCGGCAGTGGTGCAGCGCGTCATGGATGCCACGATCGATGACTTCGCCATTCATGACACCTCGCTCGACCCAGGCGAGCGGTTGGTACGGTGCGTGCTGCAATTCCTTCCTGTGGATGCTTCGGACGGGCCCGTCCTGGAGGTGTGGTTCGGTCTGTACGTGCACGCGTTCGAACCCGGCGGGAACAGTATGGCCCGAGCTTTTCTGGAGCTCACCGTGAAGCGCTCACATGAGCGGATCAGGGCGTGGTTGGAGCAACTCGCCGATGAGGGCGCGGTAGTGCGAGACCGGATCGACGAGTCGGTGTTGTTGCTGGGCGCGCTCGTGTCAGGGACCTGCCTCGAGATCATCACCCCGGGATCAGCGATGACCGTCGATGCCGGGCGGGCCTTGCTCAGTCGAACGTCCCGCGCCCTGATCGAGGAGGAGAAGACGTGAACGAACGCATGAAGGACAAGGAAAAGACCACTGCGGCGCGTCGTAGACGCCACGCGCAGATCGCCGCGATCCCTGGAGTGCGCACGCTGTCACGTCCGCTCCCGGGCGGAGGTACGTTCGACCTCGCCTACACACGAACCGGACCGGAAAGTGATGTGCCGGTTCTCGTGTTCCCCGGAGGCCCGGGCCTCGCCTCGGTGCTTCCGTATCGTGCTCTGCGGGCCAAAGCGGAGAAGCTGGGCCTGGACATGGTGATGATGGAGCACCGCGGGATCGGCTTGTCCCGCACCGATGTAGAGGGCGTCGATCTGCCGCGTCGGTCGATCACGATCACCGAGGTGATCGATGACGCTGCCGCAGTCCTCGCCGCCGAAGGAATCGATCGAGCCCTGGTGTACGGAACCTCCTACGGCAGCTACCTCGCTCAGGGGTTCGGGGTACGGCACCCGAGCAAAGTTGCCGCGATGGTGCTGGATTCGGCGATGCTCGGCGCGCACTTCGGCCAGTCGTCGGGACAGCGGCTTCGTGACCTCTTCTGGCATGGCACCACTACTACACAGACGCAGGCCGCCACAATCCGGCGGCTCGTCGAGGCAGGTGTGATCCGGCAGGATGAAGCAGGATTCCCCTTGCAGTTCCTCTACGAGTTCGGCGGGCTACCGTTCATCGACCGGATGCTCACTTCACGTGAACAGGGCCGAGGGCAGCGGGTGTGGCAATGGATCCAGGGGCTGGGTGCCGGGGAAGTGATGATGCCCCGACCATTCATGATGGAGTTCGACCTCGTCGGTGAGATCGCTTTCCGGGAACTCGACTACGCTCCCACCCCCGACGGTGGACCACTGGAATCAGCGAGTAGTTTCGCCGAGGCGGCGGGGAATTTCTCCACGTTCGAGCGCGAACCGTTCGACCTTCCTGCCGAAATCCCTGCGTTCACCTGGCCAACGGTGGTCATCAGCGGCGACCGCGACATCCGCACCCCACGCACTGTCGCCGAGCAGATCACGATGCTCATTCCGGACTCGATCCTCCTGTCGGTCCGCGATCACGGCCACAGCGCACTCGACACCCACCCCACGCTTGCACTCGAAGTCACTCGCGCCGCGGTAGACGGAATCCGAACAACCGGAGCGATCGAGGCGAGAACGCTGCCCCCAGATCCTCACGGGACTTCCGGGCTGATGCACCGGCTCGTCTCCGCCCGTCTTGCCCTCGCCCGAATCACCCCACGAGCCCTCAGCTAGCACAACCCCTGCGACCAAGAGCTCCCTCCTCGAGAACAACACGGGCACTCACCGTCGAGGACAAGACCTCTCCCGAGTACCTGACACAGACACACACGTGACACGTACCGCAGCGAGGGCACCCAAGAGCAACCATGGTTGACATTTCCGCTACTTAGCAACTTAGATTGACGTATGGAGTCATCACAGGTCGCGACAACCGCTGCGGATACGACTGATCCGCGTGCCGGTCTACGGGCGGTGGCGTCCCTGCGCGTTCTGGCAGATTCCCTGGAGCTCCGTCAGGTGGAGGCTGCGCTGCGGGCTGGAATGAACTGGCAGATGATTGCGGACGCGCTCGGTGTTACGCGTCAAGCAGTCCATAAGAAGTACTCCAAGCGTGTCGATCCTTCGATCCTCGGCCTCAGGAGGCGAGCATGAGCAGAATCACCCGGTATGCGACGACCAGTCAGACCCTCTCGTTGACCGCGATGGAGGAAGCTTCCCGCCGAGGGCTGCGAGAAGCGGACCTCGAGGACTTGTTCCTGGCCCTGGTACTCAATGATCAGCCTGCGGGCCGGGTCCTTCGAGAGCTGGGCATCACCATTCATGCTGCCCGCGCTGCTGTCGAGGAACACCAGAAGGAACAGATAGCGTCCCTCGGTATAGCCGCCGAACTCCCACCCTCAGGGCCCATCGTCTTTCACGAGACCGGCGGGTACGAGTGGTCCAAACGTGCCTCGGACCTCATCGCCCGGGCCGGCAAGAAGGGCCGGACAGCGGATGCTGCAGCAGTTCTCCGCGAACTGTTGAATGAACCGAGTGGGACGATCCTCGACCTGCTGGGTCGACTCGGGGCGGAACCAGGCGTGGTCCTGGCCGAGCTCGACCAGATGCCTGCACATCTCACGACAGGAAGGGCGGGTGTCACTCATCGACGAGGCACGTTCAGCGGTGTGGGTGAGTCCTTCATACCAGCACCGGTCGAGGACGTCTGGGCTCTCCTGTCGGACCCGGCCCGGGTACCCGAGTGGGAACCAGCCATCGGCGTCGTCGGAAGCTCCACCACCAACTCTGCTGCCGATCCGAACGCCAGCGCGGAACCAGCGCACACCGGGGAGCAGACAGGCGGAGTGTGGGAGGCCTACGCACGGATGACCCACCCGAACGGCAAACCACTGAAGGTGCACAGGAAGTTTCGCCGCCGTACCCTCGAGATAGTGAGCACCGAACCTCACACCCACATCGCCTGGCGCTTGAGCTACCCGGATAGTGACACCAGTGCGCCCTTCATCACAGCCTTCGACCTCGCGCCCACCACGGGAGGGACGCACGTGACCACCGGGATGACCTGGTCCCGACACCACGGATGGCGGTCCCTCCTGAGCCCACTACTGGGACCCCTCCAACGATTCCTGATCTGGATCAAACTCTCCCAGATCACCAGCTCGATCAGTCGTGTCTTCCGCCAAGTGTGACCGTACGGCGGACCTTTTCCAGGCGAAGGTGCCCGGGTCAGATTCAGACCTCGAGAATCTGACTCCTGAAAGTTCCTACTCGTTCGCCACCGCGGGATCATGCGCAACCCTCCAAGCGACTCGTGGTACCGAAGGCATGGATCCCCTCGAGCTCAACGCCCCTCGATGCGCCCTGGCTGCCGCAGGGAGATGACCGGGTGAGCAACGGTGCGCGGTGATGCAACCCATTCGAACTCCTGATGCTTCGATGACGCGTCGGAAGACGAGAACCTAGAATTACTTATGCCTCAAGTGCCTGTTGTCGAGATAGAGCGAAAGTTCGATGTCGCGGATGAGACCGTGATTCCACCTCTGCGCGACGTCCCCGGGATCGGGCATGTGGACGAACCGGTCGAGCATCAGCTCAGAGCCGAGTACTACGACACCCAGGACTTGCGTCTGGCAGCACGGCGGATCACATTGCGCCGTCGTACCGGTGGAGAGGACGCAGGCTGGCACCTGAAGCTCCCGGCCGGCCCCGAGGAGCGGCACGAATATCATGAGCCGCTGGGTAAGAAGGCGAACGGCGTCCCGGAGGCGCTCCTGCAACTTGTTCGCGTCCACACCAGGAACACGGCCCTGATTCCGGTTGCCCGCCTCAGGACTCGTCGCATCGTCCACCGACTCCGGCATCGGAATGGCGAGGTGGTGGCCGACTTCACCGACGACCAGGTGCAGGCCGACACCTTCATCTCCGAACAAGCCACGCAGCACTGGCGTGAATGGGAAGTTGAGCTCGTTGATGGGCCCAGGGAACTGCTGGATGCGGTGCAGGACTTGATCGCCGTGGCAGGCGTCCGTCCAGCCCAGCACGGCTCCAAACTTGCACGGGCGCTCGGTACAGCGTTGCCGACCGCTCCTGGGAAAGCGCCCGCACCATCACCGGCCGGTCCCGCCGGTCGTGTCCTGCTGACCTACCTCACCGAACAGTTCTCCGTTCTGAAGTACGAGGACCCCCGTGTGAGGTTGGACGAGCACGACGCAGTGCACCGGATGAGAGTTGCCACCCGACGTATGCGTTCGGTGTTGGCCACCTACCGGCTCCTTCTCGAGGACGACGAGACGGTAGGCCTACTGCGTGCTGAACTGAAGTGGATCGCCGGTGTCCTCGGGCAGGCACGGGACGCGGAAGTCATGCATGAACGGCTCAAGGGAATGCTGGCGGAAGAACCAGCCGATCTCGTCATGGGTCCGGTTGCTCGCAGAGTCGATCTGGAACTGGGCAGCAGCTACCGGGAAGCTCACACCAAGGTGCTCGAGGAGCTGGACGGGCAACGCTACTTCGGTCTGCTGGACCTGCTCGAGTCCCTGCTGACCACCCCCAGACTGACACCTCGTGGTAGAAAGCCCGCCAACAAGGTGGTCCCCAAGCTCATCAATCGTGACATCACACGACTCCGCACGGCGGTGCGCGAAGCACGGAAGAATCCCGCGGGCATCGGAGATCATCCGGCCCTGCATGAGGCACGTAAAGACGGCAAACGTCTGCGCTACGCGGCCGAAGCGGCCCTACCCATCAAACCCAAGAAGGCCGCCGCCCTCATGGAGGCCGCCCAGGGCATCCAGAAGATCCTCGGGGACCATCAGGACAGCATTGTCACCCGCACTCTCCTGCGTCGGCTCGGTGCCACAGCATCCCGGGAAGGAGAGAACGGCTTCAGCTACGGCAGGCTTCACGCCTTGGAACAAGCAGCAGCGCTGGAGGCCGAGGATCGCTTCCATCACGAGTGGAAGAACTTCCCCACACCCCTTCTGAAGGAATAGCCGGCTCATCACGAACCGCCTGCCCTGAGTCGTTGCTGGGCAGGGCAGTGGTGTCGGCGAGCGCCACTGAGTGAGATAGTGGTCGCTCCTTGTCGCGCAATGATCGGAAGAAGTGTTGGACGTCACGACCCACCAGCTACGGTGCTTTCTGGCTGTGGCCGAGGAGTTGCATTTCGGCCGTGCCGCCTCGCGGTTGGGCCTGAGGTCATCCTCATTGAGTGAGCAGATAGCCACTCTCGAGCGGAAATTGTCCCGGCCTCTCTTTCGCCGTTCGTCCCGCAGCGTGGTGCTCACGGAGGACGGTCGGCAGCTGGTGCCCCTGGCGCAGGAGTCCATCGCGGCCATGGACGCCGTGCTGTCCTGGGCCGACGTAGCGGTCACCACAACGGACCTTCGGGTAGGGCTGATGGTTTCCCACCCGATGTCCGGGCGAATACTGGCAACCGCAGCCGAGAAGATGACGGAGGTGACGTGGCACATCCGGCAGTTGGGCTTCTCCGAATGCTACGAAGCGTTGCTGCAGGGCGACGTGGATTGTGTGTTCGTGACCGAGATCGGAGGTACTCCGGCTCGGGACATCGAGGTTCTCCCTCTCTGGGAGGAGGGGTGCGTGGTGATCCTGTCCGAAGGTCACCGTCTCGCCGGCCGGACATCGGTAGAGCTTGTGGAGTTGGCTGAAGAGGTCTTCATCTCCGACGAAAGCCGGGGTGAATCGTCTCGCTGGTTGATGGCGGCGACCGCTCCGAACGGTTTCACGCCGAAGGTACTGCCCGTCGCGCGTGGGGTCGAGGAAGTCCTCGCGTTGGTCGGAGCCGGGCTCGGTATCAATATCGCCGGAGCATCCGCGCCCGGAACCTATGCCCGTCCCGGTCTTCGTTTCGTACCTGTCGTCGATGCGCCGGCAGCCACTACCTACCTGTGCTTCCTGCCCGACCGCCTCTCGGGGGCCCTCGACGAGTTCACCCGTCTTGCCGTCGCGACGGCGCACGCCCGGTCCTGAAGCACTTCCACCATTCGGGCCAGCCGAACGGTGATCCGGGATGGCCTGCTGGTCCTCCGCGCCGCCATCGCGAACCATGGACGGTATGCCTTCGAACCCTTTCTCCATGACGTCCGGGGTCCGGGTTGCTCCTGATGTGGTCTTCTCCTGTCGGACCACGGGTGACCTCGTGCTGGATCTGTACCGTCCCGCCACCGCCGACAGCCCGGTGCCGGTGGTGGTGTGGTTGCATGGGGGCGGATGGTTCACGGGTGACAGGACCCTGGCCCCGGATCTGCACAGATTCGTCCGCGCTACCGGGATCGCCGTAGCAAGTATCGAATACCGACTGTCCGGGCAGGCTCTGTTTCCGGCGCAGTTGCACGATGTTCGGTCAGCGATCCGTTTCCTTCGAGTCTCTGCCGAACGGTTCGTTCTCGATCCGTCGGCTGTGGGGGTGTGGGGCGCCTCCGCCGGCGGGCATCTTGCTGCCCTGGCGGGACTGACCGGACACCTCGATGTGCTGCCGGGTGAGCCGGCGTCGGAGGGGGACGTATCGGTACAGGCGGTCGCCGAGTCCTACGGCCCCGTAGATCTCGCCGAGGTCGTCGCCGAAGCGACAGCTGGGCGATCCGGCGTCGACGGGTCCCGTACTCCGGAAGCGCGGTTGATCGGTGGTCATCCTGCCGATCACTCCGAGCTCGCCCGCCTAGCGAGTCCCCTGCACTGGGTGCACCCCGGCGCTCCGCCGTTCCAGATCTCTCACGGGACCGGCGACGTACTGGTGTCCTATCGACAGAGCGAACGCCTGCACGCCGCCCTTGTCGCTGCGGGCGTGTCCAGTGAGCTGTACCTCCTCGAAAGCTACAAGCACGGCTTCCTCAACCCGGCTGGCCGACTGGACGTCGAACTGGCGAATGTCATGGATGACGGACGGCTCGCTGCCGAGGAGGCCGCCCTGGCTGCTTACCGCACGTCGGATGGTACGTCCGCACCACGCCGGGACATCACCTTCAGTTTCACCGACGTCGAAGCGTTCTTCCGCCGTCACCTCGATCCCCGTTCTGCCTAGGAGAATCTTTATGAGCACCATCGATCTCGAAACCATGCATGGACTTGCTCCTGTGATCAATGCTCTCCCCGGTGAGCCCGTCCCCTACTACCTCGCCTCCGGAGAGGGCCTGCGGTACGAACGCGACGGGCAATTGTGGACGGTGATAGCCCGCGGCGCCGATACGGGCGGGCTTTTCGACGCAGCGTACGTTCTCGGTCCGCGAGGCGCCTACACCCCGTTCCACAGTCTTCCCACCCAGCAGCGTTCCTATTTCGTGATGGAGGGCAGCGTCCAGGTCTGGCTTCCCGGACAATCCAGGGTCCTCGTACCAGGAGACTCCTTCCACATCCCCGAGGGTGTCCCGGTGGCCTATCGGATGCTCTCCCACATGACCCGCCTGCTCTTCTTCTCCGCCCCCTCCGGCGCCCTGGACGCCCTGGTGGGCGCAGGTACCCCCGAGGACCGGCGCATCTACTCGGCCGGGGGCGCAGCGTCCGGTGGGCTGTACCTTCCCGAGGGCGCCCAGCTCCACGAGCTGCCCCAGGTCGATGCCCAGGATCTGTGGGACGACACCCTGCCCACCGGTCTCGAAGGCTACTTCCTGCGGGGCCGGACAGGCGATCGCGTGGCGTGGCCGGACACCATCAACGCCTACGCCGCGCGCGGCCGCACCACTGGGAACCGTTACTTCGCCGTCGATACGCTCTCCGCGCCGTCGCCCTATTTCATCCGCCACTTCCACCGGCAGCACACCGAGAACTTCCTCTGCCTGTCCGGCCGTATCTGGCTGTGGGTGAACGGTGAGGAGGTCCTGCTGACCCCAGGGGACTTCGTC
>JASLBS010000232.1 GCA_030146405.1 Arthrobacter sp.
GGACGTCCTGCACTTCACGCGTCCCGGTGGCTGGCACAGCATCACCAACTTCGGAGCCGGACCCGTCGACCTGCCCGCGGGGGAGGTACTGCTGAGCAGCGCACCACTCGTGGACGGGAAACTCCCCGCGAACACCACGGCCTGGGTCCGCTAGCACTGGACGACTCCACGACGACGGTGGGTCACCTCGTGAGGTGGCCCGCCGTCGTCGTCCGCACCCGAGGGCGGGATTCCGGGCGTTCGTCCGCAGGGAAATCGGTTGCGGGCCCTTTCATTACCTCGGGATACTGGTAGGACCGGCACCGACGAGGCGGAGGGCAGCGGCATCAGCAGGTCCCACGAGCATGAGGAACGGCTGCGGAAAGCGGCACAGTACCGCGTGGCCCGGGGTGGTGAGGGTGACGCCATGGCCGAGCTGGATCGCCAGAACGACGACGCCGAGAGCTCCGGGGACATGGCTCCGCTCCGGGAGGGTGATGACGAGGTCAAGCGTGCGCGTCTGATCGTCGACCGCGCGGTGGCCGCGGGGGAGTTCGACAACCTCGCGCTGGCGGGGAAGCCTCTCCCGAATCTCGGTGAGAGCCATGATCCCGACTGGTGGGTCAAGGGCCTGATCCAGCGCGAGAACATCACCGGGCTCGGTCCGCGAGCCATTCTGCTCCGGCACGAGGACGCCGCACTCGACGACCGCCTCGACCGGCTCTACACGGAGCAGCAGGTCCGCGAGACCCTCGCGGACTTCAACTACCAGGTGATCGATGCGCGGCGACAGCTTCTCGGCGGGCCGCCGGTCATCACCAAGCTGCGGGACGTGGATCTCGAAGTGGAGCGGTGGCACGAGCGCCGTGCAGAGGCACGGCGGGTAACCGAGGCAGCAGCGCCGCCTGAGGAGGAGGCCAGGGTCTCGCTGTGGCGGCGGATGCTGCGCCGTCGTAGCTGAGCGTCAGGTCGGTGCCCGTCACACCCTCTTCTGCCGGGACTTCGCCGCATCGATGTCCGATCGGTAGTGCTCGTAGCCGCGGTAGCGGACGGCGTCGATGATGACGCTGAAGATCACGAGGTCGAACACAACCCAGACCAGGTTGACCGATGTGCCCAGGACGTCCGCCTGACCCGAGGCGAGCCGGATGAGCCCCACCACCGCAGCTGCCACGAGCAGGCCCATGGCCCACAGCTGCGGTTTCACGAGGTCCCACCGGAGCTGGTCGTCCTGCTGCAGGGTCTTCGGTGTGACGGCGAAGTCAAGGCTCTTGCCGAGGTAGACGTTGCCGAACGCCGACGTGATGGAGCGGATCCAGACGGGGAAGAGGGCCAGCGAGTACTGCTGCCCTCGCCACGTCTTCACACCCTTGCCGACCACGACGAAGAGGAGCTGGTTCACCACGAGGAACGGGATGAGGCGTAGGAAGAACTCGGTGCTGATCGACTGGACCGGGAGGATCCCGAAGAACAGGTAGATGATGGGGGCGCCGATGTACACGAGGGCAGCGAAACCCGAGAGGTAGCTCCACATGGTCGCGGCGTACATGAGCCGCTGGGCGAAGCTGAGGCCCTTCTGCGCGAAGGGGTTCTCCCGGAACATGACCTGGGCCGTTCCCTGGGCCCACCGGAGGCGCTGGGTGAGCATGGACTTGAGGTCCTCGGGCGCGAGACCGTCAGCGAGCTTCTCGTGGTGGTAGGCGGACTCCCAGCCGAGACTGTGCAGGCGCATGCAGGTGGCCATGTCCTCGGTGACCGAGATGGTGGCCATGGGCATCACCGCTTGAGCCTCTCCGCCACGGTCGGCGTTGACCGACTCGATCATGACCCTGACGGCGTCGATGGCCGCGAGCGGGGACCAGGAGCGCTGCGAGAGCTGCTCGAGCGCGGCATCGTCGACGCCGGAGAGGCCCGAACTGCCCGAGCCCCGGGCATCGACGTCCAGACCCTCGATGTCCAGGTCGCCGAGATCGCCGAGATCACCGAGGGAGGACAGGTCCTCCTGGAACGCTGCGATGTCCGCCGCGACGAGCTTCCGGGTGACAGCGACGACGCGCTGCTGGAACTCGTACGTCACTTCGGAGATGCCATGACCCTTCTGCAGCCGTCGTCGGACCCTGCGCAGGTCCTTCGCGACGAGGTCCAGCGCCTCATTGACGCGCTCACTGTCCGGGCCGAGATTCTTCCTGGCTTTGGCGATGACGCGGTCCGAGGTCCGCAACGCCTTGTGGAGCGATAACTCGATCTCCGTGACGTACCGCGTGACGCCGAGCTGCATGAGGGCTTCACGGCGGATCAGGGCGTTGGAACCGCAGAAGAAGGCCGCATTCCATCCGTCCTTGCCCTGCTGGATCGGCCCGTAGAACAGCGGGGCCTGGCTGCCCAGCGGATCCGAGTCGGGGACGTTGACGAACACCTGGGGTGTCTGGACCAGGGCCATCTTCTCGTTGGTGAAGTAGCCCAGGGTGCGGTCGAGGATCGTGGGGTCAGGGATCTGGTCGGCGTCGAGGATCAGGAGGAACTCGCCGTCGGTCGAGGCGAGCGCATTGTTCAGGTTGCCGGCCTTCGCATGGCGCGGCATGTCCTTCCAGTCCGCGGACCGGGTGATCCAGCCGATACCCTCCGCCTCCGCTGCAGCACGCACCTCGGGGCGGTTGCCGTCGTCGAGGATCCAGGTCCTGTGCGGGTAGCGGATGGCCTTCGCAGCCCGTGCCGTGGTGAGCACGAGGTCCAGGGGTTCGTTGTAGGTGGTGATGAACACGTCGACGGTGAGGCCCTCGGGCGCCTCGGGTGGTTCCCGCTTCTTCAGCCGCCAGACGGTGAACCCGAACAGGAGGGAGTCGATCAGGGAGTAGGTCTCCGCCAGCACCAGCGGGATGGCGATCCACCAGGCGTCCCAGTTGATGGAGTAGAGCCAGCGCCAACCGACGTAGTTGATCCCCAGCACCGCCGTGACCAGCACGATCGACCGGATGAGCAGGGTTCGCCCGCCCGAGGACGTCCGGGTGACCCGCCCCGGTTCGTGGCTCGCCGAAGAATCAGGTGGTGATTGGGTCCCCATGCTCCAGCACGCTCCACTTCCTGCTTGTTGTGCGCAAAAGGCACTGCTCCGGTGACTTGTGTGCGCCGGGATGGCCGCACTGAGACGCTCACCGGGTCCCTGGGGACCTTCGAGTATGAACTTAAGGTACCCGAGCGGGGGCGCGGAACCGCACCTGCGGTTCGGGTGCGGCAATCCTGATGAATTGCTGCGCCTACCGACCGGAGGAGTACGGGTGCAGTGCGGGACCATTGGATGGCTGGTGAACCGCCTTCAGCAGGTTCGCCGGCCCAGCCGGGCAACCGCTCAGCGACAAGGGCAAACCCGGTGCGAACCGGGGACGCAAAGCCACGGGACCCTCGCGGTCAGCCGGGCTACCCAACAGTGGAGGCTCCCACCATGTCCATCGCGTCTGCCTATCGACCTGCTACTCGGCGAAGGGCTCGTGTCCGTCGATCCATCGCTGGATCGGCCCTTGCAGCACTGTTGCTCGGAGCCCTCGTACCGGCTCCCGGCGTCGCGGCCGAGACGGCATCCATCACCGCGGACCCGGGTCCTTCGGGTGACTTCGCCTGGGAGGGCTTCAACTGGGAGAAGCGCCGGTATGGAGGCGGACCGAACTACAACGGGAAGTTCGACCCGGCCAATGTCAGCAGCCCCGACGCGAACGGTCACGTGACCCTGACCCTTTCGAATCCCACAGGGCAGTCCCCGATCGGCGCCGAACTCATTTCCACCCGGAAGGGATTCGGTTACGGCACCTACAGCACCACGGTGGAGAAGGATCTCTCCGCCATGCAGAAGGAAGTGGTGTGGGGGTGTCTTTTCACCTACGACGCCTCTGTGGCCCCGGGGTACAACGAGGTGGACCTGTGTGAGGCCAGTGCCTGGGGCGGAGGACCCTCCGGGCAGGTATGGCCCATCACACAGGGGCACGGCTACTGGTTCGATGCGAGCAAGCCGCCGGGTCTGGGCAACGACACCACGATCTTCGGCGTGACGGAGCATCCTGTGCTCACCCACCGGCTGGTATGGGAACCGAAGAAGCTGACGTTCGAGACCTTCGCAGGGGACGGTTACTCGGGGCCCCTGCTCAAGCGCACAGTGCTGCAGGGCGAGAACGTTCCCACACCCGCTCGTGAGGCTGTCCACTTCAACCTCTGGGTTGCCGGCGGCGGTGGAGGAGACCCGGCGCACGTGAAGCCCGAGAAGGTCGTTGTGCGGGACTTCGCATTCACCCCGGCCGGCGCCGTCGTGGCACCGCCCGTCGTCGCACCGGTTCCTTTGCCCCCTGCGGCACCCACATCGGCACCCACGCCGACACCGACGACGCCGGCACCTGCACCCAGCGTGGGGCCCTTTCCGACGCTACCGGCACCTGGACCCACTGCGGCACCTGCGCCGACGAAGCCAGCGCCGACGCCCTCCGCGGCACCCGCGCCGACGAACCCGGCACCCACGCCCACCGTGGTTCCTGCGCCTAAGAAGCCGGTACCGGCCAAGCCTGTGCTCACGAAACCGAAACCAGCGAAACCTTCGTCTCTGAGCATCAAGATCGCGGCGAAGAGTTCCAAGGCCCGCGGCACGGTCTCGAACACGCTGAGCTGGTCCGGGACCAAGGGATCCACGGTGACCCTGGTGGGCAACGGCGTCCGACAGACCGTCAAGAACACCGGCAGCACGACCACGACGACGAAGGCCGCCTCTGTCCGCTACCAGATCTGCGAGGCGTCACGCTGCTCTCCGGTGGTGCGAGGCGGCCGGTAGGGGTCCGTCGGATTGCGGACGGCGTAGCCCCCAGTTCCGGCACCGGCGACGGAGGTTACGAGCGGCGTTGGTTGCTCGGGCCGGGCGACGACGACCACTGCGACCGGCTCATGCGCACTCCCGCACGGTGCCATCGGGTATCGGCACTGTTCTGTCCATCCGGCTGACGGCACGGAGGGGTGCGGGAGGGGCGGAAGCTGGTGGGACCGTGACTGACCCGGCCCCGTGACCGGCATCGGACCGATCATCGCCGCACCGGTCCCCACGGTCGACACGGTGGTGCTCCTGTTGGTGATCACTGTCGGCGTCCTCCCTTGGGCGGAAGTCCCGGACCCGTTCGCGCCGGCCATGGCCGTCCTCCGTGGTGCGCTCCAGCTCGGCGTGATCCTCGGCGGACTTCCGCCACTCGAGGATGGACGGTTCCGGATCCTGGCGTGCATGGCGCTGATGGCTGTCGGCACGCTGAGTGCCCTGGTGATGGTACGGGCCGGCGTCCATGAGTGCTGATCGGCAGCGTCGGGCTGGAGAGTGATCAATCTCACAACATTGCGGCCCGGCTATGGATGACACCCGAAATCGCCTCGTTCGTCGTTGAAAACAGCGTCAGAATCACGCCGGGGAGTCGATTCCTCGGATCCCGGCAGTATCCGCCCACGAATCCTGCACGGTCATGGAGTATCTCCTAAGTGGCAGAAGCGCCTTGAGTGAGTATCCCTCGGCTGATCTGACGTAGCGCTCACTCGTGTGCGAGCCGCGGGTGCAGAACCATTCTGGATGAGAACGTACGTCTGGGCCACCACTATGCTCTCGCGGCGATCTACCGGGGGTCAGGTATCAGCTGCGCGCACCTCGGTACCACCACGTCGCGAGTCTCCCTTCCTCGTGGCTTCACTCCGAGAGGAGCAGCCGTCATGACTGCAACCATCGACCCCCCGTCCGTACTTGCGGCCCTCCGTCCACGGGGTGAGCGCCTCAGCGAAGGTCCGAGCTCGTCGAGAGGCCACCGGCTTTCCCTCTCGGTGCGAACCGGAGGAGTCTCATGCGACTGAGTGATCAACTACTGGGCCGTCGAGTATCGGACGGCAATGAACTACCGGACGATGAATCAGACGCGAGGCCGCTGGCCCATCAGTCAGACGCGAGACCGCTGGCCCAGCAGACCGAGGCGCCACATCCTCCTGCGCGCGTGATAGCGATCATCCCTGCTCACAATGAAGAGATCGGGATCGCACAGACGATCGACAGCCTGCGCCGTCAGACCCAGGCCCCGGATCACATCCTCGTCGCTGCGGACAACTGCACCGACGGCACCGTGGACATCGCGAGGGCCATGGGGGTGGAGGTCCTGGAGACCTGGGACAACGCCGCCAAGAAGGCAGGCGCCTTGAACCAGGGGCTCGCCAAGGTCCTCCCGGATCTCCGGCCCCACGACGTCGTGCTGATGATGGACGCGGACAGTCGTCTCAACCACGATTTCGTGGCCTGCGGCATGGCCTACTTCGAGCACTGGCCGATGCGGGGCGGAATCAGCGGCTCGTACGTTGCCGCCGACCACCCGTCCCGCGTGGCCCTGCTGCAGAGGATCGAGTACACCCAGGGTCTTCGCTCCGTCCACCGGCGTGCAGGGCGCATCCATGTGCTGTCGGGCGCTGCCACCATCTTCACGGTCGAGGCGCTGCGCAAGGTAGCCGAGATGCGAGGCAGCAGTCTCCTCCCCGGCGTCAGGGGACTCGTGTACGACGAGTCCTCGCTCACGGAGGACTACGAGTTGACGGTAGCGCTGAAGCGGGTGGGGTACGACCCCCGTTGTGCCGCCGACTGCATCGTC
>JASLBS010000281.1 GCA_030146405.1 Arthrobacter sp.
GGGCGGCGTCATCGCCGCCGTCGTGGTCAGCCTGATCGCCCTCACCGTCGGTTGGCACACCACGCTGCTGTTCGCCATCCCCTACATCGCGTACCTGCAGTTCGAGGCGTACTTCATCTCACCCCGCATCATGCAGCGGGCTGTCGCCGTGCCCGGAGCGGTCGCAGTGATCGCCGTGATCGCCGGCGGCTCGCTCCTCGGTGTCCTCGGAGCGCTGATCGCCATCCCCACGGCTGCCGCCGTGATGCTGCTGCTGAAGGAAGTCTTCATCGCGCGACAGGACAGCCAGTAGGCGACGCCTTCAGTCCTGCCTGACGGGGGAAGGCGCGACGGCGGCCGGCCCTGTCCATCGGGACGGCAGGGGCAGCTGGACCTCGGGACGGACCGTGCCCACGATCTCGTCGAGCACCCGCGCGGCGTACTTCTCCCCCACCCACAGGTGCTTGGCTCCGTCCACCCCCGTGACCTCCGCCTGCGGTACGCGCGCGAACCGTGCGGCAGCCTCGTCGGGTACGAGGTAGTCGTCGAACTCGGGGACCAGCACCCTGAGGGGAAGGCCGCTCGCCGCCCAGGAGTCCAGATCGGCATCGCCGGCCCGGTGCAGCGGCGGCGACAGCAGGATGGCCCCCTCGATCAGCTCGGCCACCGGATCCTTCGCGCCGTACTTGAGGCAGAGCTCCGTCCCGAAGGACCACCCCACCAGCCAGATGTTGTGGAGTCCCTCCGCGACCGCCCAGTCCACCGCTGCCAGCACGTCCAGCCGCTCAGCCTCGCCGCCGTCGAAGGTTCCCTCGCTGCAGCCGCGCGGCGAGCAGGTACCGCGGGTGTTGAATCGGAGCACGGCGATGTCGGCGAGCGCGGGCAGCCGGAACGATGCCTTCTTGTACACGTGGGAGTCCATGAATCCTCCGTGCGTGGGCAGGGGGTGGAAGGTCACCAGGGTGGCTTCGGGAACTCCCCCCGCGGGTGCGGCGAACTCCCCCACCAGGGTCAGGCCGTCCGCGGTGACCAGGTCGATGCTGCGGCGTTCGGCGGGGAGCACCGTGGAAGCGCGGATGTCGATCGGGTTCTCATCGGTGGTGTACGTGTAGTCGGGCATATCGCTGGCCATCGCACCAGTCTAGGTGGGGCGGACGGAGCCCGCCGTGCTGGTGGCCGAGGCATAGGGACCGGTACCCGAAGCCCCTCGTGGGGCTAGTACCGGTAGCTTCGCGTCTGCCAGCACCGCACGTGCCAGTGCCTGCGGGCAGCGAGGGCTGCCTCCGGTCCGAAGAGGAATTCCTCACGCCACACCACCAGGTGCGCGATCCCCGGGACGATCGACGAGTTGCAGCCCGGGCAGGTGTAGGTCTTCGCCGCGTTCCGCTCCGTGATCCGGCGGACCGTCCACTCACCGTCCGGCGCCGACTGGCGCATCGGCAGGCCCACGCGCGCCCGCTCGAGGTCGGGTTCAGGCGGGGTGGCCCCCTTTGGACGGAAGGAACCGCGGGGGCGGTTCGGGCGATTGGAGCGGGGCACTCCTCCAGTGTGCCCGATCCGGGCTTCCCTGAGCAGTCGGGCGCGAGTGCTCCGCGTGATACCGGTAGAGTCTTTCGCGTGCGTCTTGTCATTGCCCGCTGCTCCGTCGACTACGTCGGCCGCCTCCGGGCCCATCTTCCCCTGGCTACCCGGCTCCTCATGGTGAAGTCGGACGGTTCCGTCCTGGTCCACTCGGACGGGGGCTCCTACAAACCCCTGAACTGGATGAGCCCTCCGGCCACGCTCAGGGTCACCGCCCCGGACGACGCCGACCGCGCCGAGGGGATCACCGAGGTCTGGACCGTGCAGCACGCCAAGAGTGACGACAGGCTGGTCATCAGCATCCGCGAGCAACTGCACGAATCCTCGCACGACCTCGGTGTGGACCCCGGCCTGGTCAAGGACGGCGTCGAAGCGGATCTCCAGCGGCTCCTGGCCGAACAGATCGAACTGCTGGGACATGGGTTCTCCCTCATTCGTCGCGAGTACATGACCGCGATCGGGCCCGTGGACATCCTGGCCCGCGATCCGGAGGGACGCACCGTGGCGATCGAGCTGAAGCGGCGCGGTGACATCGACGGTGTCGAGCAGCTCACCCGGTATCTCGACCTGCTCAATCGTGATCCGCTGATGTCCCCCGTCCGCGGAGTTTTCGCTGCCCAGCAGATCAAGCCACAGGCGCGGGTCCTTGCCACGGACCGGGGCATCGCGTGCCTGACCCTGGACTACGACGCCATGCGCGGTGTCGACGACAGCGCCTCGCGCCTCTTCTAGGACCTAGGGCTTCGGAGTACCGACCACCTAGAATCGAGGAATGGTCCTCGAGCGCGGAACGCCCACTGCACTGTCCGGACGAATGGTGACGGACGCCGGCATCATCGAGGAAGGCGTACTGCACTGGGAGGGCTCCCGGATCACGGAGGCGGGTCCTGCCGATCGCGTGGCACCGGAACTCTCTGGGCGCCTGCCCGAGGGTTTCCTGATCCTTCCCGGGCTGGTGGACCTCCACTGCCACGGCGGAGGCGGCGGCGACTTCACCTCCGGATCTGCCGCGGACATCCGGACAGCAGCACAGTTCCTGCACCGGAGCGGATCGACGACGTTCCTCGCCAGCACCTGCGCGGCACCCGTCGACGAGCTCGAAGCAGCCTTCGGCAGGCTTGCCGACGAAGTGGACGCGGGGTTGCTCGGCGGCATCCATGCCGAAGGCCCGTACCTCTCACCCGAGCGCAATGGAGCACACGATCCTGCGTACCTCCGGCTGCCCGACCGGGAGGTCACCGCGCGTCTGATCGTCGCCGCCAGGGGCCATCTCGCCTCCATGACCTACGCACCCGAACTGCCCGGCAGCGATGCCCTGGTCTACGACCTCGTGATGCACGGGGTGATCCCGTCGATCGGGCACACCGACGGCTCCAGCGAGAGCACGACGGCCGCGCTGGACCTCATCAACGAGGAACTCGACTCCACGGGCTTCGCCGGGTTCAGCGGACGACCCACGGCAACTCACCTGTTCAACGCGATGCCACCGATCCACCACCGCA
>JASLBS010000032.1 GCA_030146405.1 Arthrobacter sp.
CCATCGCCCAGGTACTCTCGTACCTCCACGACGCCGGAGCGGTTCACGGTGACGTCACCCCCGGGAACATCCTGTTCACGAGCGAGGGGAAACCGCTGCTCGGGGATCTCGGCTCCGGCCGTCTCCTCGGTACGCCGGCAGGTGTCCCGACGGGCACACCGGGCTTCCTGGACCCCATGTCCGTGGGTGGGTATGACGTGGGGGAGGACGTGTTCGCGCTCGCGGCAGTCTGCTGGTTCGCTCTGACCGGTCGGGCCCCCGGTCCCACGGAGCAGCGCCCACCCCTGGTACTGATCGTGCCGGAGGTGTCCCCCGCGCTCATGGAGCTCATCGAGGACGGTCTGAGCGAGAGCCGTGACCGGCGTCCGACAGCGGATGACTTCGCGCGCACCCTGCTCGCCACGGCAACGCCCGCTCCCGTGAACCTGGTCGCTTCGGTGCATCCCAGCGTGCTCCCCGAACTGTTGACCCAGCGGGTTCCCGGGCGGGGCGCGACCTCCGGACCGGACCAGCGGCTGCCTGCAGGACGGCGGGAGAGGAGACCTTCCGCGTCAGGTGTTTCCGTGCCGGCTCGGCTCCGGCCGCGCCGCGTCGAAGCCCGGGAATCGAGGTCTGCGGTCCGGAGCCGGCCTGTTCGTAGAAAAGCGGGGACGAACGACGGACACCGGCTCCGGGGCAGGATCGCCGTGCTGGGAGGGTCGGTAGCCGCCGTCCTCCTCGTGGGGGGAGTGGCACTGGCGCTGGGCGGAACGGACGACCCGACCGGCGTCGACGTCGGGGCGACGGGCGGTGTCTCGTCCGCGCGGGCTGCTGACGAACCGGTGCGTGAACGCGACGCAGCAGTACGCGGAGCGGAAGGTGGGACAGCGGAAGATCGGACAGCGGGAGGTGAGACAGCGGACAGAATCGCGCCGTCGGATCGGGCCGCTACCGAGGATGCCGTCACCGGTGGCTCGACGAACGGTGAGACGTCCGGAGCCGGCGGTGGTCCGGGAACTGCGGCTCCCGGTCAGGACGCATCCGATGCGGCGCAGGATGCCGACCCCCTCGAGGCCCTCGAGGAACTCGCGGCGCTCCGGGCCACCGCCTTTCGCGAGGCGGATCCGGCCCTGCTGCGGGCCGTGGATGTCGAGGGCTCACCGGCGATGCGCGCCGATCTGCAGGCGGTGAACGCACTCGAGGACACCGGGAGGACACTGCAGGATCTCTCCATCACGCTGCGCGATCCTGCGCTCCTGCTCTCCCCGGACATGGCGGAGCTACCGGCGGTGGGCGGCCTGCCCGCAGTGGCCGAACCACCACCGGACACGGAGGTGTCCCTCGTACGGGCGACGGCGGCGATGTCGTCCTATACCGAGTCCACCGGCTCCACGGGGGAGAGTCCGGCACCGCCGCCGTTGATGGCGGCGGGGCAGCAGGAGCTCATCTTCATCCTGTGGAACTCCGGGACCGGGTGGCGGATCCACACCGTCGTGCTTCCACCGGCCTGAGCGTCAGGGGCGTCAGGAGGACTCCATCGATCCGCGGCCCGGTATGCCTTCGGAGCAGCAGGAGCTTCACACGATCTTCCGGACCCACGCTGCGAGAGCCTCGGGGGTGGGCTCGTCGAACACGAAGCCCGCCTTCGCGAGTGCTCTCGGCTCCATCCGAGCACTGACCAGCAGGAGTTCCTGGCCGAGCTGACCGATGACCGCGGTGAGGATCGCTCCCGGAACACGGAACCAGACGGGGCGGTGGAATGCCTTACCGAGCTGGAGGGTGACGGTGTCCAGGGTGGCGGGGACGGGCGCCCCCAGGTTGACCGGACCGGAAAGGTGCGACGTGAGGAGGAACTCGAGCGCCCTGACCTCGTCGTTCAACGAGATCCAGGGCCACCACTGACGACCCGACCCGAGGGACGTCCCGGCGAAGAGCCTGATGGGGATCAGCAGGTTCGGTAGGGCACCACCCTCCTTGGCCATGACGATCCCGGTGCGGGGCAGCACCACGCGGACGGAGTCCGGAGCCCGCAGGGCTTCCGCCTCCCAGCGTCGGCAGATGTCGGCGAGCAGGCTCCCACCCGACCCCGATGCCTCGGTGAGCACCTCATCGCCCCGGTCCCCGTAGTAGCCCGACGCCGATTGGCTGATGAAGACCTGCGGAGGGTTCGTTGCCTTCTGCATGGCTTGCACGAGAGTTCGTGTGGGCATGATGCGCGACGAGTACAGGATCTCCCTGTACTTCCTCGTCCAGAAACCCCCTGCGATGCCGGCGCCCGACAGGTTGATCACGGCGTCGGCTTCCTCGACCGCCGAGACGTCGAGATCGCCGGTCGACGGGTTCCACCTGATCTCGTCAGGTCCCTTCGGGGTGCGGCGTACGAGTCGCTTCACCTGATGGTTCTTCTCGAGCTGACGGGTGAGGGCTGTTCCGATGGTCCCTGAGGCACCGGCGAGGAGAATACGCATGGTCCCATCGAACCATTAGTTCCTGGAGATCGACATCCTCCGCGCCCGGTTGTCGCTCATTGGCCCGGATGGATACGACTGAGGACCCCGGACGGATCCGGGGTCCTCAGCCATATCGGAAGAACGAGACGTGGTCAGCTCGTGAGCGTGGCCGTCAGCGTGATGTCCTTCACCCCTGCCAGGGCCTGCGACACAGGGCACCCGACCTTTGCGGCTTCGGCGATCCGCTGGAAGTCCTCCTCCGTCACGTCCGGGACGGTGGCGTCGAGGGTGAGGCGGATCGCGGTGATGCCGGTTCCCGGCTGGAAGTCGACCTCCGCCTTCGTCTCCACGCGCTCGGCGACCTTACCCTCCTGGCCCAGGGCGTTGCTGAAGGCCATCGAGAAGCAGGCCGAGTGGGCGGCGGCGATCAGCTCTTCCGGGCTGGTCTTGCCCTCCGACTGCTCGGCGCGGGCCTTCCAGGTCACGTCGTAGGTACCGAGGCCGGAGGAGTCGAGGGTGACCGAGCCGGAGCCCGAGGGGAGGTCCCCGCTCCAGACGGTGTGGGCTGTGCGAACGGTAGCCATGATTCTCCTTCGTCGGTGCTCCCCGTGCGCAGGACGGCACCGGGATGTCCTCCCATCCTAGGGAGGCGCGAAGGCACATTCCATGGCGAAGGATGCACTTCCTTCGCGGTGCTCCGCGCAGTCGCGGGATCCCCGGCCCGCGGGAAAGAACGAAGCCGCCTCCCTCACGGGAAGCGGCTTCGTCTATTCCAGGGCGAGCACGCTGTTACAGGCCGAGATCGGCCTCGAACGCGCCGCCCTCCAAGCGTCCCTTGAGCGTCTGCAGGAAGCGTCCCGCATCAGCACCGTCCACCAGGCGGTGGTCGTACGTGAGGCTGAGGTACATCATCGAGCGGATGGCGATCGTGTCGTCCCCGTCCCCTCCGGTGATGACCACCGGGCGCTTGACGATGATGCCGGTCCCCAGGATGCCGACCTGCGGCTGGTTGATGATGGGGGTGTCGAAGAGTGCGCCGGCCGACCCGATGTTCGTGATGGTGAAGGTGCCACCCGACAGCTCGTCCGGACCGATCTGACCGTTCCTGGTACGTGCTCCGACGTCGGCGATCTTCTTCGCCAGGCCACCGAGGTTAAGATTGCCGGCGTCCTTGATGACGGGGACCAGCAGTCCCTTCTCGGTGTCCACCGCGATCGCCAGGTGCTCGGCGTCGTGGTAGGTGACTTCCTTCTTCTCCTCGTCGAAGGAGGCATTCAGCTTCGGGTGCTGCTTGAGCGCCTCGGTGACGGCCTTCGAGATGAAGGGAAGGTAGGTGAGCTTTGCGCCGTTCTGGGCCTGGAACGAATCCTTGGACACCGCGCGGAGCTTGACGATGCGGGTCATGTCGACCTCGATCACCTGGGTCAGCTGTGCGGAGACCTCGAGGGACTCACGCATGCGCTTGGCGATGGTCTGGCGGATGCGCGGTGCTTTCTCCACGGTGCCGCGGAGCTTGGACGGCTCGACGGCGGGAGCTGCAGGCTTGGCCGGGGCGGGGGCCGTGGAGGCCGCGGGTGCCTCGGCGGCGGGTGCTGCCTCGGTCTTCTGCGCCTTCTGCGCCTCTGCGGCCTCGAGGACGTCCTGCTTGCGGATGCGTCCACCCACACCGGTGCCCTTGACGGAGGCGAGGTCGACGTCGTTCTGGTTCGCCAGGCGACGCACCAGCGGCGTGACGTAGGGCGAAGCGTCCGAGCCTGCGGAGTCGTCCGTGGACGAGTCCGTCGACGCGGATCTCGTTTCCTCTGCGACGGTGGGCTGGTTGCCACTGCCCACATCCCCGGAGGACTTCGGCGCGCTCTCGGCACTGTCGGACTTCTGGTCCGTATCGGTCTTGGCCGGTGCCGCGTCGCGCTCCTCCGCAGGAGCAGCAGCCACGGGGTCACCCGACGCGGCTTCCACCTTCTGCGGCGCGGCGGCTCCCGAACCGATGACGGCGAGAACCGCACCCACCTCGGCGGTCTCGTCCTCGCTGACCCGGATCTCCTGCAGCTTGCCCGCCACGGGGGACGGGATCTCGGTGTCGACCTTGTCCGTGGACACCTCGAGGAGTGGCTCGTCGACCTCGACGTCGTCGCCGATCTCCTTGAGCCAGCGCGTCACGGTGCCCTCGGTGACACTCTCACCCAGGGCCGGAAGCGTGACCTCCGTTCCCTCGCCGGAATCCGCGGAGGCATCGGCGTCGGACGAGGTGTCCTCGGTGGGGGCCTGGGGAGCTTCCTCCGTCGCTGCCTGCTCGGGTTCCGCTTCAGCCGGAGCCTCCTCCGCGGGCGCGGCGTCGTCCGAAGCCCCACCACCTGAACCGTCACCGATCCGCACCAGCGGCTCGCCGACCTCGGCGGTCTCGTCCTCGGCCACCAGGATCTCCTCGATCACTCCGGCGATCGGTGAGGGGATCTCGGTGTCGACCTTGTCGGTCGAGACCTCGAGGAGGGGCTCGTCCACCTCGACTCGGTCACCCACCTGCTTCAGCCAACGGGTCACTGTGCCTTCGGTGACGCTTTCACCGAGAGCGGGCAAGTTCACGGATTCAGACATAATGCGCCCGTTTCTCCTTCATAGATCTTTCCTGGGTAGCTGGTCCACGAGACGGGCCCGTTCAGCTGGAATTGCTTGTGTTCCTGGTGCCGAGCTTAGTCCACGCCCTCGGGCGTGGACCAAGCCCGGAGCGGTATCCGAGTACCTCGCCTCAGCCGTGCAGGGGCTTGCCGGCGAGGGCGAGGTGCGCTTCTCCGAGGGCTTCGTTCTGCGTGGGGTGTGCGTGGATGAGCGGGGCGACATCCTCGGGATATGCCTCCCAGTTCACGATCAGCTGTGCCTCGCCGATCTGCTCTCCCATGCGGGTACCGAGCATGTGGACGCCCACGATGGGACCGTCCTTCTCGCGGACCAGCTTCACGAGCCCGCCCGTGCCGATGATCGAGCTCTTGCCGTTGCCGGCAAGGTTGTACTCGTGGGTCTCCACGCGGTCGTCCCCGAATTTCTCCCGGGCCGCCTTCTCGGTGTAGCCGACGGAGGCGATCTCGGGGTCGCTGTAGGTGACCTTGGGGATGTTGAGGTCCGCCACGACGACCGGCTTCAGGCCGCCGATCTCCTCGGCGACGAAGATGCCCTGCTGGAAACCGCGGTGCGCGAGCTGGAGGCCCGGGACGATGTCGCCGATGGCGTAGATGGTGCCGACCCCGGTGTGCAGGCGCTCGTTGGTGATCACGAACCCGCGGTCCATGGTCAGGCCCGCTTCCTCGTAGCCGAGGTCCTGGGTGACCGGACCGCGACCGACTGCCACGAGCATGAGGTCGGCCTCGAAGGTCTTGCCGTCCTCGAGGGTGGCGATCACTCCGGTGTCGTTCTGCTCGACCGACTTGAACCGGGTGCCGGTGTTGAACTTGATGCCGCGCTTCTTGAAGGCGCGCTCGAAGTTCTTCACGATCGAGGCATCCTCGTTCGGTACGAGCGAGGGGAGCCCTTCGATGATGGTGACGTCCACGCCGAAGGATTTCCAGACCGAGGCGAACTCGCAGCCGATCACGCCGCCACCGAGGATGATGACGCTCTTGGGGACGGAATCCATCTTCAGGGCGTGGTCGGAGGTGATGACCTTCCCGCCGATCTCGAGGCCGGGGAGGCTGCGGGAGTAGGAACCGGTGGCGAGGATGATGTGCTTGCCCGTGTAGACGGTGCCGTCGACGTCGATCGTGTTCTGGGAGGCGAGCTTGCCCGAGCCCTCGATGACGGTGATGCCCTTGGACTTGATGAGCCCCTGCAGGCCGCGGTACTTGCCGGCGATGATGCCGTCCTTGTACGCGTTGACGGCGTTCATGTCGATGGACTCGAAAGTGGCCTTCACGCCGTACTTCTCGGAGTCGCGTGCGCCGTCGGCGATCTCGGCCGAGTGCAGGAGCGCCTTGGTGGGAATGCAGCCGTTATGGAGGCAGGTGCCGCCCAGCTTGCCCTTCTCGATGAGTCCCACGGTGAAGCCCAGCTGCACCGCGCGGAGGGCGGCAGCGTAACCGCCACTACCTCCACCGAGTACCAGGATGTCGAATTCTTGCGCAGTTGCCGATTCGGCCACTTGAACGCTCCCTCGCGTGGTCTGGTGACGCGCACGGCGCGTCGATTGATATGTCGATTGCTGATGCGTTCGCGGTGCGGTGGCACCCGCGTGGCGTGCTCTCGTTTTTCAGCCTATCCCCAGAACAAGCCGGCATCCACCTGAAGTCCGGGCCGGATGCCGTCCGGCCGTCCGATGTGCGCAGTGTCACGCGGTGGGGAACGTGCTGGTCCGCGGGGGAGAGGTGCCGCGCCGGAGGTCCGGCGCGGCACGGACGACGCCCTAGGCTGCGCGCGCCAGGACGTCCTCGACGTAGGCGAGCAGGGTGCGCACGCCCACTCCGGTACCGGCCTTCGGCGTGTAGCCGTAGGCTCCGCCCTCGTTGAACGCAGGCCCTGCGATGTCCAGGTGCGCCCACGGGATCTTCTCGCCATCCACCTGGCCGACGAACTCGCGGAGGAACACGGCTGCGGTCATCATGCCGCCGTTCCGCTCACCGATGTTCGCGATGTCCGCCACCTGCGACTCGAGGCTGGCCCGGAGCTCCTCGGGGAGGGGCATGGGCCAGAAGTCCTCGCCCGCGCGGTCCGCCGCGGCCTTCACAGCGTCACGCACGCCGTCGTCACCCATGACGCCCGAGGTGCGCTTGCCGAGCGCGATCATCTGGGCGCCGGTGAGGGTCGCGATGTCGATGATGGCGTCGGGGCTCTCCTCGCTGGCCGCGGCGAGGCCGTCCGCCATGACGAGGCGACCCTCGGCGTCGGTGTTGAGGACCTCGACGGTGCGTCCACCGTAGATGGAGATGACGTCCTCGGGGCGCTGTGCGGTCCCCGAGGGCATGTTCTCCGCGAGGCAGAGCCACGCGGTCACCTTGGCAGGGAGTCCGAGTTCGGCGACCGCCAGCAGGGTGGAGAGCACGACGGCGGCCCCCGCCATGTCGAGCTTCATGGTCATCATGCCGGCGGCGGGCTTGAGGGAGAGGCCGCCCGAGTCGAACGTGATCCCCTTACCGACGAGCGCCAGGTGCACCGCCGACTTGGCGGGCGAGTACTCGATCTTCACCATGCGGGGAGGACGCGAGGAGCCCTTGCCCACGCCGAGGATGCCGCCGTAGCCGTCGCGCTCGAGGCGCTTCTCGTCCATCACGGTGACCTTCACGGGGAGCCCTCGGGAGAGGTCCTTCGCCGCCTGTGCGAACGTCTCGGGATAGAGGTGGCTCGGCGGCTGGTTGACCAGCGAGCGGGTGGTGTTGACGTTCTTCCCCAGGATCGAGGCACGCTTCAGGGCCGGTTCCAGTGTCGCGTCGTCCGCGACGGAGGTGTGGACGACGACGTTCCGCACGGCGGCGTCGTCCGTGGTGGTACCGGTGGTGCCGTCGGCCTTGATCCCCGACCTGTGGCCCTCGTACCGGTAGGCGCCGAGCGCCGCGCCCTCGGCGACCGCGGTGGCCAGTGCCACGGTGTTCGCCGGCAGGGCCATGACCACGGTCTCGAGACCGTTCAGTTGGCGCGTGGCGGCTCCGGCGGCGCGGCGCAGTGTCTCCGCGGCCAGGACGTCGGTGGGGGAGGCGGTCCCGACGCCGGTGAGCACGAGCGAGTCGGCTCCCGTGTCCGGCAGGCCGGGGAGCCGGCGGACCTCGTCGGCTGCCCCCGAGATGCCGAGGACCTGCAAGGAGTCACCGAGGGCACGGGCGGCTTTCGGGGGCAGCGGGCTGTCGAGGAGGATCGGGCCGTCCGGCCCCTTGGCCACCGCGATCACGAGCGCGTCGCTCGGAATCTTCCTGAGGTCCTTCGCGGAAGCTGTCAGGTGTAGTTCGCTCGTCGTGATCACGAAATCTGTCTCCTCGAATCCATAGAGGTTGTCCTGGTGCGGCTCATGGTGCCGGCATCTGGTGGACCGGGACCGCCCCAACGATCGTAGTCTCTCCGCTGTGCCCGGAGCTCCCGGAATGAAGCGGACCGGCACGGCGTTGGATTCTCCAGGACCCGACCGGAGGAGAGAGCCATGCTGGATCCACGAACCCTGTACAACGTCAACACCGATGTCTTCGACGACGCCGGACTGAAGGGCCTTCCCCTGCTGATGAGCCTCACCGGTTTCATGGACGCCGGGCACGTCATCGAGCAGGTGAGCGGGGAACTCCTCGAAGTGCTGGAGCACGAGACGGTGGCGGAGTTCGACGCGGACCAGCTCCTCGACTACCGCGGCCGGCGCCCGAAGATCACCTTCGTGGAGGACCACCTCACGGACTACAAGCCGCACCGGCTCGAACTGCACCGGCTGTTCGACGGGCTGGGGGAGCCCTTCCTCCTCCTGACGGGCGTTGAGCCCGATCTGCAGTGGGAGCGCTTCGTCGGTGCCGTCGCGGGTCTCGTCGACGAGCTCGAGGTGTCCATCGTCGCCTGGATCCACGCGATCCCGATGCCCGTCCCGCACACGCGACCCATCGGCGTCACGCTGCACGGTAATCGCCCCGACCTGATCGAGGGCATGAGCGCGTGGCGTCCCACGGCCGAGGTGCAGGCGTCCATCGGTCACGTTCTCGAACTGAGACTCATCGAGGCCGGTCACGACGTCGTCGGGCACGTCATCCACGTCCCGCACTACCTGGCGGAGGCGGAGTACCCGCCCGCGGCCGTCGCGGGACTGGAGTACCTCGGAGCCACTGCCGGCCTCGTCCTGCCCACCGACCGCCTGCGGGAGACCGGGCGCGACGTCGAACGGCAGATCGCCCGTCAGGTGGGGAACTCCTCGGAGGTGCAGTCGGTGGTCTCGTCGCTCGAGCAGCGCTACGACGAGTACGCCGACGGTTCCGCCCGCAGGTCCCTGCTGGTGAAGGACAACAGCGAACTGGCCAGCGCCGAGGAGTTGGGTGCCGCCGTCGAGGCGTACCTGGCGAGTCCGCAGGCCGAGGAGGAGTCCACGCACCTGTGGGACACGGAATTCCTCGGTGGTGATCGGCCCGACGGCGGCAGCGCTGACGGGAACGGCGGCGACCAGGGCACGCCCGGCGCCGATCCGGACCGCCGGGACGACGACGGGCCGTCGGACTCCGGTTCCCGCCCCATCGGCTGACCGGGCGTTCCGGGAAGCCATCGGTCGGCAGGCTGTCGGTCCCACGGGATAATAGGGGAGTGAATTCTTCGCGGGCGTTCTGGGTATGGGCAGCAGGTGTCACGGCATACCTCATCGCGGTCACCCAGCGCACCACCTTCGGCGTCGCCGGCCTCGAGGCGACCGACCGTTTCAACGCCTCCGCGTCCCAGCTGTCCGTCTTCACCGTGGTGCAGCTGCTCGTCTATGCGGGGCTGCAGGTGCCGGTGGGCGTCCTGGTGGATCGCTGGGGTCCGCGAGCCCTGATCGTCGGTGGGGCCGTGCTGATGGCGCTGGGTCAGACGCAACTGGCCTTCGCGGAATCGGTGGGCGCCGGGATCGCAGGGCGGTTGCTCGTCGGCGCCGGTGATGCGGCCACCTTCATCTGCGTTCTCCGCCTGCTTCCCGTCTGGTTCGAGGCGCGGCGCATCCCGGTCCTGACGCAGTGGACGGGCATCGTCGGCCAGCTGGGACAGGTGGTCTCGGTGATCCCGTTCGTGGCGCTCCTGTCCACCGTCGGGTGGCAGTCGGCCTTCCTCTCCGCGGCCGCGCTGTCCTTGCTGGCGGTGGTGCTCGCGCTCACGGTGATCCGCGACACGCCCTCGGGCGGGAGCGGACGCACGCAGCAGACCCTCCGCGAGACCGGGACGTCATTGGCGCAGGCATGGAGTCAGCCCGGTACCCGGCTGGGCCTGTGGTCCCACTTCACCATCCAGTTCCCCGGCACCGTCTTCGTCCTGATGTGGGGCTACCCGTACCTCGTCCGGGGGGAGCAGGTGGGCGAGGCGACGGCGTCGGCGCTCATGACCCTCTTCGTGGCCGTCGGGATAGCATGCGGTCCGCTGTTGGGCCGGTACGTGGGGCGGCATCCCCTGCGGCGCTCCACCATGGTGCTCGCCATCGCAACCCTCATCGCCGGCGCGTGGCTCGCGGTACTGCTGTACCCGGGCCCGGCGCCCCTCCCACTCCTCGTCGTGCTGGTGATCTCCCTCGCCGTGGGCGGTCCCGGCTCGATGATCGCCTTCGATTTCGCACGGACCTTCAACCCCGCGGCAAGGATGGGAACGGCCACGGGCATCGTGAACATCGGCGGCTTCATGGCCTCGCTCCTGTCCATGTTCATCATCGGCGTGGTCCTCGACATCCTCCTCGGGAGCGGCTTCTCCGACGGGGAACTCTATGCCCTGCCGTCCTTCCGCCTCGCGATGGCGGCACAGCTCGTGGTGCTGGCCACCGGAGTCGTAGCAGTGCTCATCGTCCGACGGAGGGTCCGACGCCGGATGGCCGAGCAGGGTGTGGTGGTGCCGCCCGTCCGGGACGCGCTCGCCCGCGAGCGACGGCGTCGTCGGGAGCAGAAGGCCGAGCGGAGAGCGCAACGGGGATGAGTACGGTGTCCTGCGGCTGACTCGGCCCGCGGGTCCTGGTGCGGCTGACTCGGCCGGATCGGCGCACCAGCGGGGTGATTGTCCACATACGGTTCCCGTCCGCGCCACGAGCTCGGGTGGAACTGCACGCTGTGGGCATGTCATCCTCACCGCGCCGCCCGATCGCCGGCTCACCGCCTCGGTCCTGCCTCGTCTCCTCCGCCGCCGATGTCCTCTCCTACGTGCCGCACGCGCTCGGGTTCCTCCCGGATGAGAGCCTCGTGGTGATCACCCTCGCGAACCGGAGGCTCGGTGCAACCCTTCGCGTGGATCTGCCGGGGAAGAATCCCGATCCGCTCGCTTTCGCACAGGGGATCCTTTCGCTCCTCGAAGGGGATGTGGAAGCGGACGGAACGCTCCTGATCGTCTATACGAAGGAGAGCTGGCAGCGACTCACGGTCCCTCCTCGGAACACGCTCGTCCTCACCGCCCAGGCCGTGCTCGCTGCGGCAGGACTGCCGGCCCGCGGTGGCTGGTTGGTGTCCTCGGACGCGTGGCGTGACTACTTCTGTATCGACGAAGGCTGCTGCGCCTGGCCGGGACAGCCTCTCGAGACCGTTTCCTACAGTCCGCTCAGTGCCGAGCTCGTGTACGGAGGAAGCGCCTTCGCTGCATCTGCCACAGCCGCCGTGCAGCGGGACGCGCCAGCGATCGGGTGGCGGGACGGCCCGGAGGAGGCGGACCTGCGTTCCGTCGAGGATGCCCAGGCGGACTACGCAGCACGCTGCGCGAGCCGTTGGACGTCCCCCGGGCAGGTCCGCACAGCTGCTGCCGTGTGGGACGCGGTCCTCCTGCGTCCCGACCTGCTCGACGCGAGCCTCGAACCACAACTCATCGGGTTCCTCCTCGCCAGCATCGAGTCGAGGACCGTGCGGGACTTCCTCCTGGTGAGTGCCTGCCTCGGATCGGACACCGCCCTCCGGGGTGCGGCTGCCTGCGGGCTCCTGGACCCGCCGCCTCCCATCGGCGGTGTCACCTCTGCCGCTCCCGCAGATGGTCAGGGCGCGCACGCCGGTACAGCCATCCCGGACTCGACGCCTGACCCGGTGCTACCCGTTGTCCGGACACCAGGGGTGCTGCAGGATCTGGCGGAAGTGGTGGAGGTGCCCACACTTCTCCGGGACCTGGAGTCCCTGTCCGCCTCCGCGTCAGTGCGCACCTCGCTCGACGACGCCGCCCTCGTGTACGCCGATCTCCTCGCAGGACGTTTTGTCGGAACCATCACCTGGGCCAGGGTGGACGCGATGGGCAGGGCCCTCGCGTGCCTCATCGCCGTCTCCGACGGCGAGGCGCGTGCCGCCGCACTGACCATGTCCGGCTGGTTCGAGTACGCGCGGGGCCGCGGGTCACGCGCAGCGGTGTACCTCGATGCTGCTGAGCAGGTGGTACCGGGCTATCGCCTGGCCCGGCTGCTGCAGGAACTGCTGCGCCGAGGCGGGTTGCCGTCCTGGGCCAGGAACCGCTCCACCGCCTGGACATCGCACCCCTAGTTCGTTCCGGATGGTGCCGTCCGAGCGACTTTCAGCACGCGTCCTCCCCGGCCCGAGAACGGCGTGGAAGGTGCCGGAGAGTTCACGTCGCGCTTGCGAACCGTGAGACAATGAACACTGAGACCCGGTTGGGTCCGTGCATCAGAGTGACACCGAGTAATTCCGTGAGGGCCCAGGCCCGGGGGAATAGCTTGGGCGGCAGGGCCGTTCCATAGGGATCCGGCCCGGTCGATTTCTCCTGATAACCAGCGCGGACTTGACAGGGTCATAGTGGTGTTGTCCGTCTGATGACACCACACACCGCCGTATGAAAGGTTCTCTGTGTCGGTCAAGAAGACAGCAGCACCGGCGTCCGCAGACGCTGGTACCACTACTACGAAGCGACGGGTAGCGGCCAAGAAGCCTGCAGCCAAGGCCGCTTCGTCCGTCGCAGCAGCGAAGGCTTCGACGTCGGAGACCCAGGGCTCGGTGGACGTACTCGATGCTCCTGAGTCAGCAACGGACGGAACCGGGCCCGGTGAGACCGAGGACGCGAAGCCCGAAACCGCCGAGGTCAGCACTTCCACCGGATTCGTCTACTCGGACGCCGATGATGACGACGCCCCTGCCCAGCAGGTCGTATCCGCCGGCGCTACCGCCGACCCGGTCAAGGACTACCTGAAGCAGATCGGTAAGGTCGCGCTGCTCAACGCCGAGCAGGAAGTGGACCTCGCCCTCCGCATCGAGGCGGGCCTGTTCGCGGAGGAGAAGATCGCCGCCGATTCCGCCATGGACCCCAAGCTGAAGCGTGAGCTCGAGTTCGTCATCCACGACGGCAAGCGAGCCAAGAACCACCTGCTCGAGGCCAACCTCCGCCTCGTGGTGTCGCTGGCCAAGCGGTACACGGGACGCGGCATGCTCTTCCTCGATCTCATCCAGGAGGGCAACCTCGGCCTCATCCGCGCCGTGGAGAAGTTCGACTACACCAAGGGCTTCAAGTTCTCCACCTACGCCACCTGGTGGATCCGCCAGGCCATCACCCGCGCCATGGCCGACCAGGCGCGCACCATCCGTATCCCGGTCCACATGGTGGAGGTCATCAACAAACTGGCGCGCGTCCAGCGTCAGATGTTGCAGGACCTCGGCCGTGAGCCCACGCCCGAGGAGCTGGCGCTCGAACTCGACATGACGCCCGAGAAGGTCGTCGAGGTCCAGAAGTACGGCCGTGAACCCATCTCCCTCCACACCCCACTCGGTGAGGACGGCGACTCCGAGTTCGGCGACCTCATCGAGGACTCCGAAGCCGTGGTACCGGCCGACGCCGTCAGCTTCACCCTTCTCCAGGAGCAGCTGCACTCCGTGCTCGACACGCTCTCCGAGCGCGAGGCCGGGGTGGTGGCCATGCGCTTCGGGCTGACCGACGGTCAACCGAAGACACTCGACGAGATCGGCAAGGTCTACGGTGTCACGCGTGAGCGCATCCGCCAGATCGAGTCGAAGACCATGTCGAAGCTGCGTCACCCGTCACGTTCCCAGGTGCTGCGCGACTACCTGGACTGATCGGGGACGATCAACGACTGAGGGCCCCTTCCGGATGGAATGGGCCCTCAGTCGTTCTTCAGCGCCTGTACACGGAGCGCTCTCTTGTGATGGAAGAGTGATGGGCGACGCCCGGTGCTACTCAGTCTCCGACGACGGCGGGCTTCTCGCGAAGTCGCTGTGTCTCGTCCTGCCACTCGGATGTGAGCGGCTTCAGGTTGGCTTCGACGGCGCGCGCGTGGTGCCCGCAGAACAGAAGCTCTCCACCGGAGGACTGAAGGACTGCCCGCACATAGGCCTGGGCGCCGCATCGGTCGCAGCGGTCCAGGGCAGTGAGTTCGCGAGTTGCTACTGCAGTGGTCATGAATGCCTCCTCATGTGGATCGTGTACTCATATAACCACTATTCGTCGCCGCGCCTTCCCCGGTTGGGTGGGCTTTCGCTGGGGGCGTACCAGGGGTATGGACCCGCCGGGGTTCGTCGGGCGGATCCGTCCACTCGGTGGCGGTCACCGGTTCATCCCGCTGAGGGTCATAAACTGGGAGGACCATCCCGTCCAGATCCTCCTCTTCCACGCCCGCCTGTCCGGGCTCGTTCCGCCAAGGAAAGCAGCACACCGTGACACCCCCCACGTCGGATTACACCGCTCGGCACCTCTCGGTCCTCGAGGGCCTCGAAGCGGTCCGCAAGCGCCCGGGAATGTATATCGGGTCCACCGACTCGCGGGGCCTGATGCACTGCCTGTGGGAGATCATCGACAACTCCGTGGACGAGGCATTGGCGGGGTACGGCCAGAGCATCACGGTGATCCTCCACGCGGACGGATCCGTGGAGATCCACGACGACGGGCGTGGCATCCCGGTGGACATCGAACCGAAGACCGGGCTGACCGGTGTGGAGGTGGTGTTCACGAAGCTGCACGCCGGCGGCAAGTTCGGCGGTGGTTCGTACACGGCGTCGGGTGGTCTGCACGGTGTGGGCGCCAGCGTGGTCAATGCGCTGTCGGCCCGGCTCGACGTCCTCGTGGACCGGGGGAGCAAGACCTACGGCATGTCCTTCCGCCGTGGTGAACCCGGTACCTTCAAGGACGCCCGGACCCCTTCTCCCAGCTCGGACTTCGAGCCTTTCCTCGAGGGGTCCCGACTCGACGTGGTCGGGACCGCGAAGCGGGGCGTGACGGGAACCCGCATCAGGTACTGGGCAGACCGCCAGATCTTCACCGCCGACGCCACGTTCTCCTACGAGGAACTGCAGGCCCGTGCGAGGCAGACGTCCTTCCTGGTTCCGGGGCTGCGGATGACCCTCCGCGACGAGCGGAGGGTCCCCGGGACGGTAGGGGAGTCGGGGCCGGTGGAGGAGGTCTTCCAGCACGACGGCGGTATCTCCGAGTACGCCGACTTCCTCTCTCCCGATGCCGCCGTGACCGATGTGTGGCGTTTCCAGGGCTCGGGGCGTTTCAAGGAGTCCGTGCCCGTCCTTGACGATCGCGGTCACAGCCGGATGGCGGAGGTGGAGCGTGACTGCGAGGTCGATCTCGCGTTGCGCTGGGGTATCGGGTACGAGACCACGGTCCGCAGCTACGTCAACATCATCGCCACCCCCAAGGGCGGGACGCACCAGAGCGGC
>JASLBS010000060.1 GCA_030146405.1 Arthrobacter sp.
CGATCGTGGTGCTGGGCCTGCTCTTCCAGGACCAGATCGAGAGCACCTTCCGCAGCATGTGGATCGTGGCCACCATGCTGATCGTCTTCGGACTCATCCTGGCAATCGCCGAGTACGTGGGCCGGCAGACACGCGAACTCCCGGACCTGACCTATCGTCACGGCATCCTCTACGGGTTCGCGCAGGCGCTGGCGCTGATTCCGGGCGTGTCGCGCTCGGGTGGCACCATCACCGCCGGCCTCCTCATGGGATACACCCGTGAGGCTGCCGCACGATACTCCTTCCTGCTCGCGATTCCCGCCGTGTTCGGCAGCGGCGTCTTCCAGCTCGTCAAGAGTTACGACGAGCAGGGGCCGTTCACCCTGCCGGAGACGGCGCTGGCCACGCTGGTGGCCTTCTTCGTCGGGTTCGCCATCATCGGCTGGTTCCTGCGCTTCGTCAGCACGCGCGGTTACGGCTTCTTCGTCTGGTACAGGATCCTCCTCGGCCTGGGCCTGTATCTCCTCCTCGGCTTCGGCGTCATCAGCGCCTGACGGCGAGCCGTAGAGTAGGACGAGTGATTGCGTGGAACTCGGCTCCTGTCCCCGAACTCGTCGGCACCCAGTCGGTAGTCCGCCTGTTCGATACCGCCCGCCGGAGCGTGACGGACGTCGGTGAAGGGCCTGAGCGCAGCCTCTACGTGTGCGGTATCACACCCTATGACGCCACCCATCTGGGCCACGCCTCCACCTATGTGGCCTTCGACCTCCTGAACCGCACCTGGCGTGACACCGGCGCCAGCGTCTCCTACGTACAGAACGTGACGGACGTGGACGACCCGCTCCTCGAGCGGGCGACCGCCACCGGCGTCGACTGGCAGGACCTCGCAGCAGACCAGATCGCTCTCTTCCGTGAGGACATGGAGGCGCTCAACGTCCTTCCGCCGGACCACTACATCGGGGCCGTCGAGGCCGTCGAGTGGATCGTCCCGGTGGTCGAGGATCTGGTGGACCGCGGTCTCGCCTACGCCGTACCGGGGGAGGGCGGTGAGCCCGACGGCGACATCTACTTCTCGCTGGATGCAGTAGCGGGTGCCCGCACCGACGACCCCGCACGATGGTTCCTCGGTCAGGTCTCCCACCTGGACGCCCACACCATGACGGCGTTGTCCGCGGAGCGGGGCGGCGACCCGGCACGCCCGCACAAGCGCAACGCCCTCGATCCCCTGCTCTGGCGGGTAGCCCGGGCGGGTGAGCCCCGGTGGCCGGGCGGCACGCTCGGTGAGGGGCGTCCCGGGTGGCACATCGAGTGCGCCGTGATCGCCCAACGCTTCCTGCCGGCGCCCTTCACGGTTCAGGGCGGCGGCTCGGACCTGGTGTTCCCGCACCACGAGATGAGCGCGTCCCATGCCTGGGCCGCCGGCGGCACGCCCCTCGCGGAGCACTACGCCCATGCCGGGATGGTGGGGTACGACGGCGAGAAGATGAGCAAGTCCCGGGGCAACCTCGTGCTCGTCTCCGCACTGCGTCGCGAAGGCGTGGACCCGGCCGCCGTGCGCCTGGCCATCCTCGCCCACCACTACCGCTCGGACTGGTCGTGGACACAGGGCGTCCTGGAAGAGGCGAAAGTCCGCCTCGCGGCATGGCGCACCGCAGCCACCCACGCCTCCACGGCGCAGGTGGATGCAGTCCGCGACGGGATACGTCAGCATCTCGCCGACGACCTCGATGCCCCGTCGGCACTCGCCGTGGTCGATGCACTGGCGTCCTCGGTGCAGGACGCTGGGAGTAGCGGTGACGGCCGGGGTCTCGCCGACGTCGTCGACGCACTGCTGGGCGTGCGGCTCTAGATCTCCTTGCTGCTCCCGGCCCGTGTCAGTGGAGACTGCGCACGGGCCCGGGTACAGGACGGACCAGGAGTCCGACCGCGTTCGCCGCCTACTGCTCGCGGCGGCGTTTCTTCAGGTACCGCTCGAACTCGCGGGCGATCGACTCCCCGCTGGCCTCGGGCAGGTCCACGGTGTCCTTCGCCTCCTCGAGTTGCCGCACGTACGCCGCCACCTCGGGGTCCTCGGTGGCGAGCTCGTCGACCCCGCGCTCCCATGCCTCCGACTCCTCGGTGAGCACGTGCGTCTCGACGGTAATCTGAAGCAGCTCCTCGAGCTTGTTCAGCACGGCCAACTGCGCCTTCGGCGACGGCGACTGGCCCACGTAGTGCGGGACGGCCGCCCACAGTGACATCGTGGGGATGTCCGCGAGCAACCCCATCTCGGCCAGCACGCCCACGATCCCGATCGGGCCCTCGTAGGTGGACGGCTCCACCTCCAGGCTCTCCCGCACGAGGTCGTCGTCGGAGGTGACCGTCACCGGGATGGGCCGCGTGTGCGGCACGTCGGCGAGCAGCGCCCCCACCAGCACGATGCAGTCGACGTCCAGTTCCTTGGCCAGGGCCACCAGTTCTGCCGTGTAGGCGCGCCACTTGTAGGACGGCTCCACTCCGTTGACCAGGATCAGATCCACGTTCGAGTCGGGGACCACCGCTTTGCTGATGCGCGTGTTCGGCCACTTGATCCGCCGCTGCCCCGAGGACGTCCGCTTGATCATGGGCCGGGTGAACTGGAAGTCGTAGAACTCGTCGGCGTCGATGGTCGAGATCCTGTCACTGCCGAAGAACCGGCCCAGGTACTTCAACGCATCGCTGGCGGCCTCGCCGGCGTCGTTCCAGCCCTCGAACGCCGCGAGCATGATGGTGATGCGCCGCTCGGGCTCGTCGGCGTCCTGGAAAAGGTCCTGTACGCCGCTCGGCGGGTTCTCTTCGAAGCTGTCCACCACCTCACCCTAAGCCCCGCCGGACGACCGTGTCAGTCAGGCGTGCGGCGCTACGCGGAGAGCTGACGTACAGCCGTGTCAAGGGGCCCCCGTAGACTTGGGACCATGGTCAACCAGCTCACCGGCAGCACCCAGGACACGTCCCTCACCGCGACCCCGATCTCCGGTGACACCCCCGGAGGCGCAGTCGAAAGACTGCGGGGCGTGCTGTGGGACATGGACGGGACCATCGTGGACACCGAGCCGTACTGGATCCGCGCCGAGAAGGAACTGGTGGAGTCCTACGGCGGGTCCTGGACCACCGAACAGGCGACCACCCTGGTGGGGCAGGCACTCGAGTACTCGGCGGGCCGGCTGCAGGATGCCGGGGTGGAGCTCGACGTCCGCAGCATCATCGATCACCTCACCCAGCAGGTCGCCGAGGCCGTCCGATCAGCCGTGCCGTGGCGCCCCGGAGCGCGGGAACTGCTCGCCGCACTGAACGAGAACGGCATCCCCTGCGTTCTGGTGACCATGTCGGAGAAGCTCCTGGCGGGGGAGGTGGCCGCCCAGTTACCTTCAGGCACCTTCTCGCACCTGGTGACGGGGGACCGCGTGAGCGCAGGGAAGCCGGATCCGGAGGCGTACCAGCTCGGCTTCGATCTGTTGGCCGCGGACCAGCCGGGCCTCACCAAGCAGGGGGTGGTTGCCATCGAGGATTCGCTCCCCGGTGTGACCTCCGCCCTCGCCGCCGGGCTGGTCACCCTCGCCGTCCCCCACTTCGTGGCCCTGCCTCCTGATGCGAGCCGCACCGACTGGGACACCCTCGAGGGGAGGAGTCCGGCCGATCTCGCCGCCCTCCTGCACCAGGAGGGCGGGCAGGCCGAGGACGGCCGGCCGCATGAGTGAGCAGCGCTCCGGGCGCACCGCGGTGAGCTCCGGACTCTCGCTCGGCCGCATCGGCGGTGTCCCCGTGGTGCTCGCCTGGTCCTGGTTCGTCATCACGGCGCTCATCGTCCTCCTCTTCGGGCCCAGCGTGGGCGAGGCGTTCCCCCGGATCGGCGCGGCAGCCTACGCCATCGCACTGGGCTACGCCCTCCTGCTCGCCGTCTCCGTCCTCATCCACGAACTCGCCCACGCCCTGACGGCCCGTGCCTTCGGGTGGCCGACCACGCGGATCGTCCTGAACCTGTGGGGCGGGCACACCCAGTTCGCCAGCTTCAACGCCTCGCCGGGCCGCTCCCTCGTGGTGGCGCTGGCGGGCCCCGCCGCGAACTTCGTCCTCGCCGGGCTCGGCTGGGGCCTGCTCCAGGCACTGACTCCCGGCACGGTGTCCTTCCTCCTCGCGACCATCCTGGTCTGGGCCAACCTCCTGGTCGCGGTGTTCAACGTGCTGCCCGGGCTTCCGCTGGACGGCGGACGCCTCGTGGAGAGTGCCGTCTGGAAGGCCACGGGAAGTCAGGAGAAGGGCACGGTGGCAGCGGGCTGGGCCGGACGGATCATCGTGATCGTGCTCCTCGGCATCGTGGTCGGGATCCCGCTCCTGCGGGGGCGCGGACCGGACATGCTGCTGATCGTCCTCGCGGTGGTCATGGGTGCTTTCCTCTGGATGGGCGCTTCGGCCGCGATCGACAACGCCCGCATGCGGCTCCGGCTCCCCGCCATCAGTGCCGGCCGGTTGCAGCAGCGCGCCGTGGGCCTTCCGGCCGGCACCACCGTGCAGGCCGCACGCCGCCTCCTCCGTGACCATCCCGGGGCCGCGCTCATCCTGACGGGTCCCGCCGGACAGCCCGAGGCGGTGGTGGACGAGGGTGCGCTACTTGCCGTACCCGAGGAGGCAGCGCCGACGACGGCCGTCACCGCGACGGCGCGCCGATTGGCAGCCGGTGCCTACGTGCCGGAGGGAGCCGAGGGTCAGGAGCTCGTCCAGTTCCTCGCTCGGCTGGAGGGCAGTGAGTACGCAGTCGTCAACCGGCAGGGTTCCGTGACGGGACTCCTGCACCAGCGCACGGTGGTGCAGGCCATCACCGGTAAACACCTCCCCTGAACCGAACCCGCTGCACCCTCGGCCCGCCACGGGCCGCCGTTGCCGCATCCCGACCCACCACCCTGTCCACGCCGGCTCCGCCGGCTGACACCGAAGGACCTTCCATGAGCTCCACCCCTCCAGCATCCGACGCCGCACCGAGCCCGCACGGGGCCGGAGCCCGCAGGGGCCCCTTCCGAGCCGGCGAGCGCGTGCAGCTGACTGACGAGAAGGGGCGGATGAACACCATCACGCTCACCGAGGGCGGCGCGTTCCACACGCACAAGGGCTTCCTGCAGCACGACGCGCTGATCGGCCTCGACGAAGGCAGCATCCTCGAGAACACCAGCGGCCAGCTGTACCAGGCGCTGCGGCCCCTGCTCTCCGACTTCGTGCTGTCCATGCCCCGCGGCGCTGCCGTCGTCTACCCGAAGGACGCAGGCCAGATCGTCACCATGGCCGACATCTACCCGGGTGCACGCGTGGTGGAGGCGGGCGTCGGATCCGGCGCGCTGTCCATCTCGCTCCTGCGGGCCGTGGGCGACGCCGGCACCCTCCACTCCTTCGAGCGCCGGGAGGAGTTCGCGGACATCGCCCGCGGCAACGTCGAGACGATCTTCGGCGGACCGCACCCCGCCTGGCAGATCACCCTCGGCGACTTCCAGGACCAGGTCGTCCAGCACGAGGCGCCGGGTTCCGTGGACCGCGTGGTCCTGGACATGCTGGCCCCCTGGGAGTGCCTCGATGCCGTGGCCACCGTCCTGGTGGCGGGTGGTGTCTGGATCAGCTATGTGGCGACCGTCACCCAGCTCTCACGCACCGCGGAGGCCATCCGTGCGGACGGCCGCTTCACCGAGCCGGAGGGCTGGGAGTCGATGGTGCGCGGCTGGCACCTCGAAGGCCTCGCCGTCCGGCCAGATCACCGCATGGTGGCCCACACGGGGTTCCTGCTCATCACGCGTCGACTGGCCGAGGGCGCCGTCGGATTCACCCCGAAGCGCCGACCCTCCAAGACCGGGTTCAGCGAGGAGGACCTCAACGCGTGGACCCCGCAGGCGGTCGGCGAGCGCGAGGTATCCGACAAGCGGCTCCGCCGGGTGGCCCGCGATGCGTCGTCCACCATCCAGCGGGGCTCACTGCCCCCCGAGGAGGCGCAGGCGCGGCGCGACGCGCTGGCCGACGGCGGGTCGGTGGAGTAGCACTTCGCGCGTGGCGACCGGAACGGAAGGGATTGTGGGTGCCGTCGGCCCCTGTGTCATCCGTGCACATCCCCCTGAACGTCTGCGCTAAGGTCGAAAGACAGCTGATGGTCGACTGCAAGGTGGCTCGAGAACATGCCCGATTCCGAAGAGAACGCCCCTGCCGCTGAGACGCAGGCCGGCTCCCAGCCTGCCGGCGAGAACCCGGTGGCCCAGCGGCAGGTGAACGTCCTGCGGGACAAGCTGCGCTCCATCGACCGGCAGCTGGCGGCTGCGAGCCAGAACAACGGGAAGCTCGTCGCGGCCCTCGAAGCAGCGCGCACCGAGATCATCCGGCTGAAGGCCGCCCTCGAGAAGGAGGGTGCGGCACCGTTCAGCTTCGCCACGGTACTGCAGGTCAACATCAGGCGGAACGCCGAACCCGGTGTCACCACCGAGGCCACCGTGCAGGACACCGCGGACATCCTGCAGTCCGGGCGGAAACTGCGCGTCACCATCAGCCCGCTCATCAGCGTCCGGCAGCTGGCACCCGGTCAGGAGGTGCTGCTCAACGAGTCGCTCACCATCGTGGCGGCTCTCGGCTTCGAACGCGCCGGCGAGATCGTCACGGTCAAGGACCGGATCGGCACCGATCGCGCACTGGTGGTGGGACGGACCGACGACGAGCGGGTGATCAAGCTCAGCGGCCCCCTGCAGGCGGAAACCATCCGGGTGGGGGACGCTCTCGCCGTGGACCCGAAGTCGGGGTACGGCCTGGAGAAGGTGGCCCGCAGCGAGGTGGAGAACCTCGTCCTCGAGGAGGTGCCGGACATCGCGTACGGCGACATCGGCGGCCTCGGCCCGCAGATCGAACAGATCCGCGACGCCGTCGAACTGCCGTTCCTGCACCCCGACCTCTATCGTGAGCACGGCCTGAAGCCCCCCAAGGGGATCCTGCTGTACGGCCCTCCGGGGTGCGGCAAGACGCTGATCGCCAAGGCCGTGGCCAACTCCCTGGCCGCGCGCGCCGCCGAGAGGGCGGGCGTGGAGCAGATCCGGAGCTACTTCCTGAACATCAAGGGCCCGGAGCTGCTGGACAAGTACGTGGGGGAGACCGAGCGCCACATCCGACTGATCTTCGCCCGGGCCCGCGAGAAGGCCTCGGACGGCAGCCCCGTCGTCGTGTTCTTCGACGAGATGGACTCGCTGTTCCGTACCCGCGGCACCGGCGTGTCCTCCGACGTCGAGACCACGATCGTGCCCCAGCTGCTCAGCGAGATCGACGGCGTCGAGAAGCTCGAGAACGTGATCGTGATCGG